>PLZX01000243.1 GCA_003152325.1 Bryobacterales bacterium | reverse complement strand
ACCTTTCACACGGTCAAAGACCTAGCTCTGGGGATCGGCGGCAATGCGGCGATCTTCACGCTGCTCAAGGCCGCGTTCCTCGACCCGCTGCCGTATCGCGACCCGGGGCGGCTAGTCACGATTATGGAGGGCAGCGGCTGGATCCCCAGTGTTGCCGAATTTGTCGAACTTCGTGCGCGAACGCGCACGCTGGAACAGGTGGCTTTTGCCGAGCACCTGGACATGCAACTCACCGGGACCGGCGAGCCGGCGCGGGTCTTCGCGGCGCGCGTGACGGTGTCTTTCCTGCCGCTGCTGGGAGTTTATCCGGCTCGGGGCAGAACGTTTCTGGAGGAAGATAATCAGCCGGGGCGGACGCCTTCGGTCATCCTCACGGACGCTTTCTGGCGGTCGAGAATGGGCGCGGACCCCGGGATTGTGGGACGCACGCTTCGGTTGGACGCTCAATCCGCGGAGGTGGTGGGCGTGCTTCCGCCGAGTTTCCATTTCGATTATCCGACGCTGCGGATTGCGGAGCCGGTGGACATCTATGTGGCGTATCCACTGGAGCCGGGGATGCCTCTGGCTTCGAGTGCCAGCGGGCACGGCATACCGGGTCGCGTGATTGGCCGGATGCGGCCGGGCGTTACGCTGGAACAAGCCAAGGCCGATCTACAGAGCGTGGGAAGCGCGATTGTGAGCGACCATCCCAAGGCCTATCGCAGTCGCGATGGCGGACCGGGCAGTTTGGTTTTCGTACCGCTCCCCCTACGCGACGCCATCGTAGGAACACAGCGCTCGCTACTGTGGATGCTGCTCGGAGGCGTCGGCGTATTGCTGTTGATTGCGTGCGCCAATGCGGCCCAACTGCAGTTGGCGCGCGCGATGCGGCGTGGGCGGGAAGTGGCGATCCGCTCGGCGCTGGGCGCGAACCGGCTGCGTCTGATCCGGCAGTTTCTTCTGGAAGGGCTGGTGCTGGCGGTCTGCGGCGGCGCGGCCGGGCTGCTGGCAGCCGCGTGGATCGCGCGCATCCTGGTGCGATGGCTGCCGGTACGCAGTCCGCTTCTGGCTTCGGCCCATCTGGACGCGCGCGCGGTTGGCTTCACGCTGGGGATCTCGCTTCTTTCGGCGCTCCTGTTCGCCATCGTGCCGGAGGTAAAGGGTAGCCGATGTGCGCCGGGGCCCAGTCTCAACACTCGCACCACGACAGGCGAGGGAAACCGCTGGCGGCACGTCATGATTGCCATCGAAGCGGCGCTCTCCACGTTCTTGCTATGCGGCGCCGGCCTGGTGGCGCAGAATCTGTGGACGCTGATTTCGACGCCCATGGGTTTCGATCCGAACCACGTGCTGGCGATGCAGTTGAAATTGCCGGGGCGGCATCAGAATGCGGTCGATCGGGCGGCGGGCGTGGTGTTTCAGGGTTACCTCGACCGGATCGCCGCGATTCCGGGAGTGGATGCGGCAGCCACGGTGACGGGTCCGCCGCTGCGTCCGGCGCGAGGAGGCCCCAGCGAAATCGTCGGGGTTACGGACGAAACCGGCAAGCTCAAGAGTGTGATTGGGGACAACCACCTGGTGAGCATGGATTACTTCCGCGCGCTGGGCATTCCGATTCTGGCCGGGCGAGCGTTTCGCCGCGACGACGCGGGGCAGGGGGTCACAGTGGCGATCGTGAACCGGGAATACGCGCGGCGGTTCGGGCTCGGGGCGGACGTGGTCGGCAGGCAGTTGTATGAGCCTGGAACGCCGATCACGATCGTCGGGATGTGCGGCAACGTGCGGACGCGCGGCCTGCATTCTGCGCCGTTTCCGGAAGTCTATCTATCGTCGCTGCAACTTTCCTGGGCGAACGCCTACCTGGTGGTGCGTTCGCAACTCCCGCCGGGGCAATTGCTCAAACAGGTGAAGGCGGCGATTGGCTCCGCCAACTCCGAGCAGGCCGTGTTTGGGGTTCAGACGATGGACGAAGCGATTGCGGACTCGCTGGCCGGGCCGCGATTCGATGCTTTTCTGATCGGCGCCTTCGCGCTGCTGGCGGTGGCCATGGCCGCGGCCGGGATGTACAGCGTGATCGCCTGCCTGGTTTCGCAACGGACCGGCGAGATTGCGATCCGCATCGCGTTGGGGGCCGGCCGGGGCGCCATCGTGCGGACCATTCTGGGATCGACCACTGCCTGGGTGGTGGCGGGCCTGGCCTGCGGTTTGGGCCTGGGGCTCGCGACCCGCGATACGGTTCGTGCGCTTTCGAGCACCGCGGTGAAGGGCTCGCCGTGGATGTATGTCCTGGTGGTGGCGTTCTTTCTTGTGGTGACGCTGATGGCTGCCTATCTGCCGATGCGGCGGGCAAGCCGGCTCAATCCGGCGGCGGCCCTGCGCGCGGAGTAGGCGGTGCAACGTACGATACAGGACGAATGGCGTCGAGCGATGGCGATACGATGAAGGTATGCGCTGGCTCACGATCACGCTTACGATGGCACTGGCATCGGCGCCCATTACCGCGAAAGACGAAAAGAGCAAAACCGATGAAAGGCTGGACGATGCCGCCAGCCTGTTCTCCGAAGTGATGACAACTCCCGACAAGGCCATCCCGCAGGACCTGTTGAACAAATCGCAGTGCATCATCCTGGTGCCCAGCTTGAAACAGGCGGCGTTTGTGGTGGGAGCGAAATATGGCCGCGGCTTTGTCATGTGCCGCACCGCGGCCGGACAAGGATGGGGACCGCCGGCGGCCGTGCGCGTCGAAGGCGGAAGCTTTGGCCTGCAGATTGGAGTGGCCGCCACCGACGTGATCCTGCTGGTGATGAACGAGCGGGGAATGAAACGTCTCGAAACCAGCAAGTTCACCATTGGGGTGCAGGCGACGGCGGCCGCGGGACCGATAGGCCGCAATGCCACGGCGCAAACCGACGCGCTGATGACGGCCGAGATTCTTTCCTGGTCGCGCTCGCGGGGGATCTTCGCGGGGGTGTCGCTCGATGGCGCGACGCTGCGCAACGACATCGACGAGAACCAGGCCATGTACGGCCAGCGTTGGACCTTGAAGCAGATTCTGGGCAGCGGCGCCAAGCCTCCGGCGGCCGCCGGAAGAGTGATGGAAGAGCTGAACAAGTACTCGAGCCGCAAGGGCGGCTAGGGAACGCCGGCCTCTGAGTCGGCAATCATCACAGCGTGAGGGTTACCTTGTGGAGTGTGCGCGGGCTGTCGGGGTCCAGACCTTTTTGGGCGGCCAGGTACCCGGCGAAAAGTTGCCCCGGCACAATGTAGGGAATGGGAGTGAGCGCTTCCTTCAGGCGGCGTGGCAGCCGGATCACACGGGTGGCGTGGTCGGGCGCCTCGCGGTTTCCGGAATCCGTGATGGTCACGATCTCCGCGCGCAGGTGCTGTAGTTTCTTGAGGGTTTCGAGGATCGACGGCCACGTGCGGTCCGGCGGCGCGAATGCGAAGACCGGGAAGCTGGGCTCGACCAGCGCGATGGGGCCGTGCAGGAAGTCGGCGGAAGAAAACCGCTCGGCCACCACGTAGCAAGTCTCCATGAGTTTCAGCCCAAACTCGAAGGCGTTGGCGTAATTCAGACCGCGGCCCACCACGACGGCGTGACGCATGAAGCGGTAGCGTTCGGAGAGCGCTTCGATTTCCGGCGCCAGTCCCAGCGCGGCCTCGACGGCCTCGGGAATGCGTTGCAGGTCGGAAAAGCGAACACCTCCACCCAAGGCGTAAGCCAGCAGGTAGAGGAGGAGCAACTGGCCGGTATAGGTTTTGGTGGCGGCCACGCTTTTTTCTTTGCCGGCGCGCACCAGGAAGACGTGCTCGGCGAGCTTGGCCAGCGTGCTGGAGCGTTCGTTGGTGATCCCCAGGGTGAGCGCTCCCTGCGCGCGGGCGCGCTCCAGCACCAGGTTGGTATCGGTGGACTCGCCGGATTGCGAGAGCGCCACCACCAGGCTGTCGCGGTAATCCAACCGCGCTTCGTAGAGAGTGGAGATGGAAGGCGCGGCGAGGGAAACCGGGATGCCGGTGGTGATCTCAATGAGGTAGCGGCCAAAAAGCGCGGCGTTATCGGAGGTGCCACGCGCTACCAGCACCACCAGGCGGGGCTTTCGCTTGGCGAGGAGTTTCCGAAAAGCATCGGCGCGGCGAATCGCCCCCGCCAGTGTCCGCTCCAAGGCTTCCGGTTGTTGGCAGACTTCCGCGATCATCCGGGACATTGCTTTTCACGATAGCAGGCAGCGCTAGAAGACCGTGAGGGGCCGGCTATCGGACCCGGTACGAAACATGCGTGAGCCGCCATCGCCCGGAGGCAGCGTCAGAAGGATGGGCTTCAGCAGCACCAGCACCTGGTCGCCCGACCGGTCGCGCTCATGCGTACTGGTGAGCGGCCCCAAGCCTGGTATGCGGGCAAGACCGGCCAGTCCCGCAATAGTGTGACCCTCCTGATTGTTCAACAGGCCTGCTACCACCGCCCACTCTCCGAATTTGAGCCGGACGTCTTCCTTGATCGCGCGGCTTGAGATCACCGGAAGGCCGTTGATCGATTGACCAGTCAAGACCTTGAACTCCGCGTCGATATCGAGCGAGACTTCCTCGCTGTCATGCACCAGCGGCGTCAGAGTCAAGTTCAATCCTAAATCTTCGAAAGTGAAGGAGGGAGGCGGCGTGTAGGAGCCCGCCGCAACAGTGGCGGTGGTGCCGTAGCCGGCGGTGACGATGGGATACCGCTCTCCCACGTGCATGGTGGCCTTCTGCCCGCTCACGGAGCGGATCACGCTATCAAGCAGCAGATTGCCGGAGGATTGCGACATCTGAGCCACCATCGAGGCGTTGGTGATACCGATGCCAATCAGCGTCTTGCCCGCGCCGAAACTGAGCAGTCCGGAGATGCTGGTGGGAAGCGACGTGAGGTTGTTGAAGGCGGTGGTCAGGGCGTTGACCGAGAAGACCGACGGGAAGTTGATGCCGTAGGTCACCATGTCGTTTCGGCTCACTTCCAGAAACCGCATCTCGATGGCGACTTCCGCGCGCGGCCGGGCCAACTCCTCGAAGAGCGCCTGCGCCGGCAGCACTTTCGAAATGCGGTCGCGCATCACCACGGTGTTGGTGGAGGTTTGCCAGTAGAGCTTCTCGATGGCCATGGCCTGCTGCACGTCGCGGATGATCTCAGTGAAATCCTGCTGTGTCACGGCTTCGGGAACTCTCACCAACACCGTGACGGTGGGCTCTACCGCGGTGCGTTTCTGGACCGTGTCTTGCACCACCATGAAGAGCTTGTCGCTCAAGGGAACGATAAAAGAGCCGGTAGCGGCCTCCAGGGCGTGCAGCGCGTCGCGGTAATCGGCGTCGTCCAGGCGGAAGCGGATGGGGCTCTTCTTGTCGAAATCCGAATCGAAGACGCAATCGAGACCCCACTCTTTCGCCATTTTTTCAAACAGCTCCTGGCGGTCGCCGAGTAGGTCGAGGCTCTTGCGGCCGGCGGTAGCGGCCAATTCGGTGGGCGGCAAGGGACGCCTGGCGTCGGCCAGAACCTGCGGCGAGGGCTCATCGAAGTGCGGCGCTTCGGTGAACTCCTGCAGTTCCTTATCGAGCTCGGCGGGTTGGGGAATGTTGGGTTGAGGTTTGGCCTCCATGGCCGCGCGCGAACGCACGGTCTGACTGCGCAGCCAATACGACCGATTTTTGGGGTCCAGGGCGGCGGCTTGGGAATACAGCAGGTAGGCCTGACTCATGTGGCCGGCCTTTTCGGCAGCGCGTCCCTGTTCGTACAATTCCCAGGCCGCAGGGTCGTCCGCCAGAAGGCAGCCGGCCATCAACAGCCCGATCAGGGACACACTGAGCCGCACAATTTATTGACGAATCGCCGGGTTGGCGCGTGCAGGCCATTTGTTTTGTGCGAATCTGAGTAAGGAAACGGCATGCAAAACCTGCGGCGACTGTTCGAAAACAATCCGATGGAAGTGGTGTGGCCGGTAGTGATCTTCGCCGCCACGTTTGCCATCGGGTGGCTGATCCGCGCGGCCATGCTGCGGGCGTTGCGCGCCTTCGCTGCGCGCAAGCAGAGCCGTGCCGGCCGCGTTCTGTCCGACGCGCTGCGCGGTCCCATGCTGATCTGGTGCGTGATCCTGGGGGTGCACATCGCTCTGCAATTCTCCGACCTGCCGGTGAAGTACACGGGATGGGCGACGCGGGGGCTGCTGGCACTCTGGATTTTCTCGCTGACCATCATGTTTATGCGCGTGGCGGGAGAGTTGGTGCGGAACTATGGGGACCAGGTGCCGGGCGCGCTGCCGGTGACCACGCTGAGCGAAAGCCTGGCGAAGGTGACGGTGCTGATCCTCGGGCTGCTGCTGCTGCTCAGGAACGCTTTCAACCTGGAGGTAACGCCCATCCTGACGGCCCTGGGCGTCGGGGGTCTGGCAGTCGCACTGGCTTTGCAGGACACGCTGTCCAACCTCTTCGCAGGAGTCTACGTGGCGATGGCCGGGCAGATCCGGCTGGGCGATTACATCAAGCTGAACACGGGCGAGGAGGGTTACGTCACCGATATCGGATGGCGCGCCACCACCATGCGGGCGCTAGCCAACAATATGATCCTGGTGCCGAACAACAAGCTGGCGCAGGCCATCGTGACGAATTACCATTTGCCCGCCCGCCAGATGTCGGCGTCGCTGCAGGTGGGGGTGAGCTACGCGAGCGATCCCGACCACATCGAGCGGGTGCTGCTCGAAACCGCGCGCCAGGGCGCGGGAGAAATCGCCGGCATGCTGGCCGATCCGGGGCCCTCGGTGGCATTCGACCCGGGCTTCGGCGAATCAGCCCTCCTGTTCACCGTAAATTTCCAGGTGGCGGAGTTCGCCGACCAGTTCAGCGTGCGCAATGAGTTGCGCAAGCGGCTGGCGCGCCGGTTCCGCGAAGAAGGTATCGAGATTCCCTTCCCTACCCGCACGGTGCGGTGGGAGCGGCCGGGCACGTCACTTTAGTCGGGCAGGCGCTTGCCAATCCGCAATCGATCTGATATGGTAGTCAAAGTCAGCCGAATCGCCAGACCGAAGTTCTGGTCGCAATCATCGATATTTTCCGGCGCGTCAACGATTGGGAAGCCGTCGTGGCCAAAAAAGCCGGGAGCAAGTTTCGAGGCCTG
>PLZX01000250.1 GCA_003152325.1 Bryobacterales bacterium | reverse complement strand
AATACTCGGGGTAGACCTGCGGCACAACTATGCCATCCTCGGGCCCGAAGAGTTCGCGGGCGAGGCGTGTCGATTCGGCTTCCTGGAGATAATCGACTTCCTGGTTGAGCATACGGCGGACTTCTTCGAACTGCGCCTTGACCGATTCCCAGTCCTTGCCGAGCCGCAGAGGGAGGAGCAGCGCGGAGAGATTTCGAAAATCGGCATCGATGGTTCGCGCAATACCCGGGTACTGAATCTTAACGGCGACGGGCTCGCCCGATTTCAGCCGGGCGCGGTGGACCTGGCCGAGCGATGCGGCGGCGAAGGCCTCTTTCTCGAAGCTGAGAAACAGTTCTTCGGATTCCTTGCCGAACTCATTGCGTACCACCTCGCGGATCAGTGGGTAGTGCATCGGCGGGGCCTCGAAGTGGAGGCGGTCCAGGATATCGGCCACCTGATCGGGAAGGATACCCGGCAGGTTGCCCGCGGCCTGGCCGAGTTTCGTCATGGCGCCGCGCAGGTAGCCCAGCCGATGGAAGGTCTTCAAAGCCACGCGCAGGTTCGTCTCCATCAGGCGCCGCTTGGATGCCTCGGCATCGCTGAACCACCGGCGAATCCAGAGTGCCAGGTAGGCCAGGGCGATCTGCGCGGAGAGTTCCGAGAGTGTCCACAGCCGATGAAGCGAGCCGACCGGCGCCGGGCGCTGCGCGAGATCGGCGAGAATCTCCCGGAGTTGTTCCTGCGCCCAATCGGCGTTCGCGGCGGACGAGGGATCGTCCTCGGGAAGCGCAGCCATTAATTCACTGAGATTGACGTCCATATGTTCCCCTTCCCTGGTCTATGCCTAGAAATGCGACAAACAGCTTGAGCGACTGATCCAGCAGGGCCAGGGTGTCTTCCTGGCCGGGTGAATCGTCGGCTGCCCAGTATGCGAAAACGCCCAGATAGAGAGTCCAATAGAGTTGCACGGTCACGGCAGGCAGAGAAGCAGGAAAGCCGTGAGAGGCGACGATCCCTCCCACCAGTTCCAGATGATCGATGCGGATGGCATCGCCGGGGCTCTCGGGAGATTGGCGCGCGAGCGGACTGAAGACAGTTTCGGAGGCCGGCGCGAGGAATTTGCGAAACTCGCGGAGGCTGCGGAGCCCGGACCAGATGAACGAGAAGAGGTCGCCTTCCAGAGAATTCTCCTCGTTGCGGCCCGCGCGAAACTCCTCACCCGCGCGTTCCAGGGCCTCGGTCATAAGAGCGGCGGCGATGGCTTCCTTGGTGGGAAAGTAATTGAACAGCGTCCCGGTGGCGATCCCGGCTGCCGTGGCAATGCCGCGGGTGGTAGCGTTCCGCCAGCCGTCACTCACGAAAAGGCTCGTGGCGGCGTGCAGAATGCGCCGCCGGGTGTCGGACTTCGCTTCGGCCGTAATCCTCACAGGACCTGCTGGCCTCGCAAAGTGAGCATGCTCATAAAGTAATCCGACCCGGCCCTGCTTGTCAAGAGAAAAATGAGCGTGCTCACAATGAGCCTGGATCGATTGGTTTACCTCGCCATCAAAGAGCAGGCTGGCCGTGTTGCTCGCACCCCCGTCACCAGATGGCTTTCAAGCCAAACTGAATCTGCCGCGATGCGGTCGAGGTGGCCGTGATCAATCCCGCCGTCACCGAAGGCGCGGTCGATGCCGAGGAAAAAACCACGGTGTTGGGCGTCGCAAAGTTGGCGTGATTCAGCACGTTGAAAACCTCGGCTCGGAACTGCAGCTTGAGCCTTTCGGTGAGTGGCGTGATCTTCACCGCCGATAAATCGACGGTGTGGGTGCCTGGCCCCACCAGCGTATCCCGCCCAACATTGCCGTAGGTGCCGTTGACCGGCGCCAGAAACGCAGACGGATTGAAATATTGGCCCGGGTTGCCTTCAATCACGGACCCATGAAACGCCGGATTCCACGAGGGCCGCACGGCGTTGCGGCTGTCGCCGTCGTTCGACGGGTTATAACCCAACTGCGGCGTGAACGGGAAGCCCGATTGCACCGTGGCGATGCCGCTCAAGCTCCAGCCGTCGAAGAGTCTGCGCGCCGTTCCGCGCCGGCGCCCCAGCAGCAGTTCCCACAGGCCGTGAATTGACAGGGCGTTGCGCACGTCGTAGGTGGACGGTCCCCAATCGAGCCTGGGATTCGGCGGATACATCACGAAGCCGGGAGCGTTGGCGCCCACGCTGCTGTTCCATGCCGTGCCATCGTCCAGGCTCTTGGCGAGCGTGTACGCCCCGCGAATCTGGAGGCCCCGCGCCAAATGATGATTCACGTCGATTTGGAAGGCGTTGTAACTGCTGTGCCCGCTCGACCACCACGTGGTGGTATTCGCCACCTTGGGATTCGCCAGCGGTGTACCGGCCGCAATGTAGATGGTGCCCGCGGCCAGACTGGCCGGGCAAGCAGATGCGGGGCAGATGGTCGAAGCCGGCAGGTTCGCATCGATGGAGAGGATCTCATGGTATCCGCGCGAGCCGGTGTACCCGGCGCTGACACTCCAGGTGGGCGCCACTTCCTGCTCCACCTTAAAGGTGTACGACAACACCGTGGGGATCCGGGCGTCTGGTTGAATGCCGCTCGGCGATACCAGGCTGCCCGAAGGCGGCGCGGAGCCCGGCACAATACTGAGGCCGTTCAACGAAATATTCTTAAGCGAAATTGTGGTGTTGAATGGACCGTTCTGGTCGAGCCGGTAGCTCAACGAATCCAATTGCGCGTGATAGATGCCAAACCCCGTATGGATCACCGTCCTGCCGCGCCCGAGCGGATCCCACGCCAGCGCCACGCGCGGCTCCGGCAGGAACTTTCCCTGATTCACCGTGAAGACCGAATCGCTCACGGCCGGCTGAGTTTGAATGACGCTATTGGAATCGAACCCATAGTTCGCGGCACGGCCATGCGCTTCGTGCATTCCATCGGAGTGCTCCACGCGCAACCCCGCCGATACTTCCAGGCGCTTCCCCAGACGAAAGGAATCCTGAACGTACTCCGCGGCCTCGAGTGAGCGCCAGCCAAGCAAGGTCGACGCCGGCACCACCGTGAAGGTGCCCACCGTGCCCTGCAGGAAACTGGTCAGGCTGCCGAACGACGCCTGCCCGTACTGGTTCTGCGCCAGGTTGTCATTGTTCTGAATGCGCTGTACCCAGACGCCGGCTTCCAGCCGATGAATCCCATGTGTCAGGCTGACGTGGTCCTCATAAGTGAAGAGATTTCGGGCGGCGGAGAGATTGCTGCCTGCGTTCGTTCCGGCCGCCGTGATTTGGGAGGCGCCGTTCAGCGCAGTGCCTCCACCGATGACCACCGTCCCGATGGGAGCGCCTTGCACCCAGCCCGGGATGTTTGCGGGCGTCTGCCCCGTAAAGAAGTACGACGCTCGAGAATAGCCCACGCGCGCCGAGTTCAGCGCGTTGGCCGAGAGGACGTGCGTCTCCTGCAGGCTGGCAACCTGTTCGCGCAGCGCTTCGAACACCAGGCTGAGCGGATTCGCCGAGGGTGTGTGGTCCTGGCTGTCGTCCACCGTATAGACGCCGAAGAGGCTGTCGTTGTCCGCGAAATTGTGGTCCAGCCGGGCCGTGCCGAAATCTTCGCGGATGGTTTGCAGAGGATGGCTGAAGGCTTCGCCGATGCCCCCGCCCAGACCCGGTCCATTCTGCAGCGGCCACAGTGCCAGCAGCGGGCGGGCGCCCGGCGACACTCCCACGTAACTGAGCGCGCCGCTCGAGTCCGGCAGATATCCGGCCCGCGCATTGTGATCCGGCACCAGAGTGACGTCGCTCAATCCCAGGTGTTGGCGGAAGCCTTCGTAGTTTCCAAATACGAAGGTTTTGTCGCGCTGGATTGCGGCGCCCGCCGACGCGCCAAATTCATTCCGCTGAAACTGCGGGATTTCGCCGAAATCGAAAAAATTTCTCGCGTCCAGCCCGCTGTTGCGAAGAAACTCATAAACGCTGCCGTGCGGCTGATTGGCCCCGGAGGCGGTCACGATGCTGATTTGCGCGCCGGGTCGCTTGCCGTACTGCGCTCCGTAGTTCTCGCTGACCACGTTGAACTCACGCACGGCTTCCACGCCCAGCAACTGCCCGCTGGCGCCGCCCGGTGTCGCATTGATCTCCGACGCGCCGGTGTACTCGATGCCGTTCAGCAGGAACAGATTCTCCTGCGGCCGCCGCCCCGACACGGCGAACATGTTCCCCACGGCCGAATTCGATGTGCCGATGCCGCCGGATCGCTCCGAGCTGTAGTTCACGACCCCGGGGTTCAGACTCAACAGCGCATCGTAGCTCCGGCCGTTCAGAGGCAGTTCCTTCACTTCCCGCTCTCCAACCAGCCCAGCCGTCGAGGAAGTGGAAAGGTTCACGGCCGCCACCGTTTCCACTACCTGGACCTGCTGGTTCAACTCTCCAACTTGCAGGCTCAGCTCGACGGTGGCCTCCTGCCCCACTACCAGGTAGATTCCCGTCTTGGTTTGAGGCGCAAAACCGGGCTTTTCCGCGCGCACTTCGTAATGGCTGACGGCCAGAGACGGTGCAGCGTAGCGTCCCGCGGGATCTGTCACCAGCTTGCGAAGGCTGCCGGTCTCCACATTTTGAATGGTGACGACTGCCCCAGGCAGGCCGCCGCCGGTCTGATCTTTCACAATTCCAAACAGGCCCGAATCGGTTTGCGCCCAGGCTGCACTCGCCAGGACCGCCATGAGAAAAAGATTGCGCCAGCTCTTCATGCAGTTTCTCCTAAATTATCTGTAATGATTTAAAAACAAGGAATTAATTCGCGTAGCGGCAACAACAACTCAGCACCATACAGAAAGCATACCCGATAATTACCCTATTGTCTATAGGCAATGTGATGTACACTGGAATCTCAGCCATGATGCAGACCCTGAGTCACCTCCAGGCGCTGGAAGCCGAGAGCATCCACATCCTCCGCGAAGTGGCCAGCGAGTTTCAGCGGCCGGTGATGCTCTACTCGATCGGCAAGGATTCTTCGGTCCTGCTGCGGCTGGCGCAGAAAGCGTTCCATCCGGGGCCCATCCCGTTTCCGCTGCTGCACGTCGACACCGGCTACAAGTTCCGCGAGATGATCGAATTTCGCGACTCCTACACCGCGCGGATCGGGGCCCGGCTGATTGTTCACTCCAACCGCCAGGCTTTGGAGGATGGGGCGCAGCCGTTCCGAATCGGCACGCAGCGCTGCTGCGGTCTGCTGAAGACGCAGGCGCTGCTCGACGCGCTGAAAGCGGGCGGCTTCGATGCAGCCATCGGCGGGGCTCGGCGCGACGAGGAGCGCTCGCGCGCCAAGGAGCGCATCTACTCATTCCGCGATGCGCACGGGCAATGGGACCCGAAGAACCAGCGGCCCGAGCTTTGGAATCTCTTTAATGGCCGCATCGGACCGGGCGAGAGTATCCGCGTTTTTCCGCTTTCCAACTGGACCGAGCTGGACGTCTGGCACTACATCCACGCGGACAACATCCCTATCGTTCCGCTGTACTTCGCCAAGGAGCGGCTCATGTTGGTCCGCGGCGAGACTCTGATTCCGGTGGAGCAGCCGTTCATCCCCATGCTGCCGGGAGAAAAGCCGCGCATGGTGCGGTGCCGCATGCGCTCGCTCGGTTGCAGCCCGTGCACCGGCGCAATCCGCTCCGATGCCGACACGGTTCCCAAGATCATCGAAGAGCTGATCGCGGCGCGGCGCTCTGAGCGCGAAAACCGGGTGATCGATTTCGACCAGGATGGCTCCATGGAAATCAAAAAACGCGAAGGGTACTTCTGATGGCCACCCGCGCTTTGGTGGAACCCTCTTTCGAACAGTACCTCGCCCGTGACGGCAAAAAAGACCTGCTGCGTTTTCTCACTTGCGGCAGCGTGGACGATGGCAAGAGCACCTTGATCGGCCGGCTTCTCTACGACTCGCGCAACGTGTTCGAAGACCAAGTGCAGGCCGCGGCCAAGGCCACGCGCAACCGCGCGGCCGGCGATGTGGATCTCTCGCTGCTCACCGACGGCCTGCGCGCGGAGCGCGAGCAGGGAATCACCATCGATGTAGCCTACCGCTATTTCGCCACGGCGCGGCGCAAGTTCATCGTCGCCGACACACCGGGCCACGAGCAGTACACCCGCAACATGGCCACCGGCGCTTCCACCGCGGACCTGGCCATTCTGCTGATCGATGCGCAGCAAGGCGTGCTGCCGCAGTCGCGCCGCCACGCGTTCATCTGCTCGCTGCTGGGAATTCCGCGCTTCGTGGTGGCCGTCAACAAGATGGATCTGGCCGGTTATGACCGGGCAACCTTCGAACGCATACGCGATGAGTTTACCGGGTTCCTGGCGAAACTGGGCGCTCCCGCGACGTATTACCTGCCCATCAGCGCGAAGGCCGGCGACAACGTCGTCACACCCAGCGTCCAGATGCCCTGGTTCGAGGGTCCGAGTCTGCTAGAGCACTTGGAAACGGTGGAGACCGGCGGCTGGCAGGCCGGCACTGGATTCCGTATGCCGGTGCAGCGCGTCTCCCGGCCAGATCGTTCTTTCCGCGGCTACGCCGGCCAAGTGGCCTCGGGCACCATTCATCCGGGCGACATGGTCACGGCGCTTCCCTCCGGCCGGCAGTCGCGCGTCAAGCGGATCTCGACCTTCGATGGCGATCTGGACGAAGCCTTCGCCCCGATGCCGGTCACGCTGGAGCTCGAAGATGCGCTCGACATCAGCCGTGGAGATATGCTGTTCGCGGGCTCCGAACGTCCGCATGCGGCCAGCCGTTTCGAAACGCACCTGGTCTGGATGGACGCGCGCCCCCTGGACGGCCGCCGCCGTTATCTGCTGAAGCACACCACCCAATTGGTCTCCGCGGAGGTGACCATCCGCCATCGCGTTGACATCCACACGCTGGACGCCGAGCCTGCACAGACGCTCGAAATGAATGCGATTGGCGTAGTGGAAATCGTCACCACCAAGCCACTGTTCTTCGATTCCTACGAACGCAATCGCATCACCGGCAGCTTCGTCCTGATCGATCCCGAAACCAACGCCACGGTCGGCGCGGGGATGATCCACCAACCGGTGGCCGCCAGGCGCGGCTCCGGGCCGGTAACCACGGCCGAGCGCATCGCTCGCTGGGGACACGGCGGCGCGGTGATCGAAACCGAAACCGCCGGGCTGGCCGCGGCGCTGGAGCGCGCTCTGTTCGACCACGGGTGCTCGGTCGGCGTGGCCGCGAGCCGGTCCGCCGCCACCGCTCTCAAAAGCGCGGGAATGCTCGCGATTCTGGTGACGCCGTCCGCGCTGCGACGCGATGTCGCCGCCATTCTGCGCGACCTCGAACAACGGGGGGTCCTGGTTTCGCACGACACCGTTTCCACGGGAGGAGGCATTTGATCATGGATCACGCCATCGCCGAAGCCCATCGATGGATTGACGAAGCGCTCGCGGCCGGCCCTGCGCCGGAATGTGTCACCTCCAGTTTTCAGTCGGAATGCGTGATCCTGGTGCATTTCCTGGCCGCGCGCCGTCCGCACATCCCGGTGTTGTTCCTCGATACGGGCTACCACTTTCCGGAAACCCTCGCCTACCGCGACCAGCTCACGGCGCAATGGAATCTGAACCTGGTCACCCTCACACCCCAGATCACCGTCGCCCAACAGGAGTCGCAGTTCGGCATCCTATACCAGACGGCTCCCGACCGCTGCTGCGGCATGCGCAAAGTGGAGCCGCTGTTCGCGGCGCTCGAAGGCTACAACACCTGGTTCACGGGTCTGCGGCGCGAGCAATCGAAATCGCGCGCTAATCTCGAGCCTGCCGCCGATTTCAAGCTGCCCTCGGGCAAACTGCTGCGCAAGATCAGCCCGCTGGCGGAATGGACCACGCGCGACGTCTGGCAATACATGAAGCAGCACGACATCCCGAAGCTGCCGCTTTACGACGAAGGCTATACCAGCATCGGATGCCGGCCGTGTACCTCATTGCCGCTCGATGCGGATGATCCACGTTCGGGCCGCTGGTCGGGCAAGAAGCTCGAATGCGGCATTCACATTCAAGGCTGAGCTGTCATGGAATATCTTCTGGGATTCGTGATCGCCGTGCTCATTGGGCTCACCGGTGTGGGCGGCGGCTCCGTCACCGCGCCGGCGCTGGCCCTGTTTTTGGGCGTTGCGCCCGCGGAGAGCGTCGGCACCGCGCTGATCTTCACGGCCATCGTCAAGCTGGTAGCCGCTCCCATCTACATCGCGCGCAAGCAGGTGAATTTCCGAATCCTGTGTCTGCTGCTGGCCGGAGGTGTGCCGGGCGTGCTGGCCGGCTCTTACCTGCTCGCGCGTTTGAGTGCGGGGCAACATCGCGGCCCGTTGTTCGCCATCCTGGGCGCCACCATTATTTTGATGGCGGGCGTGAATCTCTACCGCCTGTTCGCGCCCCGTCCCACTGCGCCCGCGCAAGACCGCACGCGCTGGCTGCCTTGGCTTGCGATTCCCATTGGCGCCGAGGTCGGATTCTCCTCGGCCGGTGCCGGCGCTATCGGCTCTCTGGTGCTGATGACGCTGACGCAGATCTCCACCGCGCAAGTAGTCGGCACTGATGTGCTTTTCGGTCTTGGCCTCTCGCTCGGCGGAGGCGGCATCAGCCTCGGCATGGGGAACTACCATGGAGCGCTGGCGCTCAAACTCGCGGCCGGGGGCGTGCTTGGAGCGTTGGTGGGCGCGCAACTGCTCTCGGTTCTTCCGCCCCGTCCGTTGCGCGTGGCGCTGTCGCTATGGCTAGTGTCGATGGGCGGCCAGTTGTGCTGGCGCGCAGTGACTGGCTGATCCTACATATACCCCGGAATCTCAATCCCCAATAGCCCCGCCGTCCGTTCCAGTTGACGGCGGAAGAAATCGGTCATCCAGAGCAGGAAAACCTTCTTCTCGCGATTCTCTTCGTGAATGATGGTGTACTTCTGATAGAAGTTGCTGAACGCTTGCGCCAGTTGGAAGGCGTAACGCGCCACGTGCGCCGGCTCGCCAGCCGCTACGGCATTCTCTACGGCGGCGTCGGCCTTCGACGCTGCCAGCAGCACTTGCCAAAAATCTTCCAATTGGAGCTGGCGGCCCAGCGCTTCGGCATTCAGCTCCGCCTGGAAATTGGGGATGGCTTCGCCGCGCTCTTCCAGCTTGCGTAGAATGCCGCGTGCGCGGACGGCCGAATACTGCACGTAGGGGCCGGTCTCGCCTTCGAAGCTGAGGGCTTCCTGCAGGTCGAAAGCGATGACGGTGTTGCGGGTGAACTTCAGCAGAAAATAGCGCAGCGCGGCGATGGCGATCTGCGTGGCAACGCGGAGGTTGTCTTCCGCGCTATTTTCACCGTGGCGCGAAGCCACTTCGCCGAGGGCCTTTTCGATGAGGTTGTCGATCAGGTCGTCTGCCTTCACGCCCAAGCCCTTGCGCCCGGAGACTTCCACGTAGGACCGCTTTTTGTCTTCCTCGGAAAGGGGAATCTTCAGATCGGCGCAGCAGCGCGGCGAAAGCGCCACCATCTCATAATTGAAGTGCACGGAACGATCGGCCTGTTGGTCGTATCCCAGTCCGCGAAGCCCCGCGACCACTACATCCTGTAAATAGGATTGGCGGGTGTCGATGACGTTATACACCCGCGCGCCGTGTCCGAACTCCTGCCCCGATTCGACCGGCTCATCGGTGGTGACCCACAGGACTCGGCCATCCGCGTAAGTGTGAAATGGCTTGTAGTAGAAGTCCTTGCCCAACAGGCCGAACTTCCAAAGCTGATAGGCGATGTCCTTGCCGGTATAGACCACGGTGCCGTCGGAACGAACGATGACTTTGCCGTCTTCCGAGAGGCCCGGCATCACCCAACAGCCGGCGTGCTTGCCTTCGTTTTCGAAATAAATGGCTTTGCGCTGCTTGAGCAGCTCAAAGGCGGCGGCCCAGAAATCCAAGTGGAGAATTTCACTCTCCCGCGGCAGCACATCGTACTCCACGTCAAGCCGGAGCATCGTGGCGAGGTGCGCCTGGACAATGGCATCGGCCACCAGGTGAGCCAACTCGGCCAGCTCGCCCGAGCCGGCTTCGATCGCGTGCAAAGTAGCCTTGCGCCACTCCATGGCTTCGGGATGATCTTTGTAATAGCTGGAGGTATACGCGTAAAGATCCCAGCAATAGTAGTCGAAGCGCACCGCGGGGTCGGCGAGCATGGCGCGCACATCGGCCGGGGTCTTCTGCCGCAGGTAGTGGAAGCCCACCACAACATCGGCCACCTGCACACCGGTATTATCGATGTAATTCTGCACTTCGACGCGATGGCCGCGCGCACGCAGCATGCGGACGAACGTATCGCCCAGGGTGGCGTTGCGCAGATGGCCGATGTGCGCCGCCTTGTTGGGGTTGATGTTAGTGTGTTCGACGATGATTTTTTCGCCGGCGCCCGGCGGCGCGTCCAGTCGGCCGGAGAGCAGGGCTGCCGCGTACGCCGCACGGTCCAGACGGACATTGATATAGCCGTTGCCCGCCACTTCCATGGCGGCGACGCCGGGGATCGAGCCGATTTCCTCCACCAGCTCCGCCGCAATCTTGCGCGGCGCCTGACGCAACTGTTTGGCGAGTTGAAAGGCCGCGGGCACGGCCATATCGCCCAGGTCGCTCTGCCGTGGCTGTTCGATGGCGACGGGCAAATCGATGCCGTAGCGTATCTGGATATGCGCGTGGAACGCGCTCGAAACCTGCTCTTGGATGGAATGGAACACGGGGAACCTTGAGTATAGCGTGTGGAGCGCTTCTACAGCCGAGCTGGCGCTAATGGGTTGACTATCCCGTGGTAGGATATTTGGTAGGATGAAGAGTCGTACCACTCTCCCAAAACAGCAGCATCGAAAAGCCAAGAAGAGCTATTCGCTATCGCACGAGTCGGTTCAGTTTCTCGAGGCGATGCGCAGGAAGCGTCAAGCCTCATCCATTTCCTCAGTCCTCGAGGAAATCCTGCAGGCTGTCCGGCGCCAGCAGGAAATGGCCGCTCTCGAACATGCAGTAGCCGACTACTACAGCTCGCTTTCCGGCACGGAAACGGAAGAACTGACCGCATGGAGTGAATTTGCGATGACCGAATTTCCACACGAGGCGGCTTGAGTGGCAGCGGCACAGCGCACCCCGCTTCGGGGCGAAATTTGGTTCGTCCAACTCCATGTCGACCCGCCTGAGAAGGGCAGACGCCCGGTGGTGATTGTCTCACTCGACGCTAGAAATCGCCATGAGCGGGCCGATACAGTCTTAGTCATCCCCTTGACTATTAGCATCCACAAAGAAGTTCCGACCCACATTTTGCTCACTGCAGGCGAAACCGGGCTGCAAACAGATTCAGCGGCGAGAGCCGAGGACATCACGGTGGTTCGGAAACAGAGCTTGATTGAGCCGCGAACCCGCCTGCGTCGCCTCAGTGATAGGCGAATCTGCGAGCTCGCTGCCAAGGTCGGTATGGCCATGGGATGCGCAAGCTAGGCGCCCGCCCCTCCCAGCCCCGGAACCAGCCTCCCATACCCACTAGAATAGAACTATGCGTTTTTCCGACTCCATTTTCGCCTCGCGTTTCCAGATCACTCGCCAGGACCTTGAGAAGTACCTGGCCGAGGCGCTTTCTCAGGGAGGCGACTACGCAGACCTCTACTTCGAATATCTGCTCACGAGTTCGATCGGCCTCGACGAATCCATGGTGAAGAGCGCTTCCCAAGGCGTCTCCATGGGCGTAGGCATCCGCGTCATTTCGGGCGAGCGCACGGGCTATGCGTACAGCGACAACCTCACGCCCGAGCGCGTTAAGAAAGCGGCCAAAGTGGCAGCCTGCATCGCTTCCGGGCCCAGCAAAACCGATCAATTCGACCTCCGCGAGCGAGCCTCTCACAATCTCTACCCGGTCCTGGTGGCGCCCACGGAGACGGCTTTTGCGGAGCGCGTGGAACTGGTCAAGCGCGCGGATCGCGCGGCCCGCGCATACGACCCGCGCATCTTTCAGGTGCAAGCCGCCTACGCCGACAATCTCCGCCACGTGATGGTGGCCACCAGCGAAGGCGTGCTGACGCTCGACCGCCAACCGATGTCGCGTCTGAGCGTTTCCGCGCTGGCGCGGGAGAACGGCGGCATGCCGCAGCGAGGCCATGCGGGCGGAGGCGGGCGCGTCGAATTGGATTACTTCCTGAAAGAGAAGCCCCCCGAGCACTTCGCAAAGGAAGCCGCTCGCGAAGCCATCGCCATGCTGGCCGCGGTGGAAGCGCCGGCCGGCGAAATGACGGTGGTGCTCGGTCCCGGCTGGCCCGGCATTCTGCTGCACGAGGCGGTGGGCCATGGCCTGGAAGCCGATTTCAATCGCAAAGGTGTTTCGGCCTTTAGCGGACGGATGGGGCAAAAGGTGGCCAGCGAGCTCTGCACCGTGATCGACGACGGCACCATGACCAGCCGCCGGGGCTCGCTGAACGTGGACGACGAAGGCCATCCCACGCAGCGCAATGTCCTGATCGAAAACGGGGTGCTGCGCGGCTATCTGCAAGACAAGCTTTCGAGCACGCTCCTGCACACCGAATCCACCGGCAGCGGGCGGCGCGAAAGCTACGCGCATATCCCCATGCCGCGCATGACCAACACGTTTATGCTGGCCGGTGAGAGCCAACCCGAGGACATCATCCGCTCCGTGCCGCGCGGCTTGTACTGCGTCAATTTCGGCGGCGGCCAGGTGGATATCACCAGCGGCAACTTTGTCTTTTCGGCATCGGAAAGCTATCTGATCGAAGACGGCAAGCTGACGCGGCCGGTGCGCAACGCCACGCTTATCGGCAATGGACCCGAGGCCCTCAAGTACGTCAGCATGGTGGGAAACGATCTGCGGCTGGACGAAGGCATCGGCGTCTGCGGCAAGGAAGGCCAAAGCGTGCCGGTGGGCGTGGGAATCCCCACCATCAAGATCGACAAAATGACCGTGGGAGGGACGGCTTGACGGAGAATCACCTGCTCGACCTGGCGAATGGCATCGTCAAGCGGGCGCTCGCGGCAGGCGCGTCCGACGCCGAATGCACCATCGGCGAGGGCGAAGAGTTCACGGCCAACGTGCGCATGCGCGAGCTCGAGAACCTGAAGGAGGCCGGCTCCTCGGCCGCCGGACTGCGCATCCTGATTGGAAAGAAAACCGGGTCGTCTTACACGTCGGATCTTTCGCCCGAAGGCGTCGAATTGCTGGTCCGATCAGCCATCGAGCTGGCCGCCGTCACCACGGAAGACCCGCACGCCGGTTTACCGGAACCGGAAGAACTCGGCAGCCACGCAGGCGACCTGGAACTCTATTCCGAAGACGTCGAAGGCCTCGAGACGGCCCGCAAAGTAGATCTGGCCCGGCGTGCCGAAGAGGCCGCGCTTTCGGCCG
>PLZX01000150.1:2612-4132 GCA_003152325.1 Bryobacterales bacterium | reverse complement strand
GGGAACACACGCACCAATCTTTTCATGCTGGCAGCCCGGCTTGTTTACTAGACGAAAGCGTATGTTATCGACTAACAACGGCCTCACTTTGACCGCGAACGCCCTACTGATAGAAAGTGGAGCCTCCCGGATAGCTCCCGGATGGTCGGCCACCCGGAAGTTGGCCCGGATTAGGAACGAGAAGTCGGCTTCCGGCTTGCGACCGTCGAGGCCGATGCTGGATGCGCTTGCGGGGAGTGTCTGCGGTGATTGAGGGCTTGATGGCAATGGCTGGGCGGCAGAAGTACCCAGGGCTGAGATCTGCCGCTATTCTCTCTTTATGCGCCTCCTGCTATAGTGCGGTTCATGATGGACCCAAAACCGCAACACTACGACTTTGCGAACCAGTTGGTTGCCAGCAAGGAATTCTTCGCGCGCTCAACGCGGGTCCTCGATGAGACCGACTCCGGGTTTCGGCCGCAGGAAGGTATGATGACCGTTGCGCAGCAAGTGGCACACACGGCTCAGACTCTCGACTGGTTTATCGAGGGCGCATCGCGGCCTGAAGGTTTCGATCTCGATTTCGAGAAACACGTCAAGGCGCTCGATGCTGTGACCTCGCTCGCTGCCGCGCGCCAAATGCTCGAAACCGCTTATGCGAGCGCGATCCAGTTTCTCCGCTCGCGCAGCCCAGAGGATCTCTCGCGCCCACTTCCGCAGGGTCCGGTCATGGGCGGCCAACCCATCAGCGACATCGTATGGTCCATGGTCGAGCACACCGCGCATCATCGCGGCGCTCTGACCGTCTACTCCCGCCAGCTCGGAAAAATGCCCCCGATGCCGTACGGTGGTTGAATTGATCTTTGTCGCCGTCGCGGCGGCTCCCTGATAGGCTCCTCCACCGGCATCCAGAGATCGATTGGGCGGCTGTCGCCGCCTCGGGGAATGTCTATCGGCATGATTGCAGACTGATCCGCTATCGAACGACCGAACCACGGACGGACTGCTCCCCTGAAATCGGGTAGCCCCTCTTGACGCCGGCGCCCCGCTCTGCGCGTGCCCCTGGACCCGCTTTTGCCTCGAAGAGTTGAGTGCTTGCCACCCAGGAAGCCGGCTAGGCGGACGGGGGCGTCCGCCCTCCAAGATTGTCATACTGGGATCTACCCATCATGGCGCCGGCAATTCCTCAGGTCACACTCGAGCAGTTTGAAAACGACAGCCGGCACTTGATCCATCAAGCCGTCGATCATTGGGCCTCGCGCAAGCCCGATCGGGCCGCCGTCGTGAATGCTACTCGTGAGACCGAGTTGACGTGGCGCGAACTCCAGCTCGGTTCCCTGTCGCTGGCTGCGGAGCTCGAGCGGATGGGCTTTCGCAAAGGCGATTTCCTGGCCACTTCCCTGCCCCTTCTCAACGAACACATCCTGCTCGAATACGCATGCTTCCGGATGGGCGTGATTCATGCGCCCCTCGATCTCCGGCTCGAACCGGCGGAGGTGATCCGCTGCCTGGGGTTGATCGGCGCGAAGGGCTATTTCTTT
>PLZX01000150.1:0-2566 GCA_003152325.1 Bryobacterales bacterium | reverse complement strand
CAAGCCGGCCCTGCTCTCGCATCGCGGCATCACCTGCCAGAACCTGTGCCTGGGGACGGCCTTCCGCTTCGGGCCGGAGCAGCGAGTGCTGTGCAATCTGCCGGCGTCGCACGTGGGTGGGCAATCGGAAATCTTGATGACTTCGCTATTCGCGGGCGGAACCGCGGTGACGCTCGAAGTCTTCGACGCCGTGAAAAGCCTGGAGGCCATCGAGCGCCGTGGCGTCACACTGCTCGGGCAGATTCCCGCGATGTTCCAACTGGAATGGCGCACGGCCGATTATGCGCGCCGCAATCTTTCCAGCCTGCAACTGGCGGTCTATGGCGGGCAGGCGGTGCCCAAGCCGTTTCTCGACCGCATGTTGGGGATGGCGCCGCGGATCTCGACCGGCTTGGGCCTCACCGAAACCTCCGGCTTCTGCACCTACACGCCCCTGGGCGGCGCAGATGTGGTGGCCGACGGCGTGGGTTGGGCCATGCCAGCATACCGGATGTCGGTGCGCGAACCGATGGACGCCACCGGAGCCGCAGGCGGCGAAAAGGCCGCCGGAGAAGTCGGGCACATCTGCTTTCAAGGACCGCAAACTTTCCTGGGATATGTGAACGACCCGGCCTCGACCGCGCGCGCGATTTCAACCGACGCCTGGCTCTACACCGGCGATCTCGGCTTTGCCGACGAGCGCGGACTGCATTTCTCCGGGCGCGCCAAATGGGTCTTGAAGCCGGCCGGACACCAGGTCTTCCCCGGCGACGTGGAGAACCATTTCAGCGCCATGTCGGGCCGCGTGGCCAACGTCGGAATCGTCGGGCACCAGCACGCCTTGTGGAGCGAAGCCATCATCGCGTTTGTGGAGCCGCAGCCGGGCGTCGAGTTGAGCGAGGCGGAGCTGCGCAAACACGCGCGCACGCTGACCAGCTACATGCGCCCGCTGCATTACGTGATTCTGGAGCCGGGCGCGATGCCGCTCAATCGCACGGCCAAAGTGGACATCGTCAAGCTGCAAGCCTTGGCGCGCGAAGAGGTCGCGGAACTTCGTGCGCGGGGGCGCTGGGATGGGTGAGGTGCGGTTCCGCATTCAGTTGCGCGGCATCGTGCAAGGTGTGGGCTTCCGGCCCTTCGTGCACCGCCTCGCTACGGAGCGCCAATTAGCCGGATGGGTGCTGAACTCTTCGGCGGGCCTCGAGACCGAAGTGGAAGGCCCCCGCGCCGCGCTCGAGAGTTTTGTCAAGGCCGTGCGGCAGGAGCCTCCGCCGCTCGCGTGGATTCAGGAGATGCAGGTTTCCGAAGTGGAAGCGCTCGGCGAAACGGCTTTCGTGATTCTCCATAGCGTGGCAGCCACCGGAGAGTTCGCGCTGGTCTCGCCCGATGTCGCCACCTGCGCGGATTGCGTCGCCGATTTCACCGGCGCGGACAACCGCCGCTATGGCTACGCCTTCACCAACTGCACCAACTGCGGCCCGCGTTACACCATTATCCGTGACATTCCCTACGACCGCCCCAACACCACGATGGCCGCTTTCCGCATGTGCGCCGCCTGCCAGGCCGAGTACGAAGACCCGCGCAACCGGCGCTTCCATGCCCAGCCCAATGCCTGCGCGGCTTGCGGGCCGCAGCTTTCCGAGCCGATCGAAGAAGCGCGGCGCAGGCTGGCAGCCGGTGAGGTTCTGGCCATCAAAGGCTTGGGCGGATTTCACCTGGCCTGCGATGCGCGCAACCAGCAAGCCGTCGAGCGCCTGCGCGCGCGCAAACGCAGAAGCGACAAACCGTTTGCCGTGATGGTGCGGGATCTGGCCGCGGCCGCGGCGCTGTGCCACTTCTCGCAGGCGGAACAAGAGGCCCTGTCCGGCACCAAAAGCCCCATCGTGATTCTCCGGCTGGTGGAGTCCGCGGCCCTGCCCCACGCCATCGCGCCCGGGAATCGCACCCTGGGCGTGATGCTGCCATACACGCCGCTGCATCATTTGCTGTTCGTGGATGCGCCCTACGATGCCTTGGTGATGACCAGCGGCAATCTGAGCGAAGAGCCCATCGTGGTCTCGAACGCCGAGGCGCGCGAGCGCCTCTCGCAAACCGCCGACTGGTTTCTCACCCACGACCGCGACATCTACATGCGCACCGACGATTCCGTGGTGCGTGTCTTCGAAGGGCGCGAACGCGTGATGCGGCGGTCGCGCGGCTATGCCCCGCAGACCCTCGACCTGGGCCGCGAAGTCCCGGAATTGCTGGCCTGCGGCGGCGAGTTGAAGAATGCCTTCTGTCTCACCAAGGGCCGGCACGCCATCATGAGCCAGCACATTGGCGACCTGGAGAATTACCAGACGCTCGAATTCTTCGAAGAGACCCTCAGCAACCTGAAGAAGCTGTTCCGCGTGGAGCCGCGCGCCGTAGCCCACGATCTGCATCCGCAATACCTGTCGACCAAATACGCGTTGGAGAGGTCCGGCCTGCCGGCCGTCGGCGTTCAGCACCATCACGCCCACATCGCTTCCTGCATGGCCGAGCACTCGCTCTCGGGCGAAGTGATCGGCGTGGCCTTCGACGGCACGGGGTACGGAACCGACGGCGC
>PLZX01000321.1:6403-10613 GCA_003152325.1 Bryobacterales bacterium | reverse complement strand
CGGAGCAGTTGGCGCCGGAAGCGAGTGTGGGGCCGCAAGTGTTCGCGGAGACGGCGTAGTCGGCGGCGTTGGCGCCGGTGAGGTGAATAGTGGCGAGGGCGACGGTGGCGGTGCCGGTGCTGTTGACGGTGACGGATTGGGCGACGGAGGTGGTGCCGTCAGTCTGAGCGGCGTAAGTGAGAGAGGTGGGACTGAAGCTCAGGGTTTTGGTCTGGCCGGTGCCGGTGATGGGCACGGCTTGTGGACTGCCGGAAGCGTCGTCGGTAAAGGTGAGTGCGGCGGTGCGGGTGCCGGTAGCGGAGGGAGTGAAGGTGATGGAGACGGAGCAGTTGGCCCCGGAGGCCAGTGTGGGGCCGCAGGTGTTGATGGAGATGGCGTAGTCGGCGGCGTTGGCGCCGGTGAGTTGGATATTGCTGAGGGCGACCGAGGCGCTGCCGACGCTGTTGACTGTGACGGATTGGGCGGCGGAGGTGGTGCCGTCAGTCTGAGCGGGGTACGTGAGAGAGACTGGGCTAAAGCTTAGGGTCTTGGTCTGCCCGGTGCCGGTGATGGGGACGGCTTGTGGACTGCCGGAAGCGTCGTCGGTAAAGGTGAGTGCCGCGGTGCGGGTGCCGATGGCGGACGGAGTGAAGGTGATGGAAACGGCGCAGTTGGCGCCGGAAGCGAGTGTGGGACCGCAAGTGTTCGCGGAGACGGCGTAATCGGCGGCGTTGGCGCCGGTGAGTTGGATATTGCTGAGGGCGACCGAGGCGGTGCCGATGCTGTTGACGGTGACGGATTGGGCGGCGGAGGTGGTGCCGTCAGTCTGAGCGGCGTAGGTGAGGGAGGTGGGGGTGAAGCTCAGTGTCTTGGTCGGGCTGGCAAGATCGACAGTCTGGGTGGCAGTGAACACGTACTTGACACTGGGGCCGTTGGCCAGGGTGACACCTTCCGTCACGGAGAAACGTTGAACGGAGCCGGTGAGGTGCACGTTCAAGTGGACGTCCGTGCTGGATCCCGCAAGGATGTCGGCGGGCGGTGTGGGAAGAGTGGGACTGGTGAGCGATACGGAGCCGTCACCGCTTAACACTTTGAACGTGACCGCTCGGAGAGAGACGCGGAGCGCTGTGAAGTTGCCTGCATTGGTCATTTTGAGGTCGAGTGTGAGGTCGGGACTGGTTCCAGTGACGCTCGCAATGCCGGCCTGCAGAAGTGCCTGGGCGCTCAGCAGGCGGCCACCCGCCATGAGCAAGATCAGGAATGCGGCGGCCTGGAATTTCCGGCTGACCGCGCTAAAAATCACGCTCCGAAACACTTTATTCGTCGTCATGGTTACCCTCCAACCTGGACCGCACAGAGCCGATCCAGCCCTCCGAGCGAAGCCCTAAGGCTTCCTTGTGACTTAGAGAGGGGTGCTGGGCCGCAATATTACCTCGGGTACGGAGGAAACCTGAGAACGGCCGCGCGGTATAATCTAAAGTGCGTCTTTACAAGGAGATTGGCTGCACTTGCGAATACCCGGCGGCCCGCATTGGGAC
This sequence comes from Bryobacterales bacterium, assembly GCA_003152325.1. Lineage (GTDB taxonomy): Bacteria > Acidobacteriota > Terriglobia > Bryobacterales > Bryobacteraceae > PALSA-129. Next base: position 9,096 of record PLZX01000321.1, on the reverse strand, counting down.
CGGGCGCCTCGACTGACCCAGCGCGATGGACCAGTTACTCCAAGCTTTCTTCGAGGCCGCGGAAACCCGCTCCGAACAGGAGCAACTGGCGGAGTTGCTGAAGACTCACGCCGGGCCGATCATCCGGCGCATTGTGCTCAGCCGGCTGTCGGGTTTGTGGGACGATATCGACGACGTTTGTTCCGAGACACAGCTCGAACTACTGCTCCACCTGCGGCGGTTGAAGGCCGGCGCCGCAGCGAGAAGCATCGACGATTTCGAAGCTTACGTCGCCGGCATTACGGGCAATAGCTGCAATCACTATTTCCGCCGGCGCCGGCCGGGCCGCGCGCGGATCAAGAACCAAATCCGCTATCTATTGCAACACGACCCCGACTTCCGGCTCTCCGAAGCGTCCGACGGCTGTGCCTGGTGCGGACTGGCGGAGTGGGACCCGAACCAGCGGGTCGTCAACGTGCGGGTGCTCGACGATCTCGCCAGACAAGTAGATGGGGAACGGGATCTGGCCACGCTACTACGGCGGATTTTCGAGCGGACGGGAGGGGTGATTGAGCTGGAGGGGCTGGTGGCAGTAGTGGCGCGAATCTGGCACATCGCACCGGATCTGATGGTGGTGCCCAGCGCCGAGAGGCTCGAAGCCGTTCCCGCGGTCTCGCAGGAGGCCGAACAACTGATCGACCGCCGCCGTTACGCGGCGCAGTTGTGGGCAGAGATCAAAGTGTTGCCGCGGCCCCAGCGGGTTGCGCTGCTGCTGAATTTGCGAGATGGCCGCGGCAACTCGGTGCTCTCGCTGTTCCCGCTGTTCGGGATCGCCACGTTTCGAGAACTGGCGGAAATCCTGGATGTCAGCCAGGCGGTGCTCGCATCCTTATGGACCGGATTGCCTTGCGACGACAATACGATTGGGGAGATGCTCGGCTGCGCCCGGCAGCAAGTGATCAATCTGCGCATGGCGGCCCGAAAGAGACTGGCCAACCGGCTCAGAGAGGCAAAGGTAATATGAAGATCTCTTTGCGCTCTAATCCAACAGGAGAAAAGCGGTGAACGCGCCTCGCCACCTGACGCCCGAGGTTCTTTTCGGATACGAGCATCAATTGCTCACGCCGGAAGAAGTGGTGTCTGTCCACGAGCACCTGGAGATTTGCGAGGCTTGCCGCGCGGAACTGGCGGCCCGCATGGGCGCGGACGGCATGGAAGCGGACATTCGCGCGCAGGTGGCAGCCACTCAATCCGCGCCAGGCGCCCATTATATTCGCTTCGCCGCAGCGGCGGCCATCTTCCTGCTCGCGGGGGTGGGCTTGTGGTTGGCACGCCGTCCTGGTGGGGCCGAAATGGCGCGCCAGCCGGACGCCGCCGCCGAAGCGCTGCAGAGCGGAACACTCCCCCTGCCGGCGTTTGTGGCGGAGCTGAACCCTCCTCGCGAAATGCTGATGGGGGATTCCAAAGGGGAAAGCGCCGCGCTGATTTCTCCCAAAGGAACTGCGGTGATGAGCCCGCGACCGGCCTTCGAGTGGCAGCCGCTGGCGGGGATGCGGGCGTACCGGGTTCGGGTCTTCGGACCGGATTCGGAACTCGTGGTCGAAAGCCCGGACGTTGTGGAGCCGCGCTGGACCGCGGATCGCGACCTGGCCGCAGGAGTGACCTACCAATGGCAGGTGGCGGCGGTGGGCAAGGGTGATGAGCGCGTCACGCTGCCCAAGGCGCCGGATACCCCTCCGCGATTTCGGGTGGTGGAGCCGGCCGTTGCCGAGCGCCTCCGGCAGTTGGCGGCGCAGTCCAATACGCCGCATCTGGTCCTGGCCGTGGAATACGGCCGTGCGGGTTTGCTCGACGAGGCCCGCCGGGAGATGGCGGCGGCGGTGGCGGCAGACCCGGCGAATGAGGCGCTGCGAAAGCTGGAGGCGAGCCTGGCGGCCGCGACGCCCCGCCGGTAGGGCAGAGCGGCGCGGCGCCGTTCATTCGCGTCTTAATTACTGCGGCGTCCCGGTCTTTACGTAGCGGCTGGCGAATTGAATAAATACCGGCCAGTTGGGGCCGTCGGTGTGCCCGCTGCTATGCTGGCGGAAGGCAACATCGCCATCGACCAGGGGCGTCTCCATCGGCGGAAACTCCGTAGTGCCCAGATCCTTCTTGCCGAGCAGTTTGTACACGGGACCGGCGCCGGCGGCGGCCATGAACATCCCTTTGGCGTCCACCCAGCCATCGCCATTTGTGGCGCCGCCACTGATGAAGACGGGGCGCGGCGCGCACATCGCGATCAACTCGTGAGAATCCACGGGCAGATCGTTCCAATGCAGCGGGCCGGAGTACTTGATGAAGTTGCCGGCCATCCAATGATATTCACCGGAACCGGCGACGTTTTCCACCACCTCGCCCCAATCGCGGCGGTGGAGCTTGGCGCCACCTTCACCGGAGGAGCTGACGTACGCGGTCCACATGCGCGGCTCATAAGCCATGGCGACGAGGGCGGCTTTGCCGTAGCGGGAGTGGCCTTCGATGGCGATGTGGGTAGCATCGACGGCCTTGTCGGTTTCAAAGTAGTCGATGGCGCGGCTGGCACCCCAGGCCCAGGCGCGCAGGGAGCCCCAGTCGTCCGGCTTGCGAGGCTGGCCCTTGTTCATCAGACCGATGATGCCGAGTGTCAAACCCCAGCCGTTGTCGGCCTGGATGCTGCCGGGGTTCAAAGAGGCATA
>PLZX01000321.1:5203-6377 GCA_003152325.1 Bryobacterales bacterium | reverse complement strand
GGAGGCCCGAAACCAAAGCCAAAGCCGAATTGCATCATCACCGGCACGGGACCTTTGGCATCCGCCGGGGTGGTCACGCTCAACTGGATCTTCACTTCAATATCCGGGTCCATGGAGTTGTCGACGGTGCCCACCAGTTGTTTCGTGATGATGGCGACGTCGCCGTTCATACCGTTGGTGGTGTTCGTGACTTCCCATTTCACCTTGGGGGTATTCTTGGGAACGCGGCCATAAACTTCGCGATCGAAATCTTCCACGATCTCGGGGCGGCGCTTGTTCCACCAGTCCGCTGCTTTGGTGACCTTCCTGCCGTTGTTCAACTTCAGCGGGTCGGGCAGGGCCGGATAAGGGTTAGCCTTGGACTCATCGTAATTTGCATAATACGGCGAGTCCTTATTATTCCCGTCTCTTCCCCGGCGGACTTCAGCGATGTGCAGAACGTCCATCAGCCTCTGGTGATCGTCCTGGGGGCTGAGTTTCACGGGCGGGGGCAAAGTGCCGCCGGCGGGCTTCGCGTCTTGAAAAGCCAAGCTGGCCAAGGGGACAATCCCGAATCCTAACAAGAGCAGGCCGAGCGGCCATTGGATCGATCGCGGTTTGAACAAAGCTTTCACCTCACTCCACGGTTGGCGCGGCTGACAAGGCGGCGCGCGCAGCCTGAGTTTGTTTAACACTCGAACGATATATAGATTGCGACGACGGTGTCAAGGCTGGAATGGGAGTCCTTTCAGAAGATCAACTTGAGTCCGAGTTGAATCTGCCGCGAAGTGGTGGCGGTTGCGGTGATCAGTCCGGCGGTGGGGCTGATGGCGGGAGTTGTGGACGCAGTGGTTGTCCCGTTGCTGAATACGATGGCGTTGGGCGGGCCGAAATTGGCGTGGTTCAGCAGGTTGAAGAATTCCGCGCGAAATTGCAGCCTGACCTTTTCGGAGATGGCGGCGGTCTTAAATAAGGAAAGGTCGAGCGTGGCAAGCCCAGGCCCGGTCAGGGTGGCCCTGCCCAGGTTTCCGTAAGTAGCGAAGGCCGGCAGCGTGAAGGCGTTGGGATTGAACCACTGGCTGGGACTGTGTAAGACGATGGGTCCGGTAAAGGCAGGATTGACCGACGGCCGATCCGGGTTTCGGGTGTCTCCGTCTTCGGAGCGGTTGGCGCCGATCTGCGGCGTGAAGGGGAA
>PLZX01000321.1:0-5109 GCA_003152325.1 Bryobacterales bacterium | reverse complement strand
GTCGGGAGACTTCCGTTTCGAGCGCGTTGTAACTGCTGTTGCCTTCCGTATACCAGAAGAAGCCGGCGGATAAGTACGGATTCGGCCGTGCGCCAACCGGGATGTACTGCGCGCCTTGGGGCGCCAGGCCGCGCAACGATGCGGCGACGCCGCCCGTTTGGCAACCACCCGCGCTGGCACAGACCTGGGCCGGAATCACATTGGGATCGACACTCAATAAGCCATGGTACGCGTGCGACCCGACGTAGGCCACGCGAACTAGCGTGCCGGCGGCCAGTTGGCGCTCGATGGTGAGATTCCACTCTTCCACCGTGGGAGTCTTGGCATCGGGTTGAATTCCCTGCGGCGCGTAAACGGTGCAGGGCGCGAGCACGGTGGCGCTGCAGGACGGCGCCGGCTGGATACCGGGCACGACAGGCAGAAGCGAAGACAAGGGCGCCCCGGCGTAGGACACCGATCCGTTGGCCGGAGGAAGCGAATTCAGCAGAAAGCTCAGCGCATCGATCAAAGAGTAGTAAGTGCCGAATCCCGTGCGGACCGCGGTCTTGCCGTTCCCAAACGGGTCCCAGGCCAAACTGATTCTGGGGCTGAAGAGCAGCTTCGCGTTGTTCTTTGTGAACGCCGAGTCGCCGACGCGCGGAGCGGTGACGAGTACGCCCGAAGAATCGGTCACGTAATTGGCGGCCCTTCCGGAGGTCTCATTCCAGCCGGAAGTGAACTCGTGGCGGATGCCGGCCTGCAGGGTGAGATGGGGCCGCAGCCTGACGGCGTCCTCGAAATACCAGGCTCCGTAGAGACTGCGCCATCCAAGTTCGTTGGCGGCGGGCACCACCTGAAATGTGGCGACGGTTCCTTGCAGGAAGGTGGTCAGATTGGAAAAGCTGGCCACGCCGAGCTGGCGCGACGCGGTGTCTTCATTGTCGCGGAGCCTCTGGAGCCAGACTCCGGCGCTGATCTGATGAACACCCCTGGCGATCTGCACGCTGTCGGAAACCGTGAAAAGGTTGCGGCGATTCCAGACTCCGGCGGCGTTGTTGGGGCCTGCGGAAGTGACGGTGCCGTTGCTGCCGGTGGTGGTGACGCCGCCGTTGATCACTATGCCTCCGGGCGACGCGCCGTTCACAAATGACAAAGCGGGCGGGAAGGATGCCAGTGGCGACGATTCCAGCTGGAAGGCCGCGCGCGAGTAACCCAGGCGGAGCGTGCTGAGCGCCCGCGATGAAAAAATGTGAGTCTCCTCCAGGCTGGCCACCTGCATGCCAAGCGTGGTGTAAGAGGCGAAAAGCGGATCGGCGAGAGGGATCAGGCTGTGTCCGCTATCCAACGTATAAGCAGCCGAGAGAGTGTCGCGCGCGCGGATCAGGTAGTCCGCGCGCGCCGTGGCAAAATCTTCGCGGATGGATTCCTTGGGATTGTTGTAGGAGAGCGCCGCGCCGCTCGCCACGCCATTCGAAAGCAGCTCGGCTCCATTGGCTTGGGGCCAGAAAGCCATGTAAGCCAACATGGAGCTTTTCAGATTCAACGCCGTCGCGTACACGCCGGTGAGGGGATTCGGTAGCAGGCCCTGGCGCGCCTGCGAATCGGGCACCACACTGACGCTGCTCAGGGCGAGCGACTGGCGGAAGCCTTCGTAGTTCCCAAAGAGGAAGAGGCGATCCTTGCGAAGCGCACCTCCGAGTGCGCCTCCAAACTGATTGCGGCGGAATGGCGGGACGGAGGCCTGGTCGAAGAAATTGCGAGCGTCGAGCGCGCTGTTACGGAGGAATTCGAAAACCGTACCGTGGAGCGCGTTGGTTCCGGAGCGGGTGACGATGCTGACCTGCGCTCCGGGGCGCTTTCCATATTCGGCGGGGTAGGTATCGGTGAGGACATTGAACTCGCGGACAGCGTCGATCCCCAGCAGTTCACCGCTCGCGCCACCGGGCGTGACGGCGAGCTGGCTCGAGCCGGTGTATTCGATGCCATTCAGCAGGAACAGATTGTCTCCGGTGCGCCGTCCCGCTACGGAGAACGTGTTGCCGTCGCTGGTGCTGGTGTTGGCGCTCTTCATGGCGCTATAGTTGATGGCCGCCGGGTTGAGCGCGATCAGGTTGTCAAAGCTGCGGCCATTGAGCGGCAAGTCTCTCAACTGACGCTCGCCCACCAACCCGGAGACCGATGACGTGGTGGTATTGACCAGCGGAGCGTCGCCGGAAACCGTCACCGGCTGATAGAGCTCACCCACTTCGAGGCGCAGGTTCACCACCGCATTCTGCCCGAGCTGTAGATGGATGCCGGTGCGGATGGCGGTCTTGAAACCGGCCTTTTCCGCTTTGACCTCCTGCGGTCCCAGCGGCAGGGAAAGCACCGTGAAGCGACCGGCCTCATCGGTGGTAGCGGAGCGCACGGCCGCGGTCTCCAGACTCTTCACGGTGATGGAAGCGCCACGGACGGCGGCGCCCGATGCATCGACCACTTGTCCGGAAATCGCGGCACTGACCTGAGCGAAGCCCGGGCAGAGACATACGGGAAGCGCAAGAGCAGCGGGAATGAAACTGCCGAATCCCTTCATCGTGCCGGCCAAAGCCGAGTACTTAAAGGATAGTATGGTTGGCTGCGCGGGTCCGCTCACCGCAGATGTGACGATCGGCACATTCGGCTTGCGTCCGGGCTTCAAAGCGCGGAGAACCAGGCTCAGGGGCCCCATCATAGGCGATCAACGTGCTCGGATCCCCAGTATGAAAACTGTCGCTGGTGTCTTCCAGTACGAAGAGATGGCGCGAGAAGCCGCGGGCGCGTTGCTGCGCGCGGGATTCCCGCAGGATCAGGTCAACCTGTTATGTCCAGGTTCGCCGAAGCAGGAGATTCATTCCATTCCAACGTCCGATACCGAACAGCCGGGCGTCGGCGGCGCAATGGGAGGCGTGCTCGGTGGCGCGCTGGGCATGGCTGGGGGTTTCGAATTGGGGGTGGGAGTCACCGCGCTGATTCCCGGGGTTGGACCGTTACTGGCGTTTGGCCTGGTGGGGGCCGCTTTGCTCGGGGCCGGCGGCGCGGTAGGCGGCGCCTTTCTGGGCAAGGCGGCCGATGACAAGAGCACCGAGGGCGTCCCTTCGGACGAAATCTTCTTCTACGAAGATGCCGTGCGGCAGGGGCGATCGGTAGTCCTGCTGCTGGCCGCCGATGATTCGGAAGAACAGCGCGCCCTCAAGGTGTTGGCGGAGGCCGGTGCGGAGAGCCTCGACGCGGCCCGGAAGGCTTGGTGGGTCGGGTTGCGGGACACCGAAGAAGAACACTATCGGGCGTTGGGGCACAACTTCGAGTTGGACCAGGGCGCGTATCGCGCCGGCTTCGAGTCTGCCCTGCGCCGCGAATGCCGCGGCAGGACGATCGACGAAGAGTCCGACATCTTGAAGTGGTCGTATCCGGATGTCTGGGATTCCGAGGCGTTCCGGCGGGGGTATGAGCGCGGCAAGGTGTACTGGGAACGGCACGCAGGCGGCGGGGCGGTGATGAAACAGTCAGGCTAGGCTAGAGCCAGGCAGTGGTTTTGGGGGCACGGGAATTTCAGGTACAATGACCCGTGCGGCTGGTATCGTATTTGGCGGGTGTCGGCCTTGTAACCTGTCTCATGATAGCGTGTGCGCTGCCGTTCGCAGCCGCGGCGGTTTGGCAGTCCCGCGCGCGAAACTGGCGGCTGTTTTCGCTGGTCGGCGTTTTGCTGTTCACTCAGACAGCCGTCACCTTTCTTCCACCTGTCAATGGCTTCAAACACCTGCATTGGAATTGGCAGGCGTGTCTTCTTTCGGTTCTGTGGCCTTTGCTGCTGGTTCGCCTGGTACCCGGAATCTCGCTGGCCTCTATCGGCGTCAGCTCGAGACTTCGGCGAGGGTGGCTCAAACCTTCCATCGTCGCGCTGTTCATCGCCATGGCAGTGCCGGCAGTGTTTTTTGCGCTTGGTTCCCGGGTGAAGCTCACCACTGAAGGATGGATTTATCTATCCATTATGCCGGGACTGGCCGAGGAGTTGGTATTCCGGGGAGTCATTCAGTCGTTGTTGAATCGCGCGTTTCCCAAGTCGTGGCATTTGGCGGGCGCGCTATGCGGCTGGGGGCTCGTGATCACCGCGGTCCTGTTTGCCGGCGCCAATGGTCTGGTCGCCGTGGACGCGCAGCTTCATCCGCGCATCGTCCTGCATGCCGGGATCGCCCCGCTGCTGATGAGTCTTGTATCCGGATGGGTTCGCGAGCGAACTGACAGCATTTGGCCGTCGGTCTTTGGGCACAATCTGAGCAATCTCGTGATCCCTGCCGCCACCCTTTGCGCAGCGATCGTACATTGATGTAAGCCTCTCAAAGGTTGGGGTGGGCGGAGGGATTCGAACCCTCGGCCACCGGAACCACAATCCGGCGCTCTACCAAGCTGAGCTACGCCCACCGTGAAGGGAACTCTTCTATCGTAACAAGGTGATGCAGGGGCTGCAAACTTCGCGGCGGCGCCGCAGGGCTCACAATCCCGACTTCTTCCACAACTCGTCGACGCGCTTCTTCACTTCCGGAGACATCTCTATCACGCCGGGCCAGGGGCGCGTGAAGCCTTCGGTGGGCCATTTGCGCGTCGCGTCGATTCCCATCTTCGAGCCGAAGTTCGGCAGGCGGCTGGAGTGATCGAGCGAATCCACCGGGCCCAGCGCAAACTCGATGTCGCGTTCGGGATCGATGTTGTTCAGGGCTTTCCAGGCGACCTCGCGCACGTTCTGCACGTCCACGTCTTCGTCCACTACCACGATGCACTTTGAGAACATGGCTTGGCCGGTTCCCCAAATGGCGTGCATCACTTTGCGGGCGTGGCCGGGGTAAGACTTGCGCATAGAGACCAGGATCAGGTTATGGAAGACGCCTTCGGCCGGCATGGCGATGTCACGCACCTCGGGCAACTGCATGCGCATCAGGGGCAGGAAAATGCGTTCGATGGCTTTGCCCATGAAGTAGTCTTCCATGACCGGCGGACCCACGATGGTGGTAGCGTAGATCGGCTCTTTGCGCTGCGTGATGCAGGTGACATGAAAGACGGGGTATTCGTCGGCCAGCGAATAGAAGCCGGTATGGTCGCCGAAGGGGCCTTCGGTGC
>PLZX01000059.1 GCA_003152325.1 Bryobacterales bacterium | reverse complement strand
GATTCCCCGGAAATTGTGCCCGCGCTCCTGTTCCTGTCCCGCCGCGCGCTCGGCGTCAAGAATTACCAGCAATCCGAAACCTTGGCGCAACACGCTTTGACGCTCGCTCCCGCCGGCTCACTCGGCGCCCGCGCACTTCTGCTCAAAGGCAATATCTCGCTCGCTCAAGACCTAGCGGGCATGGCCGAATCCTATTACCTGCAGGCTCTCGGCGCCGGGAAGCCCGGCTCCACCGACTCCGCCTTCGTCATGGAGACCTACGCTCAGCTCATGCGCAAGCAGTCCCGCCTCGGCGAAGCCGACGCCATGGCGGATTCCGCCGCCACCATCCGCAAGAATCACATCGCCGAACTGGCGCCCCACCGCACCGCGGCTACCACGTCCTTCCGTGTCGGCAACGGCGTCGCCGCCCCGATTCTCCTCTACAAGAAGGAGCCCGAGTATTCCGAAGAGGCTCGCGTCGCCAAGATTTCCGGCACGGTCGTGCTCAGCGTCGTCATCGGCGTCGATGGCCATGCCGTCAGCGCCACCCTGGCGCGCAGCATCGGCTTCGGCCTCGATGAACAAGCCCTCGACGCCGTCATGCAGTGGCGATTCCAACCCGGCACGCAGAACGGCCTCCCGGTACCGGTGCAGGCGATGATCGAAGTCAACTTCCGCCTGCTGTGAATTTGGTGGGGCAGGCGGTGCCACCTGCCCTTCAGTTTGGTTGCCCACCCGCCGGCTTATACACCGTCCCCGCTTTCATCACGAACTTCACCCGCCGTAGCGCCGCGAGCTCCTTCGTCGGATCCCCGTCTACCGCGATCAGGTCCGCGTACATCCCCGCCTTCACCTGCCCGATCTCCAGGTGCAGCACGCGCCCCGCCACCGACGTCGCCGATTTCAGCGCCTCCACCGCCGGCATTCCGTAATCCACCATCAGCTCGATCTCGCGCGCGTTCTCCCCGTGCGTAAACACGCCCACGTCGCTGCCGCTTATAATCGTCACCCCCGCATCCAGCGCCGCTTTGAAGCTGGCCCGCTTGGCCGTGATGCCCCGGGGTTCGGTTCCCTGCCCCTTCCGCCATCCCGCGTACTGCGCCGTCGCGTCGCCCGCCGCCAGAGTCGGGCATAGCGCCACGTGGTGCTCCGCCATCATTTTGAAAATCTCCGGCGTGCCTCCGTCGCCGTGCTCAATCGTCTCCACTCCCGCCAGGATCGCCCGCCGCATGCCTTCGGGCGTCGCCGAGTGCACCGCCACCGGCACGCCCGCGCTCGCCGCCGTCTCTACCGCCAGCTTCATCTCTTCCAGTGAAAACGTGGGATGCGCGCCCGCTCCCGGCCCCCACCGGTAATCTCCGTACAGCTTGATCCAGTCCGCTCCGTGCCCAATCTGGTCGCGCACAACGCGCGTCAGGCTGTCCACGCCATCGGCCTCTTCCGCGCCCTGCGGCACGTGCCACTCCAGCACGAATCCCTTCGGCGCATAGCTTCCCGTCGCCACAATCGCGCGCGTCGAGCACTGCATCCGCGGCCCCGGTATGATTCCCTGGTTCACCGCCTGCTTCAGTTCCACATCGGCATAGCCGGCGCCTTCCGTGCCCAGGTCGCGAATCGTCGTGAACCCCGCCATCAGCGTCGCCCGCAGGTGGTTCACCGCGCGCGCCGTCCGCAGAGCCAGCCCCTCGTGTGCCACCTGGTCGTTCCACGCCGTTTCGTTGTACGCGTGCAGCAGCACGTGCGAGTGGCCTTCTACCAACCCCGGCATCAGGGTCGTGTCCGGCAGTTCCACCACTTTCGCGTTCGCCGCGTCCGTCTCCGCCGCCGGTCCCGCGCTCTCGATGCGGTCGCCCGTCACTCGTACGGCCCAGCCTTCATGCATTGCATCGCCGTCGAAGACCCGCGCCGGCTTCAGCACGTAAATTGTCGACGGCCCGCGCCCGCCGCCCCGTTGCGCCGGCGCCACCGCCGCGCTCGCGGCCGCCACCACACACACCGCCAGAATCCGTCTCCATCCCATCGGCTTGCTCCTTTAGCGGCGCGCCGCCTCGAATGCCAGGTTCTTCGAAAAGAACGGCATCACGCTCTTTTCAATCCGCTCCGCTACATGNNTCAGAATCCCGTCCAGCACTTTCACATCGAACCTAAGTCCATCCTGCAGGCCCACGTCCATCGCCACTGCTTTCATCCGCCGCAGGTACCCGATGTATTGATCGATCATCGCCAGCGGCGCGTTCGCCGCCCATTTCGCCGCAATCTCCGGCCGGAACTCGCCGCCCTTCGTCGGCAGATCCAAGTAGAGCGGTGGGTTCTTCGGATTCGGCGAAAATGCCGCCGCCTCCGCCAGCGTCGCTTTGGCGCCGAAATCGGCCTTAGCCGCTTCCGCCTGGCTGTGTACCGCTTCCGCTTGCGCGCCGCCGCGCCTCGCGCTCTGCTCGGTCGGCGGCGAAAGGCAACACGCGCTCATCACATATAGGCTCGAATAAATCTCCGGGTGCTTCATCCCGATCTTCAGCGCACCATACCCGCCCATCGAGTGCCCCGCCAGCCCGCGGCTCGCCGTCGCCGCAATCGTCCGGTAGTGCCCGTCGATGTACGTCACCAGCTCGTCCGTCACGAAGTCTTCCCAATTTCCCGTGGTCGCCGAGTTTGAATACATCGCGCCCTGGAACGCCGTGTAGGCGTTCGGCATCGCCACAATCACTTCGCGCGTCCGTCCATCGGCGAATGCCCGGTCCAGCACCTCGGGCAGATTGACGAAGTGCTTGATGAATCCCCACCAATGGTCTGGATCGTCCGTGAACCCGTGCAGGAAGTAGACCACCGGGTAACGCTGGGTACCGCTCGTTTTATAGCTCGCCGGCAGATACACCAGCACCTCGCGGTCCGCCGAATCGCCCTCCAGGTTTCCTTCGAGCGCCTTCCCATGGACCTTCACGCGCTCCACGGTGCCTTTCTTCGCGCCGCCCGCCGCCTGCGCGAAAATCAGCCCGCCCGTGCCCGCCGCCAGGGCCATCAGCGCCACCGCGCCCGCCCGTCGCATCATTTCTTCGGCGCCCCCAGCACCCGGCGATACACCACCTCGAAATCCGGCTTCGCCCCCACGACCACGTTCGTCGAAGTCGACGTCCCCGGCACGTCCGGCCCATGCCCGGGCGAGGGTTGCGCCGATGCCGATTTCGCATCCGGCACGGTCTCCTTCGTGGTCGTCTGCGTCGTCACCCGGCTGCCCGCTTGCGGCCGCGCTTCAATGCGGTCGATCTCATCCCGTGCAATCGCCGTCTGCGTCTTCTTGACAATCACGATCAGCTTCTCATCCGTCAGCTCATCCATCTGCGCCAGGATGGGCTGCATCGATCCTTTCTTGTACACCCGCAATTCCGCACCCGTCTTGAGAGCTTTCACTTTGCTCCAGGCATCGTCCGCCGCCCACGCCGACGCCACCACTACCAGCAGAAATAGAAGAATTCTGCGAGCCATATGAACCTCCTTACTCGTCCGCGAGTCTATCAAACCTCCATCCCGCCTGCCTACGCTGCCGTCCATCCCCCATCGATTGTCATCACCGATCCCGTCACAAACTCCGCCTCCCTTGAGCAAAGATACAGCGCCATGTGCGCGATCTCCAGCGGATATCCCACCCGCCCGATCGGCTGCCGCGCGTGCAGTTCGGCCCAGGCCTTCTCTCTTTCGTGGGCGAAGTTCTTCTCGATATACGCGTCTACAAACGGCGTCGCCACCGTGCCCGGACAGATGCAGTTCACGCGCACCCGCCCCGCGTAATCCACCGCCAGTTGCCGCGACATCGAGACCACCGCTCCCTTCGTGGCGCAATAGGCAAAACGCCGTTTCACCCCGATGAGTCCGGCCACCGACCCGATGTTCACAATCGTGCCTTTGGCCCCGAGCAGCAGCGGCAGCGCCGCTTTCGTCACCAGGTACAGTCCTTCCACATTCACGCGAAACAATCGCTGAAAGTCTTCGTGGGCGGTCTCTTCGATGCCGCCCACCAGCCCAATCCCCGCGTTGTTCACCAGAATGTCGAGGCTCTCGAGCGACCCCACCGCGGCATTCACCGCCGCTTCATCGGTGATGTCGCAAATCAGCACCGATAAGCCCGCCAGCTCACCGGCCAGCCGCTCCGCGCGGCCGCCATCGATATCCATGATCGTGACCGCCGCCCCCGCGCCCGTCAACACGCGCGCCGTTGCTTCCCCGATGCCGCTCGCTCCGCCCGTCACCAGGGCCTTGCGTCCGTCCAGACGAAACAGGTTGTCCACTACAACAGAATAAGCTCGGTTCCCGCCGCCCAGCGGCCGCCGTTGCCGCGCCCCGCAGTTGACACCAGCCCCATTAAAGCGATATCACTCATGAGATCCTCGAAAGGACTCCGTCTATGAAGCTCGGCTTTGCCATCGCCGCTAGTGCGCTGTTCGCTCTGGCCTTCTCCACCGCTCCGGCTTTCGCCCAAGCCAGGAAAGGCTCCAAGCCCGCGCCGGCCGCCGCTGCCGCCGCGCCCCAGAAAGTCGACGAAGAGTACACCAGGCTCATCAAGGAATACTTGCAGGATCCCCGCGTCTCCACCGAGCTCGTGGACCACATGCCCGCCTCCGATACCGTCCCCTCCCCGCTCAAATTCTTCGGCCGCATCCCCGGCACGCCCGGCGAGCTCACCTATGCCGCCGACATCGCCCGCTATTACGAAGCTCTCGGCAAAGCTTCCCCCCGCGCCAAATTCTGGAAGATCGGCACCTCCGAGGAAGGCCGCGACCAGGTCATCCTCGCCATCTCCGACGAAGCCACCATCGCCCACCTCGACCAGTACAAAGACATGCTCGCCAAGCTCGGCGATCCCCGCAAGATCACGCCCGACCAGGCCAAAGATCTCTTCCACACCGCCAAGCCCATCTACTACGCCAACAGCGGCATTCACTCGCCCGAAACCGGCGGACCTGAAATGCTGATCGAGCTCGCCTATCGCCTGATCGTTGAGGAAACTCCCTTCATCCAGACCATCCGCAACAATTCCATTATTATGATCACTCCCGTCATCGAGGTGGATGGCCGCGAGAAAGTCGTCGACGCCTACTACGCTTCCAAGAAGACCGGCGTCCCCCGCAATTCCCTCATGATGTACTGGGGCAAGTACGTACAGCACGACAACAACCGCGATGGCATGGGCCAGTACCTCAAGTGCACCCAGAACTTCACCCGCGCCATGCTCGAATGGCACCCCACCGTCGTTCACGATCTCCACGAAGCCCAGTCTTACCTCTATGTCTCCACCGGCACCGGCCCTTATAACACCTCCCTCGATCCCATTGCTATCGACGAATGGTGGCTCCTCGGCGAAACCGAAATCATGGAGATGGCCAAACGCGGCGTTCCCGGCGTCTGGACTTATGGCTTCTACGATGGCTGGGTCCCCAATTACCTTTTCTGGATCGCTCTCACTCACAATTCCTTCGGCCGTTTCTATGAGGTCCAGAGCTACGGCCCCGATCTCAATCCCAACCTCACCCTTCCCGCCACTACCACCAGCCGCGAATGGTTCCGTCCCAATCCTCCTCTGCCCTCCATCAAATGGGGCCCCCGCAATAACACGAACATCCAGGAATCCGCCCTCCTCCTCGCCATGAACCAAGTGGCTAAGAATAGGGAGCTGTATCTCGAAAACTACTACATGAAGAACAAGCGGGCTATCGATAAGGGCACGAACGGCCCCACTTATGCCTGGTTGATTCCTGCCACCCAGCGCCGCAAGGCCGACGCCGCCGACATGGTCAACGACCTCCGCACCCAGGGCGTCGAAGTCCACCGCGCCTCTGCCGCTTTCAAAGCCGGCCCCGTCGACGTCGCCGCCGGCGATTACGTTATCCGCGGCGACCAGCCCTACCGCACCCTCGCCGACATGTACTTCGCCATTCAGAACTATCCGGTCGGCAACCCCAATCCGTACGACGATACCGGCTGGACCATGCAGTACATGCGCGACGTCAAGCTCGTCCCCCTCACCGACGCCTCCGTCCTCTCTCAGCCCATGTCCATGCTCACCTCCGACGCCAAAGCCGCCGGCGGCGTCGATGGCTCCGGCGCCACTCTGATCGTTGAACATACCGGCGATAACAACCTCACCGCCTTCCGCTTTAAGAATAAGGATGTCCACATGCTCGCCGCCGAGGAGGATTTCGAACTCGCGGGCCACAAGTTCCGCGCCGGCTCCTTCATCATCCCCAACGCCGACCACGCCCGCCTCGAGCCCCAGCTCAAGGACCTCGGCCTCTCCGCCTGGGCCGTCGCCGCCGCACCCTCCGTCAAGACGCACCCACTTACCATCCCCCGCATCGGCTACGTTCACTCCTGGTCCCGCACGCAGGACGAAGGCTGGGTCCGCGCCGCTCTCGATTACTACGGCATCCCCTACACTTACTTCGCCGACAAGAACCTGAAAGACGGTAACTTACGCAGTAAGTACGATGTCATTATCTTCCCCCACGTCGGCGGCAACGCTCAGTCCATCATGACTGGCGTCGGCGGTAACGCCCCCATTCCTTATAAGAAGTCCGAACTTACTCCCCACTTCGGCGCGCTCGATTCCAGCGACGACATCCGCGGCGGCATGGGTTTTGAAGGCCTCCTCGAACTCTCTAAGTTCGTCCAGGAGGGCGGCGCGTTGATCACCGAAGCCTCCACCGCTTCCATGATGGCCGAATACGATCTCGGCGCGGGTATCACCGTCGAACACCCCACTAACTTATTCGCCCGCGGCACCATCCTCCGCGCGAACTTCACCGATCTCAAGAGCCCCATCGCCTATGGCTACGATGGCAGCGATCTCCCCGTCTACTTCAGCCAGGACCCCGTCTTCAACGCCAACGCCGGCGCGGGCGGCGGCCGTGGCGGACGTGGCGGTTCCGGCCGTGTCACCGACTCCGGTCAAGTAATCGGTCAGAACATCACTCCCAACGCCACCCCCATTCACACCTCGCCGCTCGACATCTCCGCACCCGCCGATGCCACCGCCGCAGCACCTCCCGCCGGCGGCGGACGCGGTGGTCGTGGCGGCGGAGGCCGCGGAGGCCGTGGCGCAGCAACCGCACCCGCCCCGGGCACACCCGCTGTGCCCGATGCCGCCGCCGCTGGAGGTGGTGGCTTCGGCGGTGGTGGCTTCGGCGGCGGTCGTGGGGGCGCAGCCAATGAAAATCGCGCCCGCGTCGTCCTGCAGTTCGCCGCCAATGCCGACAACCTGTTGCTCTCCGGCACGCTAGCCGGCGGAGAAGCCCTGCAGAGCCACGCCGCCGCCATCGACGCCCCGCTCGGCAAGGGTCACATCGTCATGTTCGCGATTCGTCCCTTCTGGCGCTGGCAAACCCAGGGTACTTATTCCCTGGCCTTCAACGCCATCGTGAACTGGGACCACCTCGACGCCGGCAAATAGCAGTGGTCTTCAAACTCTGCTACTCTTAGGCACCACTATGTCAGCCATCAATGGAGATAAGGCGCGCTTCCACCGCGAACGAAAAGGCAAGCTTGCCCGCAGAGAACGTAGCCGCGAACTGCGAAAGAAACTAGCGTCCCGCGCTCCGAAACGGCCCACCGGCGCCCAGTTGTAGCCCCGCTGGATCGGCATTACAGCAGCCGGAAATTCACTTCGACGTACGCCAACACCACTGCCGGCTTGCCGTTCAGGCTTCCCGGTTTGAACTTCCAGCGACGCACTGCCTCCATTGCGCGCTCGTCCAATCCCAGCCCCAAGTGTTGCCGCACCGAGATGTTCTGCGCCTGGCCATTGGTGTTCACCTCGATCCGCAACACCACCGTCCCCTGCAGCTCGGCTTTGCGTGCGTCTTCGGAATACTCCGGATCGGTCTTCCACAACAGCACCGGCGCGGTCAAAGCACCACGCGTCGAACCGTTGTAAGTCACTCCGTCGTTTCCCTCCCCCGGTCCCAGGCCCGAGCCCTTGCCGTCACCGATGCCGTCACCCTCGCCCGTCCCGATGCCGCAGCACTTACCCGGCCCGCCCGAAGGAGGCCCGTTCACGCCGCTGGGAGAGCCCCACCGCGCATAGTCCAGCAGCGGAACCTTGATACTCGGATCGCCCACCAGCGTGGGCTCCATCGGCAGGATTGGAGTGACATTCTCGATCTTCACCATGGGTGGCGCGAACTGGTGCGTGGCGAACCGCGGCACCGCGCCGATGCTTGCCGGCAAGGGGTCGCGCGCCCCGCCGCCTCCTCCGCCGGTCATCTTGTGCGGCGCCATCGCGCGGTACTCGCGGAGGTCCAAGGGCAGTAGCAGCACCTCGTGAATTTTGTGAAGGATGGGACTTCGGACGCCGGTTACCGCCAGGATGGCGATGATGGTGGCAGCGTGGAGAAGCCCCGAAAGCAGCACAGAGCGCTTCGGCGAACCAAACATAATTGTTACCTGCCGTTGTTGGTTCAAGCAGTTCCCGCGCCACTCCGTAATTGCTTCATTACCCGCGCCGGCGGCCCGCCCCGCGTGGAACCTGAGCCGACAGTGTGCGTGCCACCGCACGGTGGTCCGCTCCGTCTGCCGAGTCTGTCCGTCGGAGTAGGTGGCGCAGGCGGTGCCGCCTGGCGCGTCGCCGCACGTAGTCGGACGCTGGCTAAGATTTTGAAACTCGCCCCGTCACCATGTTGTAGGTCCTCTTGTGCGGAACGTAAAACGCCTGTTGCTGGCCGCATTGCTGGCCGCCGTCATCGCTTCGGCCGTCCTGCCGGTCTTCGTCGCCGAAGGCGCCCTGCACATCTACAACCCTCCCGCGCCCGATCCAACCGACGCCGACTCACTCGCCCGCCACGCACGTAGCCGCGCTCAGCCACAACCCCCAGGACTACATGCAAAAGGTGCTGGCTTGGTTCGATCGTTAGCACGCCGCGCAATTCCAACTAACCCGACCACCCCCCGGGCTTCCGTGATCCGGTACACCTCGAAGTGGCGAATCTGAATGTGGCTCTCGACCGTGCGCAACGCGAAATAGCCGCGCGTGTAAGGCTCGCGATCCTGGTAGTCGAACAGCAGCCGGCCGTCGCGGTAGTACTGGATGCGGCCGCCCAGCGCCACCAGTTCGATGGTCTGCGGTGTGTTCGGCCGCAGGAGCACGCTGCCGTCGCTGAGGTCGTGCTCCGGCAGCAGCGGCCGCAACTCCGCATCGCCGACATAGCGCCGGAACCGCGTCGTGGTATTGGTATTCCCGCCCTGTCCCACGTAGTAGGCGCGAAGTTCGTTGTAGTCTGCGAATCTGCCCAGCCGCCTGGCCGCAAAGAAATCGCCTGGCGACCGCGCGTCCGTGGCCATCCAGAAGCAGTTGAGATCGGACACGCGGTCGTTCGCCCCGGCCGCCTGCACCATGGTGGCTTCGTAGCGGATAAAAATCGGCCCGCGCAGCTCCTGCTTCCACCACAACGAGAGACCACCCGGAACGTCGACGTCCAGTACGCCATCCTTCGCGGTGATGGAGCCGCCCTTTTCCAGTTCCGCCGTCCAGTTCGCGGTACCGTGCGAGAAGTCGTCCGCCGCAATGCGCCCGGCTAACACAAAAGGTCGATCCGCAGCCACAGCCAGGGTCGTCCACGCAAACAGCACCACACTTGGCCGCATTGGCCCATTCTATCCCGGCGTCTCAGTCACGGCCTCAACCGAAAAATCTTACACTCATTCCAAACTACTTACTCGTTTCACACCCTGAACTCCTCAAACCCGCCTGCTACCCTGAAACCGGGATGGGCCTCCGCGCCTATCCCATTTCCATTTAAGGACTCTAATATGTCTTCGCTCCGTCAAATCGAGGCCAATCGCCTCAATTCTCAGAAATCCACCGGCCCCCGCTCCGCTGAGGGCAAGGCCGCTGCTTCCATGAATGCCCTGAAATCCGGCATCGATGCTCAATCCAACATCATCCGCGGCGAAAATGCCGCCGCTCTCGAAGCCCTCACCGCCCTCTACTGCCGGGAATGCCAGCCCTCCACCGCACTTGAGCAGTTCTACGTCGACATCCTCATCCGCAATGACTGGCAACTCCGCCGCATGGAGCGCGTCGACGCCGAATTCTGGGAGTACCTCTTAGAAGGTCACTCCAAAGCCATGCCCGGCTGCGAACTCGGCCGCGGCTGGAATTGCAACTCCCCGGCCTTCTCCCGGATCCAGCGCCGCAAGAACGATATCCAGCGATCCACCATCCTCGCCCGCCAGGAATTGCGCCGCCTCCAGGCNNTGCGGGTATGTGGAGGATTCCCACAAAAGAGTCAAAAATGTCTGAATATACCTCAACCCATTCGAGCTATACTGTGGTTTACAGGCAGCCATATGAAGAAATACGGCAAGTTCGCAGCACTCATCGTGGTGGTCGTCGGAACTTTGGTCTGGCTCGGCTTCACTGGCGGCAAGGATTCCCAGACCTACTATAAAACCGTCGCCGAAGTCTGCCAGGGCCGCGATCAGGTCCTCGGCAAGCGCATCCGCGTCGGCGGCGACGTCGAAGACGGCTCCATCCAGCGCGTCGGCAACACCACCCAGTTCGTGCTGGTCTTCGATAAACNNGCCCTCGCCGATGGCAAGCTTTATCAGGATCAGGTCTTCCGCGCTTCCAAGGTCCAGGCCAAGTGCGCTTCGAAGTATGAGTCCAAACCGGGGCTGGCTCCCGGTCAGGCCGCTCCCAACATCAACACCGGCAAGAGCTAGAAAACTAGAGAGGGGATATGGAAAATCTGGGTTCGTTGGCCATTCTTCTGGCCTTCTGCGTGGCTTTGTATGCCACCCTTGCGTGCGTCGTCGGGCGCCTTAAACGTAAGCCGTTTCTAATCGTTAGCGGCCAACGCGCCGTCTACGCCATCTGGCTGCTCGTCAGTCTCGCCTCCGGCATCCTGGTCTATTCCCTCCTCACTAGCGACTTCCATTTCTCCTACGTCGCCGAGCACTCCAACCGCGCCA
>PLZX01000103.1 GCA_003152325.1 Bryobacterales bacterium | reverse complement strand
CGCCGAAACTCACGCCGAGCGCGAGCACCAGCCGGCCGAACAGCAGCCACGGATAGATCGCCGGATTCCCGCGGGGCTCGGCTAGAAAGCCCCAAGGGCCATAGGTGAAGACCAGATCCGTGCCGCACTGCGCGTGGCGCAGGAACTGTTCCACCAACGTCGCTTGCCAGGACTGATCGAGCGAGGCCTCGGTGGTATCGAGGCCGGGCGGTGGAGGAAGAACGCAAAAGACCAGCAGCACTACGAGGATCAACGCACTGGTCACGTAGAATTCACTTCGCCCGATTCGCCGATCCTCCATAGTTGGTCGATTATAACAAGGCGGTCGCCGCGGTCCGTGTGCTATGCTCCACCGTGGTAACCCGCCTCGTGCAGCCACCTGCCGCTCGCAACCGATGGGAGAGTCTGACGCCGGTGATTGTCGCCGGCCTGGCCGCGCTGTTGCTTTTTTGGGGGCTCTCGGACAAGTATCTGTGGCAGGACGAAGCGGCGACGGCCGTCCTGGCGGCGCGGATGCTCAAGTTCGGCCGGCCGCTGGCTTACGATGGCGTCAACCTGGTGACCATCGATCACTTCGCGGCCGAAGACGAGGCTACCATCGATCTGCGCACCGGCAATCCCCGCGCGGCCGTGGATTACTACATCCGGCGCGGCGATTACAAGCCGGATACCACCTGGAAGTGGCAGCCGTGGGGACAGTTCGTCGCGGCCGCGGCGGGCATCGCAGCGCTGGGCAAGACGACACTAGGAGCGCGGCTGCCCTTCGCGCTGTCCGGATTCGCCACCGTGATGGTGCTGTTCCGCCTGGTGAGAAAATATTGCGGAAGTCTCCCGATGGCAGCGCTGGCGGCGCTGCTGCTGCTCTCAAACGCCTACTGGATTCTGCACACGCGCCAGTGCCGCTACTATTCGCTCTCGAGTTTGTCTTTGGTGCTGGTCCTCTTCGGCTACGCGCGCTGGCAGTCCCGCAGCCGTTTCGGGGCGACGGCGTTTGTGGCCGCCGCGTGGTGCTGGTTCCAGGTGGATTACGGCACGGTGTGGCCGGTCCTGGCGGTCCTCTTCCTCGACGCCTTGCTGGCGCGGCGGCACAACCTATGGCGCACGGCGGCGGTGGGCGCGGCGCTCGCTGCCACTATCGCTCCGTTTGTCTTTTACTACGAGTTGTGGGGGCGCCTCTCGGTGCAGGCGGGCGATTGGAACGATCGCTTCACGGACAGTCTGTTCAACATGAATGAATACGTCGCACCCGTCCTGGTGGTGCTGGCGGCGGTGGCGTTGCTGGTGTGGCGCTGGAAGAGGCTGCCTGAGGCGGAACGACGCTTGGTGGCGGTGGCATGCGGCGCACTACTGGCGCTGGCTCTGTGGATTCCCAGCGCGGCGCCCGAGGCCTTCCTGCGTTACGCCATTATCGCGGCGCCGGCTGGCGCCCTGGTGGCGGCCTGGCTGTTGGTGAGGGCGGCGGGACGCCACGTGAGCCTGGCGGCGGTGGGAGCGGCGGCGCTGGCTCTGACGCCGTGGGCCAGCCTTCCGTTGCACGCTGTTGTGCCGCCGCCGGACTGGTACACGAGCGGCCCGTTCCTGCGCGGGGAGCTGCCGATTCTATGCGGCGAAGTGTTCGGGCATCGGGCAGACCCGAACCGGCTGGTGGCCGAATGGCTGCGCCGCAACGCCGCGGCATCCGACGAGATCCTGATCAACTATGAAGACCTCCCTCTGGTGTATTACCTGCCGAACCCGATCCGCGGGGGCATTGCGGCCTTCCGCGCGGAAGATGATGCGAAGTCCGCGCCGCGATTTTTGGTGCTGCGGAAGTCGGTGGGATTCGTGCACTGGCCGGTGTTTCTGAGAGAAGCGGGGCGATATCACTGGGTGCCCGTGGGGCTGAAAGCGCCCGACGTGATGTGGGGAAATAATCCAGACCCGATGGCGCAGGGCGAGGACTTCAGCAAAGCCCCGGATTTGGTGATCGCGAGAAGGGTGGATGGGAGGTAGGGGGAGCCCCGTTCAACTTTCGCTAGTTCAGGAAATAAGTGCGATACAGCGTGTCCCTCTGCTTCGGCACGAAGCCGGCGTCGCGGATGATACGCCGTAGCTCTTCTTCGCTGGCACGATGGTGCGCGCCGGCGGCGGAGACGACGTTTTCTTCGATCATGATGCTGCCTACGTCGTTGCCGCCAAAGCGCAGGCCTAACTGGCAGGTCTTCAGGCCTTGCGTCACCCAGGAGGATTGCACGTTGTCGAAGTTGTCGAGATAGATGCGCGAAATCGCCAGCGTTTGCAGGTACTCTACGGCGGTGGCCTCTTCCTTGACGAAGTGGCCGAGCGAAGTGTTTTCGCGCTGGAAGGTCCAGGGAATGAAGGCCGTGAAACCGCCGGTCTCTTCCTGCAGGTTGCGGACCAGTTCCAGGTGGTTCATGCGCTGCTCGATGGTTTCGCCGCAGCCAAACATCATGGTGGCGGTGGTGCGCATCCCGAGTTGATGCGCGGTGCGATGCACATCCACCCAGTCCTGCGTATTGCACTTCAGACGGCTGATGCGATGGCGCACCTGGTCGTCCAGAATCTCGGCGCCGCCGCCGGGGATGGAATCGAGGCCGGAATCCATGAGGCGCTGGATCGTGTCGCGAAGACTCAACCCGCTGACGTCGGCGATGTTGGTGACTTCCGGCGCCGACAGGCAATGCAGGTGAATGCGGTAGCGCTGCTTGATGCTGCGGAAGAGATCTTCGTACCACTCGATTTTGAGATCGGGGTGGAGCCCGCCCTGCATCAGGACGCCGGTGCCGCCGAGGTCGAGGGTCTCCTGAATCTTTTCGTAGATGACTTCCTTCGGCAGAACATAGCCTTCGGCATGGCCCATGGGCCGGTAGAAGGCGCAGAAGCTGCAGTACTCGGTGCAGAAGTTGGTGTAGTTGATATTGCGATCGATGATGTAGGAGACGACGTTTTCGGGGTGCCACTTACGGCGGACCGAATCGGCCTCCATGCCAATGCCGATCAGGTCGTCGGAACCAAACAAGTCGAGCGCTTCCTGGCGAGTGATCATACGGTTTACCCAGCNNTTGTGGGCTTCGGCCACCAGGTACATGGTAAACAAAGGCTTCGGTTCGCCCTTGCCCCAACGGTTGACCTGCCATTTGGCGCGCAGAAACCGCACGGTGGGATGATCGCCGAGATCGAGCACAATCTGGTAGGTGCCGCAATAAAATTTTTGCGGAAACGAAGCCAATGGCTTGGCGCCCCACTCCGTGCCATCGGCGGAGCCCCAGATAGAGACGTCGAGGCTTTCCTGTTCGATGATCCGCGTGATGCCCAGGGTCAGAAGCAGCGTTCCGCCCCGTTGTTCGCCAAGATCGATGTCGGTAGACGCCCCGGCCGTCCGGACCGTCGTTTCCTGCAGTAAGAACTGTGGAAGCATACTAATCTTCCTCCCGGCTGAAGTTCCGGCTATGCACGTTGGATCTTCGCTAATTGGTGCCGAGCTATCTCTAGAGTCTCATATTTTTTGCAAAAACAGAAGCGGACTTGACGGTCTCCTCCACCCGGTTGTGCATAAAAGCTCGATCCGGGCACCGCGGCCACGCCGATTGTGTCAATCAGGTAACGAACGAAGGCCAGGTCGCTCGCGGCGCCGAAGGCCGAGATATCGGTCATTACGTAGTAGGCGCCGGCAGGCCGGAAGCAGCGGAAACCGGCCGATTCCAGTGTGGTGAGCATGTGGTCGCGGCGGCGCCCATATTCGGCGGATAGGGCCTGATAGTAGCCTTCATCCAGACCCAAGGCCACGGCGCCGGCCTGCTGCAACGGCGCGGCGGCGCCCACGGTGAGGAAATCATGTACCTTGCGAATGGAATCGGTGAGGTCCGGGGGCGCCAGCACCCAACCCACGCGCCAACCGGTTACCGAATACGTCTTGCTCATGCTGTTGACCAGGATGGAGCGCTCCCGCATGCCATCGAGCGAGGCGATGGGGATGTGGACCGCGCCATCGTAGAGGATGTGCTCGTAGATCTCGTCGGTGATGGCCAGAGCATCGAACTCTTGGCACAGGGCCGCGATGGATTCGAGTTCGGCGCGCGTAAAGACCTTGCCGGTGGGATTGTTGGGCGAGTTCAGCACAATCGCCTTGGTCCGCGGGGTGAAGGCGCGGCGCAGCTCATCGGGATCGAAGCTCCAGTCCGGCTCGCGCAGGCGGACGTAGCGCGGCTCAGCGCCGCAGAGTTGCGTATCGGGCCCGTAGTTCTCATAGAAGGGCTCAAAGAGCACGACTTCGTCGCCGGGATCGAGCACCGCCATGAGTGAGGCAATCATGCCTTCGGTGGCGCCGCAGCAGACGGTGATCTCGCGTTCGGGATCGAACTCCATTCCGTAGGTGCGGAGATATTTGGCGGCGACGGAGTCGCGCAGCGGTTTGGCTCCCCAGGTGATGGCGTACTGGTTGATGTCGTCGGCGATGGCTTGAGTGGCGGCCTGCTTGAGCACGGCGGGCGCGGGGAAATCGGGAAAACCCTGCGCGAGGTTGGTGGCGCCCTGGCGCATCGCCAGGCGCGTCATTTCACGAATCACTGATTCGCCAAACCGCGAGATGCGTCGGCTGCGGAAACGTTCTCGGCTGACTGTAACGGATGACGACACCTTTCGAGAGTATGGGAAAAGCCCAACCGCTGTAAAGTGGGTAGCCCTGGGAGGATTTACGTTAGGGCCCGCCGGTGTCGCCTCCAGCGGACCCTAACGTTTACTAGAAAGGAACGTTATGAAGAAAGTAACACCGCCAAACCGGTCCTGCAAGATGCCCTTGGATAACGGCGGGATGCTATCCTGGGCGCGTAAGGCCACCGAATCATGCTGAAGGTGTTGCGCAAGGCCGAGATTCCTTTGCGAGTGGCGGCCGCGCTCGCCGTGGCCTATCTGTTTTACGTTTTCCTCGCGCGACACAGCGCCGAGAAACGATTTTCGCCGCCGCAGACGGCGTCTGACACTGCAGCCAAAAGTGCGTTCGACGCCGCGTATGGCGGCACCGACCTCAAGATCCTCCAGTTTTACGCTCGGGACGGCGTGCTTTACGAGGGCAAGAGCACGGTGATTTGTTACGGGGTAGTGAATGCCAAGTCGGTATCTATCGATCCGCCGATCTCCGGCGTCGGAGTCTCTCTCAACCGCTGCGTGGAGGCCGCGCCCAAACGCAACACCACGTACGTCCTGACCGCCGAAGGTGAGAATGGGAAGACGGTTTCCGCCTCCTTCACCATCCGGCTGCAGGCCGACCCCGATTCCCTGCCCCGCATCAACACATTCAGCGTCGCCAGGCACACCGTGGAGAAGGGCCGCCACGTATTCATGCTGGCATTTGCATTCGAGAACGGGAAAGACGTGAGCATCGATCCGCCGGTCTTTTCACCCATCCAGGATTCGGCTCCCTTTGGCCAGTTTTTCGTGTCGCCGGACAAAACCACCACCTACACCCTGACGGTGGCCGGCGCGTTCGGGCACAAAGCGCGGAAGAAACTGACGCTCGAAGTGAAGGACCAGTAGGCGGGCTTGCCGCCCGCCGGCAGCGGCGGTAGACTCCGAGTGAGATTATGCGAATCACCTGGCTTGGACACGGCTCATTCCAATTCGAACTCCCCTCGGGCCAAGTCATCCTCATGGACCCCTGGATCGAGGGCAACCCTTCCTACCCCAAACAACACCAGATCCCGCGCGTCGATACCATCTGCATCACGCACGGCCACTTCGACCACATCCACGACACTCCGCCGCTGGCCGCGCGCTTCTCACCCGAGGTGGTCGCCATCTATGAAACCTGCCACTGGCTCGAATCGAAGGGCGTCCAGAAGACTCGCCCCATGAACAAAGGCGGATCGCAAGTGTGCGGCGGAGTCTCCATCACCATGACTCACGCCTCGCATAGCTGCGGCATCCTGGACGATGGCAAAATCATCTACGGCGGCGAAGCCTCCGGCTACGTGCTGCGCTTTCCGGGCGGCCGTGCGCTGTATTTCGCCGGCGACACCAACGTCTTCTCCGACATGCACCTGGTGGAGCAGCTCTACCACCCCGATCTTGCCTTTCTGCCCATCGGCGATCTCTACACCATGAGCCCGCGCGAAGCCGCCATGGCCTGCAAGTTGCTNNGAAGTGTGGGCGCTGGAGCCTGGCAAGACGGTGGACTGGTAGCGCTCCGTCACTGCTGGCCCACCAGCATGTGTTTCCGGCGCCCCGTGATTATATCGAGAGAAGACCCAGGCAACAGAGCAAAAATGCGCCGTCCCCATTCGGCTTAGAGTCGCAAAGCGGTGTTACTTTCGTAGCCTGCGGACCATGGCCAGCCCAACCATCCCTAGTCCCATTAGCGTCAGGCTCGCTGGTTCAGGCACCGAGGACGAATCTCCACTGATCTGCACGTTGTCGAGTCCGACGTCAAACGCTACATCGTTGGGAACGCCTTCGAAGTGGATCATCATGGTAGTGTCAGTCGCCGTGAAGATCAGCGAGTCGGTTCCCCAGGTGTCCCAGAAGTTGGGGCCCCGCAAAGGAGCGGAAAAATTGGTGCCGGTACTGCAATCCCCGGCCGTAAAAGACACGCAGATCGTCGATCCTCCACCACCGGGTTGCTCGGAGGCTAGCGCGAAACTGAGCGTATAACTATTGCCCACCGTGAAACCGGACACAGCCTGCTCAATCCATGAGCCATCACCACCGAAGTCGCCAAGGATTACCCATTGGTTGCCGTAGGGAGTCGGACCGGCAGTGTAAGTGTTGGTGTTCGGCAGACCCCACGGGTAGGTGAAATCCGGGCTGCAATGGGCAACCCACCCGGTCAGGGTGTTCCCACATCCCAGACCGAGAGTTCCCTCAAAGGCAAAGGTGTCCGCCTCAAAACTGCCGTTGGCGACCACCGGTCCCGCCAGCGCGAGCAGAGGAACTACCACCATCGCCAGTGCTACTTTGCAAATTAGTGTTTTAGGCATTTCAGCGTCCTTTGGAACGAGTATACCCGCCTGACCTAAATTGGAAGCAACATTTTTCCGCTCCTTGGTGACCATTTGGTACCAGTACGTTGGCACCAGTTCGCTTCAAAACCGCCATTCCAAGAAACCGGAGATAAGTAACGAAAATGGACGTCCCCCATTCGGCCAGAAGCTCCAAGGGGCGCGTCAACGGATCCGCCTACTGGTTCACCCACTTGGCCACGTCGTCGATCACGTCCTGCGACACGTGCAGGCCCGGTTTCCGGTCGTCCGCTTCCGTGCTCGGGCCTTGCCCCGCGACCAACGCGCGGTCGAGGGCCGGATAACTCTTGAGCGTGACATTCTTCTGCGCCGCGAGGCCGCTCTTCCATACCGCGAAATCTTTCGTGGTCAAAAGGTAATCCCGTTCGCCTTGCAGAATCAGCAGCGGGACGCCCAGCAGCTTCGCAAGCCCCGTCGGGCTATAGCCTTGCAGATCGAGCAGGTACGGACCCGACATGCCCATCAGCGGCACCGTGTCTTCATCCCCTTGCGACAGCTTCTTGATCTTGGCGGCCTGCTCGATGAGCATCTGCATTTGCGCGCCGGTCACTTGCCGGAACTTGGCCTCGTCCAGCGTCACGTCTTCGAGCGGACGGGCGTTGGCGTTCACAATCACCATTCCCGCCAGCTTGCCGTCGGCCTCCGCAATGCGCGGCGCCACGTACCCGCCGAGTCCGTAACCCAGCAGGAAGACGCGGCCCGGTTTCACTTCCGGCTGCGCGCGCAGCAGCGCCAGCGCCAGGCCGGCATCCTCCAAAGTCTCTTTCTCGACGGTGTAATCCTTCGACTGCGCCGTCTGCGGATATTGCCGCGTGCGCTTCTCGTACCGCAGCACCACCACCCCGCGCGACGCCAGTCCTTCCGCCAGATCGCGGAAGGCTTTCACCGCGCCGAGGGACTCGTCCCGATCGCCCGGCCCGCTATCGTGCACCAGCACCACGCCCGGAAATGGTCCCGGTCCCACCGGCACCGTCAGCGTGCCCGGCAGTTTCCACGGGGCCTCGCCCACCGTCACTTCGCGTTCTTTGAAGGAATCCGGCTTGCTGTAGGGCGGATGCTGCCACGGCGTCGCAGCCGGCGAATGCAGCATCACCGCCACTTGGCCTTCTTCGGTCACCGAGAACTGAAAAGTGATGGTCTGGGTCGCAAACTTGACCTGGACCGCGGCAATGCTGGCGGTACCGATCTTGCGCACCGTGGGGTCGCCGATGTTCTGCACGGCGCCCCACGATTGAATCTCGGTGCCCATCTTGGCCAGCGCCGCATCGGGGTACGCCGTCTTGGCTTGGAGCGTGAACATCGCCGCCAATTCCGAATATTTCTGCGACAGCAGCCGGTCCAGGGCCACCCGTGCGATACCGCCGGCATCCGTGGGCGCCACCTGCGCCATCAGCACGCCGGCCGAAAGGAAGCACAGTACGCGTGAGAACATAATGCTTCTATAGTAACTGGTCCGATACAACACTCCGTAACAGGTCCCACGCCCGCTGCACGTGACGCTGGCCGGTGAATTGGTTTCCTACGGCCAGATGCATCGTGTATTTCCCGCTGAGCACGGTGCTCGAGAGAAAGACGTCGCCCGCGGCATTCACCCGCTCCAGAATCCGACGGTTGCTTTCGTCGCTCCCCTTGTAGCGGAAGTTCACCACCGAAAACCGTACGGGCGCGGCCAGTTCAAAACGGCTGTCGGCTTCCACTTCGCGCGCGAACCATTGCGCCAGTCGCACGTGTTCGCGAAGCATTGCCGCCAGTCCCTCGCGGCCGTAGGACCGCAACACGAACCACAGTTTCAACGCGCGGAACCGCCGCCCCAACGGTACACCGTAATCCATCAGGTTCACGGCGCGCGGGTCGGCCTGGGTTTCGAGATACTCCGGAACCAGCGAAAACGCGCGCCGCAGCACCTCCGGCCGCCGCGTGTAAAACACGCTGCAATCCATCGGCACCAGCAGCCACTTGTGCGGGTTGGTGACGAACGAATCGGCCTGGCCGCAGCCTTCGAAGGCCCAGCGGAATTCCGGCATCAGCGCGGCCGAGCCCGCGTAGGCCGCATCCACGTGCAGCCAGAGATTGTGCCGCCGGCAGATCTCCGCGATCGCGGCCACCGGGTCCACGCTGGTGGTGGAGGTGGTCCCCACGGTCGCCGTCACGCAGCACGGACGCAGCCCTGCCCGGAGGTCCCGCTCAATCAGTTCTTCCAGCGCGTCCGGCCGCATGCGGAACTCCGCGTCCACCGGCACCTTCCGCACATTGTCCTGCCCGATCCCCACGGCAATCGCGCCCTTCTCAATCGAAGAGTGCGATTGCTCCGACGTGTACACCACCAGGCCCCGCGCGGTTCCCTTGGTGCGCGATTCCGGGTCGGCCGCTTCCCGCGCCGCCGCGATGGCGTGCATGCTGGAGATGGAGGCCGTGTCGTAGATCAACCCGAACCAGTCTTCAGGCAGCCCGCTCCACTGCCGCAGCCAGCGCAGCGTCACCTGCTCCAGTTCCGTCACCGCCGGCGACGTCTTCCACAACATCCCGTTGCCGTTCAGCGCCGCCGTGTATAACTCGCCCAGAATCCCTTCCGGCGTGGAGGAGTTCGCGAAGTACGCGAGGAAGCCCGGGTGGTTCCACTGCGTCGA
>PLZX01000056.1 GCA_003152325.1 Bryobacterales bacterium | reverse complement strand
GCACTGGCATCCAATCCCTCAAGGTCCGCTTCAATAACGTGTTCGGTTATTACATCGAGATCACGCGCGCTAACCTGCACCTGGCTCCGCCGGACTATGAGCGCAAGCAGACCCTGGCCGGCGCCGAGCGCTACACCACGCCCGAGCTGAAGGATTACGAGCACAAAGTACTGGACGCCGAAGACAAGATCCTCACACTCGAAAAGGAGCTCTTCGCCGACGTCCGCAAGCGCGCCGCCGCCCACGCACAGCGGGTGCGCGCTACCGCCGCGGCTGTGGCCGAGCTCGACGTCACGGCTTGCCTGGCTCAGGTGGCCGCCGAAAACCGCTACCAGCGGCCGTCTTTTTCCGACGACGGTGAAATGCGCATTCTGGCCGGGCGCCACCCCGTCATCGAACGCCTCACCGACCAGGAATCCGGCCGCTTCATTGCAAACGATCTCTACCTCAACGATTCCACAAACCTGATCGCCATCATCACCGGGCCCAATATGGGCGGCAAATCCACCTATCTGCGTCAGGCCGCGTTGATCTCGATCCTGGCGCAGATGGGCTCGTTCGTGCCGGCCGAAGCCGCCAGCCTTCCCCTCATCGACCGCATCTTCACGCGCATCGGCGCATCGGACAACTTATCGCGCGGCCGCTCTACTTTCATGGTGGAGATGACCGAGACGGCGGTGATCCTAAATACGGCGACGGCGCGCAGCTTCATCGTGCTCGACGAAATCGGCCGCGGAACTGCCACGTACGACGGCCTGGCGCTGGCCTGGGCCGTGGTCGAGCACATCCACGCGCGCACACGCGCCAAGACGCTTTTCGCCACTCACTACCATGAGCTCACGGAGCTCGCGGATCTGCTCGACGGCGTGCGCAATCTGAAGGTGTCGGTGAAGGAAGCCGGCGATCACATCATCTTTTTGCGCAAGGTGGACCCGGGCCGCGCCGACCGCAGCTACGGCATCGAAGTGGCCCGCCTGGCCGGCCTGCCGCTGAGCGTGATCGAGCGCGCACGGGAAGTGCTAAAGCTGCACGAACGCACCGAGCACGCCGTCACCGAGGAACTTGCCAAGACCGAAGAGGCCGGACCCGTGCAGATCCAGCTCTTCGAACCCGTGGGCTATGGCATCGCGGAACGGATTCGCAGCCTCAACATCGACCAGTTGCGGCCCATCGAAGCGCTACAGCTTTTGAGCGAACTACAGAAGGAGCTGAAGCGCCCGTGAGAATCGCCGGAGTCATGAGCGGCACGTCGCTCGACGGCATCGACGTCGCCATCGTCGAAGTGCTGGGCCGCCGCATCCGCACCATCGGTTTTCTTTCGACGCCTTACTCCGAAGCCACGCGCGCCACCATCCTCGCGGTCTCCGACACCGCGACACACACCTCCGCCATCTCTCGCCTGAACTTTCAACTGGCCGAACTCTACGCCCGCGCCGTGCTGCGCGCCATGCGCCGATTCGGTCCGGTCGATCTGATCGGATGCCACGGCCAGACCGTTTATCACGAAGGCCGCTCCAACACGCTGCAACTCGGCGAACCGGCCGTCCTGGCCGAACGCACTGGCCTGCCGGTGGTGTCGAATTTCCGCGCGCGCGATATCGCCGCCGGCGGCCAGGGCGCGCCGCTGGTCCCGTACGTCGACTACCTCCTCTTCCGCCATCGCACGCGCACGCGCGTCGCGCTCAACATCGGCGGCATCGCCAACATCACCGTGATCCCTCCCGCCGCCACACCCGAAGATGTGGTCGCGTTTGACACCGGTCCCGGCAACATGGTGATCGACGCCCTGGCTCGCGAAATCGGCCAGCCCTACGACCGTGGCGGGAAGATCGCCGCTTCCGGCCGCGTCCGGACCGCGCTGCTCGACGATTTGCTGGCCGATCCGTATTACCGCCGCAAGCCGCCCAAGAGCGCCGGCCGCGAACAATACGGCGTCGCCTTTGTAACACGTCTCAAGGCCACGGGTCACCCGCTCCCCGATCTCATCGCGACGGCCACGGTGCTGACCGCTGCCACAATCGCGATGGCTGTCGGCAACCGCAGCGCCGATCTGATCATTTCGGGCGGTGGTGTTCACAACTCNNCACGAAACCTGGCGGCGGAAACCAAGCAATCTGCCATCGGCCACGGGGGCAAGACGCGCGGTGGTGCTGGGGAGCATCACGCCTTAGCCCCAATCCGTTCATTGAAGACCAGCGGGACATCCTCTTTCCCTCGGGGGCGTCGAACTCGCGAAAACACGCTTTTTTACCTTACGGCTATACTGTCAACAGTTGACACTTATTGTTATCTGGGGTACGTTGGAAGTCATGAACGTCCACCTCGGGTCTGTGCTCGATGAATTTGTGGCCGACCTCTTGAAGAGCGGTTACTACCAAACCCAAAGCGAAGTCTTGCGCGAAGGCCTGCGGCTGCTGAAAGAACGCGAAGAGATAAAGCGGCTGCGGGTTGCCGAGCTGCGCAAAGAGATCGCCGTGGGCATCGAGCAAGCCGACCGCGACCAATTCGTGGACGGCCCCGAGGCCTTTGCGAAGATACGGCGGCGCAGCGCCCAGCGGAAACGATCTAAGGGATGAAGCCGTTCATCCTCACTCCCAGCGCCGAGCAGGATGTCAGCGACATTTGGGATTACATCGCCGACGACAGCATCGAGGCCGCCGACCGCGTCTTGGAAGCCTTGGAAAGAGCCCTTCACAAGCTGGCAAAGAACCCCGGCATCGGTCATAGCCGCGAAGAATTGGCCGACCGCCGGCACCGCTTCTTTCCGGTCCACTCTTACTTGATCGTCTACCGATTTCAAACCAAGCCCTTGCAGGTGCTCCGCGTGCTGCACGCCGCCCGCGACGTGCAAAGCATCCTCGGCCTGACTGGCGAGGAAGAATGAGCCTCAGAAATCCAGCGCCACCACTTCGTGGTCCAGCAGCGACGGCACCGTGAGTCGCACTTCGCCGGCCGCCTGCTGCACCCGCGGCGCAAGTCCCGAGACCAGCAACTGCACGCGCTTCACCTTGCGGCCTTCGGGCACTCGGATGGCAACGTGCTGCGCCGGCAGCGGGATAAACTCCCGCAGCGGTCCCTTCATCATCATCGGGTTCGTCAGGTTCACCAGGTGTACGGTCATCGATTCCTTCTGCCGCCACACCGTCACATCCAACACGCCGGGGCCCTCCACGGTAACCGGGCGCGGTTCATTGGCGGCCCATTCCACGGCATTGCGCAGCAGCTTGCCGTGGTCCGGCGCCAGCACTTCCCAAAATGTCCGGTCGATGTCCCACGGGAAGTAGACCACGCGGCCCGCGCCCACTTGCCGCACGTAGACTTCGGGAATATCAGTCCTCGGTACGCGCGGGAAGACTTCTTCCATCGGCAGATCGGGGTACGACGGGATGAGCGTCAGCGGCGGGTTCCGGTACTCCGGCGCAGGCTTCGTGTGAAGGCGCGCGACGCCGTTGATGATGCGCCCCGTGTTCTCCAGGCCTGCCAGAATCGGATGCCGCTTGCCGGTCTGCGGATCGGTTTCCAGGCGCAGGTAGGAATTGATCATGCGCGGGTCCAGTCCGCCATCGAAATGCGCGCCGAATAAATCGGCGAGTCCGAAATCGGAGCGGCGCACGCCCCACTCGTCGTAGAGCGACGTCTCATGGGTGGCCACCAGGCTGCCGCCACGCGCCACAAACTCGCGAATCTGGCCGCATTGCTCATCGGAAAGCGCCGCGATATTCGGCAGCACCAATACTTTGAACGGCGCCAGGCGCGACGCATCCAGCAACCGGTCGTGCAGCATTTCGAAGGGAATGCGCGCCTCGATCAGCGCCTGGTAATAGCCCAGGGTGGGGTCTTCCACCTTCTGATGGGCGCGCTCGCCGCCATAGAACTGCGCGGTCTGCTGCGAATACACCATCGCCACGCGAGCCAGCGGCGCTTCGTTGCGTAGGTACCTCTCATTGCGGTACAGCCAGCCGTACAGCTCTTCCACCACGGGAAGCCATCGCTGATCGTAAAGCGTCCCACCGAACTTGGTGAACCAGGGCCGCAGACCGTTGGCAACCCCGTCGATCGCCCACAGTCGAATCTCCGGCCCGCTCTGCACGGAATCCTTCCAACGATATGCCTCTTCCACGCCGACGCTGAAGATTCCGCCGATGGGCTTGGGCCCCATCGCCGCTCGGTATTCCTTCGCGTTCTTGCCGGCCGTCCACGGCGGCGCTAAGCCACTGCGCGCCTGCCGGTCCGCGAACAGCACCGGCGCCATCTCGCCGATGGTTTTCATATCCAGCTCGCTCAAAGCACCGCCGCCGGTATTGGCGATGAACCGGGCGTTGGCGTTGGCACTGCGGATAACACCATCCATCACGCGCCAGAGCTCAAACAACCGCTGCTGCTTCCATTCGATGTAGGCGCGCCGCGCCGGGTCTTGCGGATTGAGCGTGCGCGGCAGATCCAACCCCGCTGCCGACCGGAAGTTTTCCCGGCAGTGCTCGCAGTAGCACATCCCCGAGCCCGACCAGCGATTGCTGAAAACGCCGTCCACTTGGTAGCGCGACACAATCTCGCTCGTCACTGCGGTCATGAACTCGAAGTTGTACGGCCCCAGCCCGCAGGTGAGCCACAATTCCGGCATCGAGCCGTGGCGCCGCTTGCGGCCTTCGGCGTCGACGGCGATCCAGTCGGGATGCGCGTCGTAGACATCCTGGTGGACGGCGTGCGGGTCGGTACGCGCCAGCACCACCATGTTCAGTTTGCGGCATCCGGCCACCAGATCGCCGAACGGATCGCTGTCGCCCATCCACTGGCTTCGGTAATGCAACGGAATCTTGGTGGGGTAGTAGGCGACGCAACCACCTGCGCTGAGGCATGCTGCGTCGGAATGAGTGCGTGCGAAGTAGTCCAGCCAGAAGTGCAGGTCATACCGGCCTGGATCGTTCTCCACCAGCGTCAACTGCGCCCAACGCATCGGGCGGTCGAACCACGGCGCCGGTTCGGCGGCCGGCTCCATTGCGCTTGCCTCATTCGCCGGCAACGCCAGCGCCGAGCCCGCCAGGGCGGCATTTCGCAAGAATTGTCGGCGGTGCCATGGTCGATCTATCATTTTCTGTTTCCCGCCCAACCCGGGGTCCAGCGAATCACATTGCCGGTCAGGCTGGCGGCGAAGACATCGTCCAACGGGGAAACCGTGAGCCAGTGGCCGGGGCTCTCCATCGAACCCAGAATCCTGCCTGTGGCCAGATCGATGCGCATGATTCGCCCGGATAGCCATTCATACGCCGCGCCCTCGGTGGCGTCCCGGAAGGCCAGCACCCAGGCTTCGTCCTTGGGCGTGATGAACATGCTCAACGCGCAACCCAGGTGGGTCCACTGCCGCAGAAACTTCCCCGCCGCGTCGAAGATCTGGATGCGATTATTATCGCGGTCGCACACATAGACCGTGCCGGACGAATCCACAGCGACCGAATGCGGGGTGCTGAACTCACCCGGGCCAGCGCCGTGCTTGCCCCAGGCTGCGATGTACTTGCCGTCGCGCGAAAACTTCACCACGCGCGAATTCCCGTAGCCATCGGAAACGTAAAAATCGCCATTCCCGGCGAATGCGGTGTCGGTGGGCTTGTTGAAGCGTTTCTCGTCCGCGCCGGCCTTGCCTTTCACTCCCAGCGTCAGAAGCAGGTCACCCACCTTCGTGAACTTCATGACCTGGTGGTCGGAACTGTCGGTGATCCAGACATTGTCGGCGCTGTCGATGCGCAGGCCGTGTGGAGTTCCGAACATTCCTTTGCCCCAGGAGCGCAAGTATTTGCCTGTGGAGTCGAAAACAATCAGAGGATCGGCTGTTTTGCCCCGCTGGAAGGCATAGAGGTTGCCCGCCGAATCCGTCGCCACGGCCGGCCGACACGCGGCCGAACGTCCAGCCCACGGGCATAGTCTCCGGCTCCAGGCCGAAGCGCGGCGTGGCGCGGTACGGCAACGGCCCACCTTCGTGCGGGTACCACCCTTGCTGGGCAAACGCCGCAAAAGCGAAGAGCAGCGCGAACCATACCAGCGGCCTATGCATTTTTCAAGAATATCGTGAACTCGGGGCCGCTGTCCGATTGGCTGAAATATGCACCACGAAGGAGGGCCTCGACGAGTGCTGCGTTGGATCGATGCCCACGCCCTCAGCGAAATGAAGGCTGCGTCTCGGGCGTCACAGCTCGTGCCGTGACCTGCTGGCCTACGCGCATCTCTTTCCAGTTATATGAGAATTCCTGGCCGCAATCCAGGCACGCGACATAGGTTCCGTTACGCGTCGCGCCGGAAGCCGTCGGTCCGGAATTCCTGTGCCGCGGCGTAAACGGGAACGTCGTGTGTTGATGGGTACATCCAAACAGCAAATTCGACAGCGACCGAATCATGCTCTGCTCCCTCCTACAGCATTGGATACAGTGACTCGCTCTACGGTTTCATTTCGAAGAAGTGCCGGTACTACCGGGCCGTACGGAGAGATCCACTTAGCGCGCCAATTGCGCCGCGATTGACTCCGCAATCAGCCGCC
Organism: Bryobacterales bacterium; assembly: GCA_003152325.1. Taxonomy (GTDB): domain Bacteria; phylum Acidobacteriota; class Terriglobia; order Bryobacterales; family Bryobacteraceae; genus PALSA-129. Next base: position 34 of record PLZX01000056.1, on the reverse strand, counting down.
CGTGTAACCGTCCATTCTCGATGAAGATCTCGTT
>PLZX01000085.1 GCA_003152325.1 Bryobacterales bacterium | reverse complement strand
CGCCCCGCTGAAGCCCAGGTCGATCTCGCCGTCATACCACCAGGCCCCATGCACCTGCTTGTTTCCCAGCCAAGCCCGGCCGAGCGCCTGCGGTTCGAATCCGCCGCTCGCGCCGCCGTCGTTCTCTTTGCCGGAATACCAGTAGCCGTAGTTCGAATCGGCCGTCCCCGAATTCAGGAGGGCCCATGAACTCAGGTAAGAGGCGTAGCCCAGCCGCAGATAAGGAACCGGGTTCTGAGCGAAGTTAAGCGCGTAGTCTTCTACCGCCCAGCCGCCCATCTGTGCCATGTAACTCAGGGTGTAACTCAGGCCCGCGTTACCTCGAAAATCGCTGCCCAGATAGTAATAGGCAGGCTCCTGGCCGCGGCAGGAAAGGTTCAAACGCATCTGCTCTTCGAGGAACGCATCGGCATCCGCCTGCTTCACCGCGCCGCGGAAATCGGTGGCGCCAGGATCGCGCAGTCGCGCCTCCGCATATTTCGCCAGCGCCTCGGTCGATTCGAATCCCGTCGAATCGAACGCGTATTCCGACCCCCACAAGTTGGGCTGATCGTTGATGAACGTCTTCGCCTTCAGCTCCCATTTCTCCCGCAGCTTGGCGGCCTGTTCTTTCTTGCCGCTTTCCTCCAGCGCCTGGATCACTTCCGGAATCACTAACTCGTTATAAGTCCCCGTCGAATAGGGTTTCCAGTTGTCCAGTTGTTCGGGGTAAGTATAGAGGGCCATGGCTGTCCCGTAAGCCCGCTCCAGGTAACCGTTCTGATCCAGATAATGCACCATGGTGGGATAATTCTGCGCCACCCGATACATGTTGTAGTACATCAGGATCACGTGCGGGTAATCGTAGATTCTCCAAAGGTGCTTCTGTCCGGTCCGGTCGTCTTTGGTGCTGTCGCGCAGGGTCTTCCAGTTCGGGATCCCGTAGATGCCGTATGGGTACGGCTCCTTGTCGGTCTGCTGTTGGCCGCCCCACATGTACTTGCGGATGTAGGCTTCCACCGAATCCAGTTCCTTCTGGTCGGGGTAGAAGATGTTCTTGCCCGCCAGATAACCGGGCTTGCCGAGAGCCGTATCGTCGTCGGCCACCATGTAGGGGTTGAGGCTGCCGTTGTCCAGATCGTCGGGGCTGCGCAGCTTCTGGTTCTTCATGTCCCATTGCGAATACAGCGTGTCGTACCAGAGCTTCGGATCGTTCCACTGGTCATGGCTCACCAGGAACTGCGCGCGCTTCTTATACAAGGTTTCGAGCGGCTCCGTGACGAAGAACTCGAGCGACAGATACTCGCCGTCGCCGTACTGTAGCTTCACCATGTTCTCGCCCAGTCTGGAGAACTTCACTTCGTAGATGTGGGTATCTTTGGTCTTCTCGCCGAGATCGCGCACGCTGGTCTTGTCCGGGAAGTCCGGCGCTACGCGCGCCACCTTGTTGTGCGTCCGCACCGCAACCAGGGCCGTCAGATCGGTGGGCACGGTCATGCCCGGCACCACGTTCACGTCGAAGCCGCCGTCCTGGTAAAGCACGTCGTGGACGGCATCGTAATCCTTCGCCCAGCGGAAACGGTAGGTGTATTTCTGCGAGTCGCCCGCGGTGCCTTGGGGCGCCAGCGTGACGTTGGTAAACGGCTGCCGCCACTTGCCGCCGCGTCCCACCACTTCGGGTCCCGCCACCGCCGAATGGATGTAGGCCGTGTAAGAGCCGCGGCCTCCGCCGGCCGCCGTGCCCGCATCGAAGTATTCGAGGCCGCTCTGCTTCTGCGGCACCATCACCAGGTAGGGCCCGATGCCGTTGGTCCGTTGCCAGAAAACGTAAGAGCCGCCGCCGCCGATGAAAGCATGGCGAATCAGTCGCTTGGTGTAAGTGTCCAGCTTGTTCGAATTGTATTGTGTGTTGAACGGCAGCGGCAGGCCCAGGTCGCCCACTTCCACCGGCTGGCCGGTCTTGTTGCGAAGCTCGATGGTCCACACCAGGGCGTTGCCGTCGAGTTGAAAGGTCTCGGTGGGCGCGATCTCCGGCACATCCTCGATCTGCTTGCCCTGGCTGCTGTTTACGCGCCATTCGAAAATGCCGGCGCTCGCCTCCGGCGCGAGTTGCGTCACCAGGCGCAGCCCGGATGTGGTCACGGGCTCGAAGTCCACATGATTGAACCGGTCGGCGGCCACGCCATAGGCGCCGGCCGCGTGAACATCCTTCCACTGCTCGCCGTCGTGATACTGCACCTTCCACGCAGCCGGCAATTTCACGTCAACGTTGGCTGCGGCGTTGTTGCCGCGTCCGTTTCCGCTAGCCCTTTCGCCCCAGTAAACCTCCGTCGAGGAGACCTGTTGCGGCGCATTGAAATCGTACTGCACCCATTCCTCGGTGCCGCGCTGCCCGGCCCACGTGAACAGGGGAGTCACGGCATCCTGCGAGCTCTGCGGCTCCGCCTGATCGTTGAGCGCGGCCGTCGGGGCGCCGCCCCGGCCCCGGCCTCCGGCGTTGCCCGCTGCCGCACCACCTCTTCCCGCCGGCGGCACCCACGAGGAACTCCCGCGGCTGGCGGTGGCGACGGTCGGCACGGGCCGCCCGATCCGCATCGTGACGCGCGATACCGAACTGGCCTGCGCATTCACGCCGGCTTCCGATATCAGTTTCCACTCCGTCTGTCCGGCCGTGCGGTAGCGGATGACCAGATCGCCGATCGCTCTTCCCGGCAGCACGTAATCCGTGTCGAAGGCATCGTTGACGTGTTTGAGGCTGGTGAGGCCGGTGGACGAGTAGGCGATCTGGAACTGATCGTTGACCAGGGTTTGCGCGTTCAAACTGACGGCAAGCATCCCGAAGACAGCGAAAACGAGGGTGCGCATCGTAAAACTCCCCGTTCATTGTAAGCGCTTTCGACCTTGCAGTGGACGCGTCACTCCGATATGCTTCGCGTATGCGGAATCGCTGGATCGTCATCGCCGCGGCCGGGTGCGCCCTCATCGCTTTTTCCCAGCCGGCCTCGCGCAAGGTCGATTACCCTGTCGCCCCTATCCCTTTCGGCAACGTCCAGATCACCGATACCTTCTGGACGCCACGGCTCGAAAACAATCGCACGGTTTCGATTCCCGGCCTGCTCGACCGCTTCGACCGGATGGGCCGCAATCCCGACCTGCGGCTCATCGAGGCGGCCTGCTACTCGCTCGCGCAGCACCCCGACCCGGCCTTGCGCGCGCGCATCGACGCCAAGCTCGACGCCATCATCCAGCGGATTCGCACGCAGAAACACGTCTGGTCCACCAATGGCGACGGCTCCACTCTGAACGCCGGCAACTTCCTCGAAACCTCCGTGGCCTATTTCGAAGCCACCGGCAGCCGCAAGCTGCTCGACGTGGCTATCGAGATCGCCGACGATCTCGATGCCGTTTTCGGGCCCGACAAGCGCCACGACATCTCCAACCACGAGGGGCTAAAGCTCGGCCTGGTGCGCCTGTACCGCGCGACCGGCAATGCCAGGTATCTGAAGCTCGCCAAATTCTTCCTGGATACGCGCGGCAACTCCGCCGGCCGCACCAGACTCTACGGAGCTTACGCGCAGGATGCCGAGCCCGTGAAGCAGCAGGCCCGCGCCATCGGCCACGCCGTGCGCGCTACGTACCTCTACGCGCCGCTCACCGATA
>PLZX01000212.1 GCA_003152325.1 Bryobacterales bacterium | reverse complement strand
GGGCCCAATAGAGATCGGTGCCGTCTTCGAAAATGATGTAGACGTATGAATAGCCGAAGTCGGAAAAGCCACGAACGTCTTTCACCTTGGGTGCACCGACCATGGCGCTGACGATGGGGTAGGTGNNTCCATGATGTCGGGGCTGCGGTCCCAGCGCGAATAGATGATCACCTGGGTGTCGCTCAGGTCCGGGATCGCGTCGAGCGGGATAGTGCGCAGCGACCACCAGCCGGCCAGAGCGGCCGCGCTGACGCACAGGAGCACCAGGAATCGGTTGTGCGCGGAAAGTTCAATGATGCGGTTGATCATTTCATGGCCGCCTTGAGCTGGCTCTCCGAGTCAATCAGGAAGTTGCCGGAAGTGACGATACGCTCGCCGGGCTGGAGACCGCTGAGGATTTCGATCCGATCGCCCGACTGGACGCCGGTCTTGACGTTGCGCGGCTCGAAAGTTCCGTTACCGCGATCGAGAAACACCACCTGGCGGTCGCCGGAATTGAGCACCGCCGATTGCGGCACCACCAGGCGCCGCGCGCCGCCCGTCTGGAACTGCACCTCGCCATACATATCCGGCTTGAGCGCGAAGCCGGGGTTCTCGAACGCCAGCCGCACTTTGAGCGTGCGGGTGGCCGGGTCGACCTGCGGCAGAATGTTGCTGACGCGTCCACGGAAGGTGCGGCCGGGCGCGTAGGAGAGCGTCAGGGTGGCCGGCTGATTGAGGTGCACATTGGCGGCTTCGTATTCGTACACGTCGGCGACCACCCAGACCGTCGAGAGATCGGCCACGGTATAGAGCACCGTTTCGGGAGTCACGTGCTGTTTGGGATACGCGTTGCGCTCCATGACGAAGCCGGAGAAGGGCGCTTCGAGAGTGAGGTTCTCGATGGGCTGTGCGGTACGGAGAATCTGGTCGATCTGGGGGCCACTGATGTCGAAGAGTTCCAGCCGCTTCCGCGCCGCGGCCGCCAGGTTGTCGGTGCTCTCCATCATCTCGTGCAGCGGGTTGCCACTCATGGTGCGTTGCGCGCGAACCGCCAACAGGTACTCCTGCTGCGTCGCCAGCGCTTCGGGACTGTAGATGGTAAGCAGCGGGTCGCCCTTGTGAACCTGCCGGCCTATGAAATCGGCGAAGACTCTGTCGATCCAACCTTCCAGCCGGCTCTGGACTTTCGAAATGTGCGTCTCGTCGAGCGTCACACGGGCAGCGGCGTGGATGGTATCGGTGACGGTCTCATATTCGGCGGTAGCGGACGCCACGCCGATGAGCTGCTGTTTCTCCGGCGTGATCTGTACGGCGCCGGGCGGGAGCGCCGTCGACGCGGCAACGGGCACCGTGTCGGCGTAGACCGGCTCCAGCTTCATGCCGCAATCGGGCGCGATGCCCGGCTTGTCGGATTTGTATTGCGGGTGCATGGGGTCCACCCAATAAAGGATCTTGCGCGCGGGCGTGCCGGCCACGGCGGCCTTGCCGAACCACCGGGCGTAAACGTATCCACCTGCGAAAGCGGCGGCAATCAGAAAAACGACGGCGAATTTTTTCATGGCAATCACTCCACTCCGGTGAGCTCTTCCAGGCGCGCCAGCGCCACGTGGAACTGCATGATTTCTTCGTGGACCATGAGCTCGTTGTCCGCCACGTTCATGAAATTCGAAAAGACCGTCACGAAATCGACGGCTCCCGTCCGGTACCCGGCCAGGGACGATTCCAGCGCCAGCTTCGCTTCGGGCACGACGGACTTGTCGTAGAGGTCCACGAGCCGGCGGGCGGTTGTGGCGATGGTGTACTGTTCGCGAATGCGCGATTGCACCGCGATACTCGCCGCTTCGTAGTCATGGCGGGCTTCCGCTGCGCTGAATTCCCGCTCGTTGACGGCGGCGCGCTGGCTGCGCCAGAAGTATGCGGGGAGTTTGAAATCGACGCGAAACTGCCACATCGGGGGCATGGCGCCCTGGTTGAAATAGCCCCCGGAGAGCGTGTAGTCGGGGTTGTAATTCTTGCGGGCGAGGTTGGCGGCGAGCTCGGCGCGCTGGATCATCTGCTGGGGGCCGGCCAACGCGGGCGCGGTGCGGGCGCGGGCCAGCAACTCGTCGAGCGTGGCGGGCATAACGCCGGGAGCCATATCGACGGGGACATCGATGTGTCCGCCTTGTGGACGGTTGAGGAGAGCGTTGATCTCGATTTCTTTGCTGGTCTGCTCTTGCTGGTAGCGGAGCAGTTGCGCCTCGAAGATCGAAAACTGCGTTTGCGCCTTGAAGATGTCCTGCTGGGCGGCGCGCCCTGCGGCGTAACGCGCTTCGGAGACGCGCAGGATGGATTGCAGAAGCTCCTGGTTGCGCTTGGTGAAGGTGATGGCGACGTTGGCGTGATGCAGTTCGTGGTAGGTCTGCTTGAGGCGGGCGATCACGCCCAGGCGGACCGAGAGGTATTGCTGGAACTCGGCATCGGCCTCTTTGGCGGCGATCTCACCACGCAGTTTTTGTTTGCCAGGGAAGGGCATTTCCTGGGAGATCATGACGCCCGCGTTGGCTGTGGGCGAGACGCCGATGCCGGCCACCGGGTAGGGAGCGCCGCTGGAGGTGTAGCCGAGCGAGACGGTAGGCTCGGGCAGGGCACTCGCCTGGGTGGGTCGCTGCCGCGCGGCTTCATATTTCTTCTGTGCGGCGAGGATCTCGCGGTTGTTGCGCAGGGCTTCATCCACCAGCGTTGGCAGGGGTTGCGTGGCAGCCAGCGCTGGCAGAGCCAGGAGACAGAGATAGTGTTTTAGAGTCATTTCCTTCACCTGAAATCAATTGGGTTTGGCAGGCGAAAGCACCTGCCCCACAATCACGCCATCAGGGGAAGGGTTCTTAGATGCGAAGGGAGACGATGCCGGGCGGGGCGTGGTCGGCGAGGGCCGGAACAAGGAACGGGGCGTTGGGAAGAACCATCGGGGCAGGGGACTCGACGAGTTCGGCGACTACGGGAAGAATGGACGGCTGCGCGCCGTTATCCGCTTTGACGAAATGCTGCATGCCTTGCGATTGGCAGCTTGCGGAGACCGGTTGCGGGCTGGGGCAGCAGTTGTGCTGCGGCTGATGCAAGTTCCAGCCCAGCAGCATTTGCGGGCAGGAGAAGCAGTTTCCAAAGAAGAGGGCTGACACCACCAGCAGCACCATCAACGAAGTGGAAAGCGTTCTCATCCAGATTCCAGTGTATCAGGCTCTCGGGTATCTGAACATTGTTACAAGGGGTTAAGGCCGGGCCGAAGCTATAATAGAGTCGTGGCTAAAGCCAAAGAGTTGGAAGTGCGTCTGCAACGGACCGAACAGCAGCTGCGGCTATTTCAGAAGATCAGCCGTTTCATGGTCAAGGAGCTGAGCCTGCAGGACGTATTGCAGGGGGTGGTTTCGCTGGTGGTGGAGTTCACGCAGTGCGATTCCTGCCTGATCTACCTGCAGGACGGCGACGATCTGGTGCTGTGCGCCTCCAATACGCCGCACCCGTCGACCATCGGGAAGCTGCGGATGCGATGGAATGAAGGCTTGACCGGATGGGTGGCGCGGGAACGGCGGTTGGTGGGGATCTCGCGCGAAGCATACAAGGATGCGCGGTTCAAGAAATTCGGCGAACTGGAAGAAGACAACTTCGAGGCGTTTCTCTCGGCTCCGGTGATCGCGCGCAACCGGGTGGTGGGCGTGATCAACGTGCAGCACCGGTTGCCGCACCAGCACACTGGCGGCGAACTGGAAGTGCTGACGACGGTGGGGGAGCAGATTGGCTGCGTGCTGGTGTTGGCGCGGATGGCGCCGACGGCGGTGGAGACGGCCAATCATGTGGAGCTGGTGCTTTCCTCCGGGCCAATTCACATGAAACAATAGGAGCAACGTGATTCCCGCATTTGCTCGAACGGTTTGGGCCGTTTCCTTGCTGGCGGCGTGCGCGACGTCTGTCGAAGCACAGCGCTGGCAGATCCAATACTTTTACGACCAGGATAAGTCACGCCTGGAAATTGTGGACTTGCAGTTTCCGTCGGCCACGCGCGGTGTGGCGGTGGGGGTGATCGTAGACGGGAAGCGCCAGCAGCCGACTTCAGTGGTGACCAGCGATGGCGGCGCGCATTGGCAGGCGCTGCCCCTGAAAGAGACGCCGGTTTCGCTGTTCTTCCTCAATGAGAGCGTAGGCTGGCTGGTGACGACCAAAGGCGTGTGGCAGACCCTCGAGATGGGCAAGACCTGGACGAAGCTGCCCAAGCCGCCGGGGGAGATCTACCGCGTCCACTTCGCCGACGAAAAAAACGGGTGGGCCGTCGGACCGAAGAAAACCGCGCTCGAAACTCAGGATGGCGGTCACAAATGGGCTCCGCTGGCGGTGGCGGCAGATCAGCCGGGGGACGTGCATTACAGCGCCTATACCTGGATTGCCTTCGCCACGCCGCAGATGGGTTTGATTACGGGATGGAACATTCCGCCGCGGAACCTGTTTTTTGAGCGGCCCGATTGGGTGGACCCGCAGGCGGCACTCCACCGGCGGACACCACCGCATCTTTCCTATACCCTGTACACGCTAGATGGCGGGAAGACGTGGAATCACAACTCGGTATCGCTGTTCGGGACAGTGTCGCGGATTCGGATGAATAGCAAAGGAGACGGTCTGGGGCTGATCGAGTACGGACCGGGATTCCGCTATCCGAGCGAGGCCTATTTTCTCGATTGGACCACCGGCAAGAGCCGCTCGGTTTATTCCGACCCGAAGTTTGCGGTCAGCGATGTTTGGTTGACCGCCGACGGGACGGCGTACCTCGCAGGCAACGTCCCGCAAGGCGAACTGGGCGGAATTATCCCGGGCAGGGTCCAGGTGTTGTTCAGTAAGGACTTCAAAAAATGGGATCCAATTGAAGTGGATTACCGGGCGGAAGCACTGCGGACCTTCCTGGCGGGGCCAGACGGCCAGAATATCTGGCTGGCGACGAATACTGGGATGATTCTGAAGCTGAAGAAATAGAACAAGACGCGCCACGCCTGTTTTATCCACACAAGATCCACCGTGGTAGCCGTATAACTCATTCGGAACAAGGCAGATAAATTCTGAGGATTTTCCGTCTTGCTTCTTACAAAAGGATTGACCCGGCCAGGCTTCCGGGCGCATAGTGGTGAAG
>PLZX01000274.1:345-26275 GCA_003152325.1 Bryobacterales bacterium | reverse complement strand
GGACATCGTCGCGCAGCAACGCGCTCACTTCGGTCGCAATGGCCTCGGCGCTCCCAAACGGAACCAGCACCCCCCGTCCATCCGCCAGCAGTTCGCCGGCGTGCCAGTAGGGTGTCGAAACAACCGCTTTGCCGGAACCAAAAGTGTAGGCGAGCGTGCCCGACGTACTCTGGGCTTCATTGAGATAGGGCGTAATGTATACGTCGGCCGCGCCGATCAAATCCTTCAGCGTGTCGAGTGCCACGAAGCTGTTGTAGAAAATAACATTCTTCTCCACTTTGTTCTTGGCCGCCAGGATCTCAAGACTAACCCGGTACGCTTCGCCCCGTTCGCGCAGCTCGTTCGGATGGGTGGCCCCCACCACCATGTACACCAGGTTTGGAAACTCCACCACAATTCTCGGTAGCGCGTTCAGTACGTGCTCAATCCCCTTATTGGGGGAGAGCAGCCCGAATGTGAATAACACCGTCCGCCCGGATACGCCGAATTCCTCCTTAAGATCGTTCGGATCCACGAACGGTATGTCGGGAATGCCGTGATGGATCAGGTCGATCTTGGTGGGCGGTGCCTGGTAAACATCCTGCAACATCTGCCGTCCTCGGGCTGACATCACCACCAGGCGGGTCGAAAGCGCAATCAGTTCCTGCATCACCAGCCGCTGGTCGAATCTCGGCTGGCTCAGGACCGTGTGGAGCGTGACAACCACCGGCATCCGCAGCTCACGCAGCAGCGCCAGGATGTGGCTGCCGGCTGGACCACCGAATATCCCGAACTCGTGCTGCAGGCACACCACATCAACATTGCTAATGTTCAGGAAGTCCGCCGCGCGCAAATAGGATGACAGGTCCTGTTCATCAATCTCGAAACGGACTACATCCGGATACTCATAGCCCTCTTTGATGTCATTGATGGCTATCGAAAAGCACTCACTGGATGGATGCTCTGCCGCCACGGCAGTAAGGAGGTCGGACGTAAATGTGGCAATACCGCACTTGCGCGGCACATAGCTGCCAAGAAACGCAACTCTTCCAACCTGAGAACCTTCGATCATGATTTACTGGTGAGCGTTCGGTCGTATAGCGGATGCCAGCCATTCCACGGGATGCGCTCGAATGCTCTCGTCCGGTTCGCGTATGTCGGCCCACTTAGGGTCTTTTCTCAGATTGAGGAAGGTACCTGCGGTGCCTTGGTAGGAGCCCTTCGCCAGATAGACCGAATCACCGTTATGGAAGGGGCATGACGCCGACGGGGCGGAAGCCTGTATGTCTTGAGTTGTTGGCATGTTTACGTCCTTTCCCGGCAAAGGCCATCTGGGGCGGACGGTGAATTGGCCGAAGAACAAGCTGGGCCGCTCGGCTCATGGTGGGGAGTGCCGATCTCAGTATAGCAGGTTCCCATGCGCGCGCCCGGCCTCACCCGCCGGTTTTCCCGAGTCGAGCGGCCCAAATTTTCAATGCACCAACTGTACTATCCCGTCCATAAAACTCGCTACTTGAGCCTGCCCAGGCAGCCGCCCTGGCCCCCCCACCGGCCCCCATGTCAGGTCGACGGGCCGTCGGCTGCCGGCCATGGGGGCTCGCCCTTGAAAACAAAGGAAATTTCGGGAGCCCTTTTCTTATAGATTGCGGACGAGTTTAATTACAAGAATTGAGCACCACTATGTGGCTTGCGCGTGATAAGATTCTTCCTGGGAAATTCGACGCCCATTACTCACAACTAACAACCGGAGGAACAATGAGCAACCCTGTCATCAACACGAAAAAGCGTCAACCTGCGGCGCACGGAGGCGGAGTCCGTGGAGACACCTCGGTTCCGCGCTCGGCGTCTTTTGAAGGGCGGTTCGGGCGGCTGTTCCGTTCGCTGCCCGCGGCCGAATGGCCCAAGCCGGCGCTGATGGACTTGGGTAAGAAGATGACGTCCGATCCCGAGGTCGATGAGAAGAATCCAAAGCTGCCTTCGGCATCTCCCGAGACAAATAAGCGCATTCAGGACGACGAGGAGAATACCGGGATTTCGGCGGGCTACACCTACCTGGGGCAGTTCATCGATCACGACATCACCTTCGATCCCGCGTCAAGCCTGCAGCAACAAAACGATCCGAACGCGCTGATCGATTACCGCACGCCGCGCCTCGATCTCGATTCGCTATATGGACGCGGCCCGGACGACCAGCCGTACATGTACGACGGCAACAAGTTCCGCCTGGGCACGCCTCTGTTCGAGAACGACAAGCCGACCAACGTGCGCGATCTGCCGCGCTACATCGATCCGAACAACCCGCAGGCCGCCAGGCGGGCGCTCATCGGCGACAAGCGCAATGACGAGAATGTCATCGTCTCGCAGTTGCACGCGGCCATGCTCCAGTTCCACAACAAGCTGGTGGATCGGGATCCCGCGGGGTCGTTCTGCGACATCCAGCAACAGGTGCGCTGGCACTATCAGTGGATTGTGGTCAACGACTTCCTGATGAAGATCTGCGGTGAAGACGTCGTGCACAGCATCCTGCCGCACCTCGGGAAGGACCAGCCCATCTGGAGGAATCCGCCGCGCTTGGATTTCTACGCGTACCGCAACGACGCGTTCATGCCAGTGGAGTTCTCGGTGGCGGCCTACCGTTTCGGGCACTCCATGGTCCGGCCCATCTACCGGTTAAACACGCAGCTTGCGGGTGGGGCCGATCCGAATCAGGCGACCCCGGACGAGATCCGCCGCGGACTGGCCGGCCGCTTCTTCATCTTCGCAGGCGTGCAGAAGCGCGGGCTGAACGGCTTCGACGAGTTCCCCAAGCAGTGGGCCATCGATTGGAGCCTGTTTTTCGACATCCGGGGCTCCATCAAAAACGGCGGAATCAAGCGCGTGCAGCCGGCATACAAGATCGACACCTCGCTGGTCAATCCGTTGGGATTCCTGCCGGAGTTTTCGAAGCCTGCAAAGAAGCCCACCGGCGAACTTACGGTCGCGCAGTTGCAGAGTGTGCCAGTGGATCCGGCCATGGACCCGTCAAATCTGGCGCAACGGAACCTTTTGCGCGGCCTGTCCATGGGGATGCCGAGCGGGCAGGATGTGGCCCGCTTGATGGGTATCGAGCCGATTGCCGATGAGAACCTGCGCGTCGGCAAAGCCGTGGTGGCTGATTGGGACAAAAACCCGACCCTCGTCTCCATCAGCCCGGCTTTCGGGGACAATGCCCCGCTCTGGTATTACGTGCTGGCGGAAGCTCAGTACGAATGGGTCTTGCGCGCAAAAGCCAAGGGCGGGAAAGGCGACGAGGAGCCGCTGCGGCTGGGAACGGTTGGAGGAAGGATCGTGGCCGAGACGCTGATCGGCTTGTTGTGGGCCGACGGCCATTCGTACCTGCGCCAGGCGCCGAACTGGAAGCCGGACGAGATCCGATCGATGGGAGATTTGATCACTGCCGCGCTCAGTTAGAGGCTCTTAGGACCCTTTCGGCCCGAACGATAAACCGGTCGGGGGCGGAACCAACGAAGTAAAACGGATAACACGTGACCAGGGTAAGGATCTCATTTTCGCTGGGATCCAATACCGCGACATCGGAGGGACTCACTACCTTGGTGGACACCACGCGATAACGGTACTCGCCGAGCAACGTGGTCAGCGCGATGATGTCGTCCTGCCGGATGTTTCGCAACGGCCGAAAGAACGTGTCGCGGTGCCCGGAAATACCAACGTTGCCCGACTGTCCCGGTAGTGCCGTGCCGGGAATATGGCCAACCGAGCGGCGCAAGATGAGCCTGTCCACGCCTTCAACGACGATGACCGAGAGTCCAAGGCGTGGGATTTCAATGCGGCCAATCAGGCTGCCGGTCACGGCTGGCGGCCAAACGCGACTTCCTGCATCGCTGGTTTCCTGCCGGTCATGCAGCAGTTGTTCGAACTGGCGGCGCTCCGACCTCTGGAAGCCCCAACTGTCCGCCATAACCAGTCCGCAATAACCCAGCATTAAGATGGCGCCGGCGCCGAGTACCCACTGGCCCGACCGCAGAGCCGAGCTTAGCGCCCCTTTCTTGATCACAATTCTCATTTTGCGATCTCGTGCTTGGCCGGAAGCTGTTCGCCGCCGGCGATGTAGCCGGAGCGCGCGCGCACAAACAGCTTGCCGGCGGTCCCGTTGGCGACTACTCGAATCGCCCGATAGACGCCCGGCCGCGCCGCACTGCTGGAAGCATATCCGATGGTGTATTGATGGCGAAGGTCGCGCGCGATGCGTTCGCAGGCCGGTACAACCTCGTCGAGTTGTTCCGGAAAGTAGGCTTCGCCACCGGTTGCCTGGGCCAGATGGCGAAGCACGCCCGGATTCTGGTCCGGATCCTGTGCCTCGAAGATGCCGATGGTATACACCAGAGCGCTGGATTGCCCGGCCATCTTCAAGACCTCGGCCAGGCTGTGCGTGCTTGCGTTGTCGCCGCCATCGCTGATGACGATCAGCACTTTCTTGTCCCGGCTGCCTGTTTGTAATCGATCTAACGCCACCGCGAGCGCGTCGTAAAGCGCCGTCTGGCCGGTGGCGGGAATTCTGGAGATGGCGCGCTCGAGTTCCTCGGGGCTATCGGTGAAGGTCATCGCATCGGGCAGGCCCAGAGTCACTTTCTCATTGAAGTTGACGACGAACATCTGGTCTTCCTGGTTGCTGGTTCGCGCAAATGTCCGGGCGGCGGCGATCACATCCGGGATCTTATGGCTCATGCTTCCGCTGTGATCGACTACCAGCCCCACGGTGACCGGCATGTCTTCGTGCTTGAACAGCCGGATGGACTGCCGTACCCCGTCTTCGTAAACTTCAAAATCCTGCTCGTGCAGATCGGAGACAAAGCTACCCTTACGGTCGCGAACTGTCGGGCTCAACACCACCAGGTTCACGTTCACCGCGATTTTGAATGGTTGCGGCTCTTGATCGTCCTTGGACGCCGGAGCCTGAGGTTTGGCATGGCCCACGAGACCGATGAAGAGGAGCATCGCGAGCGCGACGCAACCATCTCGTTCCCAGGCCGGCGTTCTCATGGTGTCCCCATCTCAGTCAGCACGCATGGATGCGGCGATACTCCGGCTGCCACATCGCGTCCTGCACCTGTTGAACAATGTCGTCGAATTTGACCCTGGCTAGGCCCTCCGCATGCGCCGCCTCGGCGACTGCCACCGCTACCGTCAGCGACACGCTGCGCAAGTCGTCGATATGCGGGAGGAGTGATGCGCCGGGCTGACGCACTGCCACCAAACTGGATACGGCACTGGCTGCGGCCGAGAACATTCCGTCACTGATCCTGCTGGCTCGCGAGACGATCGCGCCCAAGCCCAAGCCGGGATACAACATGGCATTGTTCACGTGGGCGATGACGTATGTCACTCCCTTATGAGTGACCGGGGCGAACGGGCTGCCGGCGGCGACCAGCGCCCGCCCTTCAGTCCAGGCAATCAGATCGGCCGGGTTCGCCTCGGCCTGCGCCTGCGGCGTAGAGAGTGCGAAGATGATCGGCCTCTCGGTATGCGCCGCCATTTCCTTAATGATCGCTTCCGTGAAACTGCCGGAGGCTGTCGACGCGCCGATCAGCATGGTCGGTGCCACCCGGCGCACCACCTCGGCCAGGCTTACACCGTTTCCATTCTCGTCGCGCTTCCAGCCCTTGCTTTCTGCGGCGGGCCGGGCGTACGACACCTGATACTCGCGCAGGGAATCGGCCATGTCGGTTGTGAGTAAACCCTGCTGGTCCACGCACCAGAAGCGCCTGGCTGCGTCTTCTTTGGAGAGCCCCTCGCGCACCATCGCACCGCAAATCTGGTCGGCCGCTCCAATGCCTGCCGTACCGGCTCCAAAGATGATCACACGCTGGTTGCGTAGCGGCATCCCGCAGACGCGGACGGCGGAGATCGCCGCCGCCAGCGCGATGGCGCCGGTGCCCTGGATATCTTCATTGAAAGTGCAAACGTGGTCGCGGTACTTATGGAGGATGCGCCGCCCGTTGCCAGGCGCGAAGTCCTCCCACTGTAACAGCGCATTCGGGAACAACGTTGTCACGGCTTTGACATAGGCGTCGATGAAGGCGTCGTATCGCTCTCCGCGTACCCGGGCGTGGCGGTTCCCGATATACGTGGGATCATTCAGCAGACTTTCCCGGTTGGTGCCGGCGTCGAGCATCACCGGAATCACACGGGTCGGGTCAACGCCGCCAGCCGCTGTGTAAATCGCCAACTTGCCGATCGACACTTCGATGCCGCCTACGCCCCAATCGCCGACTCCTGGAATTTGCTCGGCGTCGGTCGCAAGGATCAGGTCGATATCGCCCGAGCCGAAACCGAGGTTGGCAAACGCCTCGCCAATGCCGTCGGCATGGTCGATCGAGAGATAGACGCCCCGCGGACGCCGGCACTCATGGTGGTATTGCTTGATCGCCATGCCGACGGTCAGATCGTTGACGATGGGGATCATTTCGCGCAGGTGCTCTGAAAACAGCCGGTAAAACAGCACCTCGTTGCGGTCGTGCAGGGCGGTCAAATAAATGTTCTTACTCAGCGCATCCGGCAGCCGCTCGTACTGAATGTAGGCGCTTTTGACCTGAGTTCCCAGCGAGCTGATGTCCGGCGGAAGCAGACCCCTGAGACCCAGCGCCTTTCGCTCATCCGCCGTGAAGGCCATCCCCTTGTTCAACAGTGGCGAATTGAGCACGGCTAGTCCGCGAGACTTGGTCTCGTCGCAACCCACCGCACTCAGCCGGCGCTTCGTGGCGAGCGCCAGCAGCGGGATCACTCTCTGTCGCATGCTGATTCTCCCTTTAAACCGTGCCCCTCGCGCAGCGCCCTAATGGTGGCGCGCTGCGCGATGGATCACGAAGGCAATTACTGAAGGCGTCTGGCGGCCGTACGGGCAACGAAAGCCCCGCCCAAGGCGATCAGTCCGAGCAGCCCGATCAGCGGCAGATTGCTCGACGTGGCCGGGAGCGTCGTCGTCGTCGTCGTCTCGGTAACCGTGGGCGCCGGTGCGACAACCTGCATCTCAGCCGGCGGCGGCGTAACCACCTCGGCGAGTTGCACTTCTTCGCCGGTCGGCTTGATAGCCCGGATGGGCGCCTGCCGCAGTTGCACTACAACAGCCTCGTCCCCCAACTTGGTCGGCTCAGCTACTTCGACCGGAAGTTCGACGGGGGTAAAGAGCACGGGCAGGTTGCTGGCCTTCGCCAGTTCGATCGCTCTCGCCTTCGGATAGACGAATTCCTCGCCCCAGTTTCTGCCGGGATAGAACCAGGCGCGGAGCGCTTCGGGCTCGCCGGCCGGTCTTTCCCTGAATGTGATTACGGTTTGGTCGGTTGCCTTCAGGCGATAGTTCGGGATCGCAAGAATCGTGGCGTAGATGGTCTTTTCGTCCTGGCTGAAGATCTGGACCACGTGGCGGTCGGACTGTGAATCCAGGATCTTGAATACATAGGTTCCAGCGGGCAACACACCAAACCCGACCAGATGGACTCCTGGAATCTCCACAGGACCGCTAAACGTGATCGTGGTCTTCCTGTTCTGCTCGTCCGCCTTGGCGCCCGGTGCAAGCACCGCGCCCATTAGCCCTATACAACACACCGTCGTAGCTGCTTTGAATAGCTTCATCTCTTTTTTCTCCCTTTGCTTCAGATTTTGTAAGTCTGCCGTTCGCTTCGGTTCGGCTTGATGCTGATCTCGGCGGGCCTGCCCGCATTCTTCCCACAGGCATTTCAGGGTCCGTCGGCTGCCGAATCCTTGTTAGGTCATATTTGCCCGCGTTCGGCGGCCTCATGGAGTTTGTGCGCTCAGATGAGGAACTGACCGTGCGGGGTCATCTGACCGAATGTGGTCAATACCCTTGAGGCACTAATGACGGTCGTGGTCGCGATTGAAGTCGCGGTTGCGGTCAGAGGCCTTGTCCCAGCGATGGTCGTGGGCGACTCGGCCGTGATCGCCATCCCAGTAGCCTTCAAAGTAGCGCGTTCCGTCATGACGAGGTTCCACCCAATGTGCGCCGGCGTACGCCGGACGCGTCCAGTATCCCTGGTGCCACGTGTAACGGTGGCCCACAGGGTACCAGTAGCCGCCTACCCAGGAATAGCCGACGCCGGGACTTTGCGGTTGAACCCTGACGATACGCGCCCGCGGGGGCGGGCCGATTCTCACTCCGATAGAAAGCTGTGCGAAGACAGCTCCCGCTGCCAGCAACATCAGCACCAGCAATTTAGTTTTCACGATTTCAACTCCTCCTTTCCTGCGAGGCACGTTATCGGCCAAAGCGTGTGGACCCTCCTAGAAGCCCGCTGGGAATCGCTTCCACATTGACCAAATGTGGCCATATGACCCCGCGCGGTCAGTTCCCCGACCCGTGCGCTCCCAAGCCCCGCGGGGCTGCGCGTAGGCACATATGGTCTACCTGGATTTGGTTCGGATGGACTCCGGAATGCTCTGTATGCGTTGGGATGTTATGTCGGGTGCGAGGGAAAGACGATGTTTCAAATGGTTATGAAAATCACGAAGTGGGTTTCGATTCCGATCCTGCTAATTGCCGCTATGCTTTCATGTCTCGCCGCGAGTTACGAACCTCTGATGGATTTCGTGATTTGTCTGGGCGCCATCCTCTTTGTACATCGTGCGGTTTGGTTAAGGGAATACTTTTGGGCCGCCGGACTGGTTGCGATTGTAGTGGTTTTCAGTCCACTCTTTCTCGCGATTAAGATTTTTCTCCTGATGGGCTTCACCTGCATTGTGGCTTTAATCACTTTGTTCGCGGCATTCCGGACGCAACCATTGCCGGTCCCAACGGAGCTTCTATGATGAAATCGCTAATGCTCACGCTCCTGGTGGCGATTCCGGTTGCAGGAATTGCACAGACCTCAGATGCGCTCGACTGGAAAGGCAAGCTGCAGTATCACGCCGCGAGCACCTATGGCCCGTTGTCCATCATAGGCGACGCCGCGTACGCTGCTGCCCTCCAGGATTTGAACTCTCCGAAAGAGTGGGGACAGGGCGGCGATGCCTATGGCAAGCGTTTCGCCTCTACAGTCGCCTGGTCGGGGATCCGCAACAGTCTCGCTTTTGGGCTGGATTCCACGCTCCACCAAGACCCGCGTTACTATCGCTCGGGCGGAGCGGGGTTCTGGCGCCGGACGGCGAATGCGATCCGGGGAACCGTCCTCACGCGGACCGATGCAGGCGGCGAGACATTGTCCACCTGGCGTTTCGGCAGTGCCTACGGCTCGGCCTTTCTTTCCAACATGTGGTATCCGGACCGCCTCAATACTGCGCGCCTTGGATTTATCCAGGGTTCCGTCACACTTGGGTTCGATCTGGCCAGAAATCTGGGAGCGGAGTTCTGGCCGGACATTAAAAGGAAAGTACTCCGCCGGAAAGTGGGACCATGATTGAACATAAAGAGTCGCATCGGCTTTGGAAACTGCGATCCTTCGCCGCGTTGGGTGTACTGGTTTTATTCTCAGCCCAAAACGCCTCTTCGTATTCCGTTCTCACCCATGAAGCCATTATCGATTCCACCTGGGATAGTGCGATTAAGCCCCTGCTCCTCAAACGATTTCCCGCTTCTACCGCAGATGAGTTGACGCAAGCGCACGCCTACGCCTACGGAGGATGCATCATCCAGGACCTGGGATATTATCCGTTCGGAAGTAAGTTCTTCAGCGATTTGACACATTACGTGCGGAGCGGTGACTTCATCGTCAATATGATTCGCGAATCTCAGGATCTGGACGAATACGCATTCGCGCTGGGCGCGCTAGCGCATTATGCCGCCGACAACGATGGCCACCGCATGGCCGTGAACGTCTCGGTGCCGCTGCTCTTTCCGAAGCTGGTCCCGAAGTTCGGAAAGTCGATCACGTATGCAGACGACCCGTTCTCGCACACCAAGACAGAGTTCGGATTCGACGTGTTTCAGGCCGCGAAAAACCATTACGCTTCGGATGCCTACAAAGGCTTTATCGGCTTTCAGGTCGCCAAACCCGTGCTCCAGCGGGCTTTTCAGGACACCTATGGGTTGCGGATCGAGCAGGTGTTCTTCAACGTCGATCTCGCGATCGGATCGTACCGGCGGGCAGTCGGTACAGTCCTTCCAGCCCTGACCAAGGTCGCATGGCAAATCAAGGGTCAAGAGATTCGGAAGGACGCTCCCGGTATCACCCGCAAGAAGTTCCTCTACAATCTGTCTCGCTCCAGTTACGAAAAGAACTGGGGCGGCACTTATCAGCGACCGGGTATCCGGTCGAGGTTACTGGCATTCTTCTTCCGCATCGTGCCCAGAATCGGCCCATTCAAGGCGCTGGCATTCAAGAAGATGACACCTGAGACCGAACAGTTGTATATGGCCAGCTTCAACGCGTCGATCGATCGGTATCGCGGGTTGCTCGCCGACGTGGGTAGCGGCCGGGTTAACCTGCCCAATGACAATTTTGACGTGGGAGCAGCCACAAAGGCCGGCGAATACAAGCTGGCTGACGCCGCGTACGCGAAACTGCTGAACAAATTGGAAGGTCACTACACAGAACTGCCCCCAGAACTCAGGAGCGACATTCTGGCGTTCTACCAGGATCTCAGTCTTCCTATCGCGACCAAGGCCAACCAAGGCGACTGGGCAAAGTTGCAGGAGGAACTCAGTTACCTCGAGGCCATCAACCGGGATTTTTCACCGAAAACCTCCAAGGTGTCTGACGCCCTTAGTGTGCCGGTGGCCAAATGAACGGCCAGTCGAGCCTTTCCCCGGAAGTCCGCTGGCGGCGATTGCGCCCACTTGGCTACTTGATCATTATCGGTGGAGTGTTTGGTACTGTCACGGCCGACACCGTGGCGCCCTCCAGCGATGAGATTCTCGCCAGGATCGAAAGTGAAGCTAACAGACGTCATGTCCTGCTGAAGGAATACTCCGGTTCGCGGCAATACACGCTGCAGAACTCGCGCTTTGGCAAACGGGCGGCGGTGGATGTGTTGATGAATTACCGCCAGGTGGGAGGCGAGCGCTATACCGTGTTGACGCGATCCGGCTCGAACAGCCTCAATGGGGTAATCGATAAGGTGCTCGCATCCGAGACAGCCGCAAGCTTACCGCCGGAGAGTGCCCTCCACCAGATTAGTTCCGCCAATTATCGGGTTCGCCTGCTCGGAACCGAAGTCGCGGCAGGCCGAAGTTGCTACGTCCTGGAGTTGACGCCCAAGATCAAGAGCCGGTACCTGATCGCTGGGAAAGCCTGGGTCGATCCCGACAGTTATGGCGTAGTGCGGCTCGAAGGCCAGTTCGCAGCCAGCAGTTCGGTACTGATTGGCGCGCCCAGCATTAGCGAGGAATTCATCGAAGTGCAGGGTTTCTGGCTGCCCGGTCACGTGCGGTCCATCACATCCAGCCTCCTGCTCGGGCCGACGCAAATGGACATTCTCTTCTCGAACTACCAGCTCAGTCAGGTTCCTCAAGTTCCGGTTGCGCCGGTTCCGAACAGCGCCCCGACGCCGGCGGTCGCCGCCATGGCTAGAGCACCCCAAAAGGTGACGCGGATTGCGCCGATCGTCATGCCTGCGCCGCCAGCGTGCGCCGCCAACGCTCCCAGAAGCGCCAGGAACAATAGCGAAGTTCCAGCGACAAAGGGAATCAGGGCCGCCTCCGGGACGATGGCTGTGACCACCAGAGGCATGGCCGCACCAACGGCGAAGCTGGCAGCCGACGCCAAAGCGGCCTGAAGCGGCCGCGCACGCAGAGCCGGGGAGATGCCGAGCTCGTCGCGGGCGTGCGCGCCTACGGCGTCGTGGGCCATCAGTTGTTGGGCAACCTGTTTGGCGAGTTTGCGATCGAGCCCGCGAGCGACGTAGATCTCCGCCAGTTCCCGATGCTCGCCCACGGAGTCAACCTTCAGTTCCTTGCGTTCCAGCTTGAGGTCGGCTTGTTCCGTATCTGCCTGTGAGTGCACAGACACGTATTCACCCGCTGCCATCGACATCGCCCCGGCGACCAGACCGGCGACACCCGCGACCATTATGTTGCCGTGAGTCGCATGTGCCGCCGCGACACCGAGCATCAGACTCGACGTCGAAAGGATCCCGTCGTTCGCGCCCAGTACCGCCGCGCGAAGCCAGCCGATGCGCGCGCCGCGGTGCCGTTCCGTTTGGGGCACACGCATTCTTCCTCGTACGCTCTTAGCCACTGGTCATCGATGAAGCCGGAAGCTGGTTACATTGCTCCACAATCCGACGGCTTGTAAGAGCCACACGCAGACGACAATCACTACCACAACATTCAGGATCGATTTGATGCTGGAGGCCATGGGAATATACCGGTTGATCAGGTACAGCCCCACCCCGACGACGATCAACAGAACGACAATATTTAGTAAAGGCACTTTCTGGTGCTCCTCAAATCAAGGAAGAGCAATCGGTTGGCCCATCCTCAGGCGTAGGCAAGGCGTGTGCTGCCAACCTTTTGGAGCTGTGTCGCACCTTCATGGCTGTGCCACCTATCGGTCAGTTGACCAGATACGGTCAAATCGGCGATTCGGTGACCGCATATGGTCGAAGCAGTACTTAAGCATTCCGGCAGCGGGTGGTAAAATAGTGTCTGGCTGACGTATTCAAGCCTCTCACTGTTTGCCGTATATGATCGGCGCGGACCGATGGCGTCTTTCAGGCGGCCTTGAGCTGCTCGGATCGACGGCAGGAAGGTGGAAACGCGATGTCCTCCGCTGGCGCACAGACAACAGCCACCCGCTGGCTGGTGGAGAACGGTCCGAAAGAGCTCGAACTGCTGTTCCGGGCGATTGTCTATCACCCTTCCGCCCCTATCCTCATCACCGACAACGATGGCAATTCCAAGGATGCCAGCGTCGGCGTGGGCAAGCTCTTAGGGCTTCCCAGAGAGAAGATCATTGGGCGCCAAATCGACGACTTTACGCCGCCCAG
The DNA here is from genome assembly GCA_003152325.1 of Bryobacterales bacterium. Classification (GTDB taxonomy): domain Bacteria; phylum Acidobacteriota; class Terriglobia; order Bryobacterales; family Bryobacteraceae; genus PALSA-129. The sequence continues at coordinate 13,360 of PLZX01000274.1, read as the reverse complement.
CTTCAAGCCCCAGGTATCGCAGCTTTGGCGCGCCTTTCTGGAGCAGGGCGAGCAGGAGGGCACACTTCAGCTAATGGGCCCGGATGGGACCTTGCGGGAAGTTGAATACACGGCCAAAGGCAACGTGTTGCCGGTGCGCCATGTGCTTGTTCTGCGCGACAAGAATGCACTCGCGGAGACTGAGTCTGCCTTCACTGACCGTATTCCGTCGTGGGTGCAGGACTACGCGCTCTACTTACTGGATATCGAGGGACGTATTGCCACATGGTATTCAGGAGCAGCGCGCATTTACGGCTATGCGGCAGATGAGGCCATTGACCAACACGTATCTTTTCTCTATCCCGGCGAAGATGCTCTCCAGCTCAAGCTGCAGGACGAGTTCAAGCGGGCCGCGGTCGAAGGCCATCTGGGGACGGAAGGCTGGCAGGCCAGAAAAGATGGGGCGCGATTCTGGGCCAATGTCATTACGATGGCGCTCAAAGATGAAAGTGGGGAATTGCAGGGTTTTGCGAGAGTGGCGCGCGACTTTACCGATCGTCACGAGAGGGACGAGAAGTTGCGGCGCAGCCGCGCGCGCAGCCGGCCCATCCCTACGCAATCGACCATCGCCGGCGTCGCTTCCGGTGAGTTTGACTGTGTTCCCGAGGTGAATGATGCGTTTCTCGACCTGGTTGGATACAGCCGCGAAGATTTGCTGGCGGGCCGGCTAAACTGGCCCGATCTCACTCCGCCGGAATTCGCCCCACTGGATGAGTTGGCACATGAAGAAGGTCTGAGGTTCGGAGCCTGCACACCTTTTGAAAAGGAGTTGATTCGAAAGGATGGGACGCGGGTTCCGGTGCTGGTTGCCACGGCCGTATTGAAGCTCTCTCCCTTCCGATGGATTACGTTTGTGCAGGACCTCCGGGAACGGGACCGCCAGGAGAGTATTGAGGACGAAGATGTCGAACTCAAACAAGACTTCGAGGAGATTGTAGGCGGCAGCGCGGCTTTGCGGCGGGTTCAGCGGCAGGTTGAAGTGGTTGCTCCTACCGATGCGAATGTGTTGATCCTGGGGGAAACCGGCACGGGGAAGGAACTGGTGGCGCGCGCGGTCCATCGAATGAGCCCACGCAAGAATCTTCCCTTCATCACATTGAACTGCGCGGCCATTCCCACCGGGCTTCTCGAAAGCGAACTATTCGGCTACGAGAGAGGCGCCTTTACGGGCGCCTTGTCGCAAAAGATCGGGCGTTTCGAGATGGCCCATCGGGGCACGTTGTTTCTGGATGAGGTGGGCGACATCCCGCTGGATCTGCAGCCGAAATTGCTCCGCGCCTTACAGGAGAAGTCGTTTGAGAGGTTGGGCGGCACGAAGACGATTCCCATTGACGTCCGGCTGGTGGCGGCAACCAATCGGAATCTCGCGCAGATGATGGGGGATAAACTCTTCCGAAGCGATCTCTACTATCGGCTGAAAGTCTTTCCGATCACGACCCCTCCGTTGCGCGATCGGCCTGAGGACATACCGATACTCGCACGGCATTTCACGAAGAAGTATGCCGCAAAAATGGGGCGTCAGATCGATAAGATTCCATCGGACACAATGCGCGCTCTGGTGAGCTGGCATTGGCCAGGCAACGTTCGGGAACTCGAGAACTTCATTGAACGGGCGGTGATCCTTTCCACAGGACCCAGCCTGCGCGCTCCATTAGCCGAAATACGGCACGATTCCCAGGAAGCCGCCGGCACCGAGACGCTCGAGCAGGTGGAGCGGGAACATATCGTCCGCGTGCTTCGGGAGAGCGGCAGTGTGGTCAGCACCGCAGCCACGCGCCTCGGACTGCACCGAACCACCCTCAACGCCATCATGCGGAAGCTCGGCATCTCTCGCAAGGATCTTTAGTGCGGCTCTGACCACGGCTCGTCACTTGACCATAGGCGGTCACGCTCCCTGCGCTGGTTTCCTCCAAACTAACGCCGCGAACTCATCCCTGGCGAATCGGCTCAACAAAAGACCGGGTTGGCGCGACTCGTGCACTAGAGACCGTGTCGCTCTAGGACCCTGAAAGGTTCACGGGTCGACAGAAGAGGTCAATAATGCGAATGATTCTGGCGGCTACTGCGGCTACTCTGGCGATTATGCCGCTGCTGGCCAAAGACAATGACGGTACTAAGCGGTTGGACCAAGCGGCCGTGGTGTTCAGTGAAGTGATGGCGACGCCCGACAAGGGCATTCCGGAAGACCTGTTGGCAAAATCCCACTGCATCGTAATCGTTCCTGGCGTTAAAACCGCAGCTTTCGTGGTTGGCGCCAAATATGGAAAAGGCTACCTGTCGTGCCGGAATAAAGGCGGAGTCGGCTGGTCGGCGCCGGGCACGGTCCGCATCGAGGGGGGCAGCGTAGGCTTCCAGATCGGCGCCTCGGAGACGGACCTGATCATGCTGGTCATGAATGAGGGGGGCCAAGGCAAACTGCTCTCCAGTAAGTTCACTCTGGGCGCGGAAGGTTCAGTTGCGGCCGGGCCGGTGGGACGCACCGCGACCGCTCAAACCGACGCTCAAATGCACGCCGAGATTCTCTCGTGGTCGCGGTCCCAGGGACTGTTTGCCGGCATCGCTCTGGAAGGAGCCACTCTGCGGCAGGATCTGGACGATAACGCAGAACTCTATGGCAGGAAACTGGAGAACCGGGAGATTGTGACTTCGGGGATGCATGCACCCAAAGGCGCCGAAAGACTGATGACGCTCCTCAACAAGTACTCGGCGCAGCGCACGGGTACGACAAGCGGCGCCAACCAATAATCTGGCGAGAAAGACACTTAAGGTGACCTATATGAAACTAATCGGAGCATTCCTTGTGGTATGCGGAGTGTTAGCGGCGCAGGGGGCGCAGAATCAGCCCATTTACCGCGTCTCCGTGACGGCACGGACCGCGAAGGCAATCAGCTACCAGCACCGTAGCGGCGCGACGAAGATCGACTTCCGGGGAACGGAGCTCCTCCCGGGCGCTCGTGGCGAGGCCAAAGTCGAAAGCAAGCAGGGGCGCATCGAGATCGAAGTGGAATTCGATGGTCTGCAGCCCGCGACAAGAAACGGAGCCGAATACCTCACTTATGTATTGTGGGCGGTTACTCCCGAAGGGCGGACGGCTAATTTGGGTGAGGTCCTCCTGAATGGAACGAAGAGCAAGCTGGACGTAAGCACCGAGCTGCAGGTTTTCGCGTTGGTCGTCACGGCGGAACCTTACTACGCGGTGCGGCAACCCAGCGACCTGATTGTGATGGAAAACGTCGTGCGCGCGGACACGAGGGGGAAGACTGAGGAGATCGACGCCAAGTACGAACTGTTGCAGCGCGGCGAATATCAGCGACTGGCAAACCCGCTGGCGCTAAAGATGGATCGGAAACTGCCGTTGGAGCTCTACGAAGCACGCAATGCGGTTCAGATCGCGCGCGCCATGGGTGCGGATCGCTTTGCTACCGAAACCTTCCAAAAGGCCCAAAAGAGCCTGGCTCAGGCGGAAGCTTACGAGGAACGCAAGGCAGGCGCGAAGCCTGTCGCCATGAGTGCGCGGGAAGCCGTGCAGATGGCGGAAGACTCGCGGGCCATCGCGGTCAAACGTCAGGATGACGAGGCCCTCACCGCGGAGCGGCAGGGGTCGGCCGATCGCGAAATACGAGCACAGAACGGAATGGCCGCCGCGCAGTCCGAGACGGATCGCGTCACCCGGGAAGCCGAAGCGGCGCGCATCAAAGCGCGGGCGGAGTCTGAGCGGTTAACGCGGGAGAAGGATGCGCAGGCGACGGCCTCTTCGGCTGAAGCGGATCGCCTGAAGCGCGAAAGCGACGCGCGCCTGGCGGCTGCCGCCACCGACGCGGACCGTCTGAAGCGCGAGAGCGACGCGCGCCTGGCGGCTGCCGCAGCCGATGCGGACCGTCAGAAACTCGCCAGCGACTCGCAGATGGCTGCCGCGGGAACCGAGGCGGATCGTCTGAAGCGCGATAGCGACTCGCGCCTGGCTGCCGCGGGAACCGAGGCGGATCGCCTCAAGCGGGAGAACGATGCGGAAAGAGCGGCTAACCGGGCCGCACTCGACAGCGCGGCCAAGCAGACGGCGCGTTTGGAGACGGAGAAGGTAGAACTGCGAACCCAGTTGCTGAGCCAGTTCAACTCCATTCTTCAGACGCGGGATACAGCGCGTGGTTTGATCGTGAACATGTCGGATGTCCTCTTCGACACCGGCAAGTCTACGTTACGGCCCTTGGCGCGCGAGAAGCTGGCCAAGGTGGCCGGCATCGTCTCCGGGCATCCGGGCCTGAGGCTGGACGTGGAAGGTCACACGGACAGCGTCGGCGGGGATGACTATAATCAGCAGCTTTCCGAACAACGCGCCGCGGCTGTGCGCGATTATCTGATGCAGCAGGGAATGCCAGCCAATTCGCTCACGGCGAAGGGATTCGGCAAGACTCAACCAGTGGCCTCCAATGAGACGGCGGAGGGCCGGCAGCAGAATCGGCGTGTGGAACTAGTGATCTCCGGCGAAGTAATTGGCACGGAAATCAGCATGCCAATGGCAGCCAGGTAGTCGGAAGGCGAGCGCGTTTCGCGGGGTGGGGCCGGCAGCTTGCTGTCCGGCCCCATCCGCAGGACTGCCGGGCCGGGTAACAGGCAAGAGAGCGCCATGCTAGGACGAAACACGATGGCTGACTTTGGACGGACCATATCGAGATCGGCTCTCACATCGTTTCTTGGGTTCGGAGTGATGCCTGCGGCTGCATCGGCAAATGATCTTTCCAAGTACCGGAACTTCCAACTCGGAACGGACCTGCCTACGGTCGCGAAACGGGCCGGCGCTAACCCATCTCAAGCGAAAGTAATCCATCGCCGCCCAGCCCTCATCCAGGAGTTGGAGTGGCGTCCTCAAACTCCCGGTTCCTCTTCCCAAACCGAAGCGGCAAAAGACGTGGTCCTCAGCTTCTACGACGGCCAACTGTTTCGGATCGTAATCAACTATGACCGCTACGAGACGGAGGGGTTGACACCTGACGATCTGGTGGAAGCCATCTCGGCAACGTACGGAGTTGCCGTAAAACCCACAGCTCCGGCGAAAGCCGCGCCGGGACACTATGGCGACCAGGAAAAAGTGCTCGCACAGTGGCAGGATTCGCGGTACCGCTTCGACCTGATCCGTTCCTCGTACGGGCCAACCTTTAAGCTGGTTGGCGTCCTGAAAAAGCTGGAAGCGCCCGCTCAGGCCGCCAGCATCGAAGCGGCCCGGCTCGATGACAACGAAGCGCCTCAAAGGGAGGCTGACCGGATAGCGAAGGAAGACGAAACAGAGCGAACCAGGCTTGAGAAGGCCAGGGTCGTGAACAGGTCGAAGTTTCGACCTTAACCCGGAGCTGTGGAGGAAATGGCGAAATGAAAAGTTCTACGACCAGCGACATCGAAGCGTGGGAAGACGAGGGCGGAGCGGCACGTGGCGCGCGCGCCATCGGCGCGGCCTCAATCGAGAGCTCCATGACCGACGCAATCACACCGGGGAGCATTTGGATTGCCGAAGGCACGCCTCTGCCAAAATCCCTAGTGCTGCAGAACGAGCCTGCTTCGAATGGATGGGCAACGGTCAAAACCGCTCGTTCCACGTTCGAAAAGGAACTGCAGGACTCAGGATGGACCCTTTTCTTCATGGCTGGCGAGATCAAGGCCACGGTCTTCGGATTTGATCGGCAAAAGACACTACGCACCGCGTTGCAGCGACTCATCGCCAAAGTCACAGCTCAGAACTGCAACAGCATGGAAATTGCGGAGGTGACGAGTAAGTCGTTCCTGAAAGTGCCCTATGTGAGTGTCTCCGCTCACCCACGGCATCTTCAGAAGGGCCAGGTTTTCTCAGGCCATCGGTAGTTTGGAGCGATCTCAACTGGAGGCTGGTAGCACTATGAACATTCGACCCCTATACGACCGCATCGTGGTAAAAAGGATTGAGGAACAGGAAACCACGCGCCACGGGATTATCATCCCCGACTCCGCGAAGGAGAAACCGCAAGAGGGAGAAGTAATGGCAGTAGGTCATGGCAAGAGGCTTGAGGATGGCACGCTGGTGGCCCTCGACGTCAAAGTCGGCGACCGTGTCCTCTTTGGGAAGTACTCTGGCACCGAAACGAAGGTGGTTGGCACTGAGTACATCATCATGCGCGAGGACGACGTTCTCGGCATTCTGGATCCGGCTGCCCCCGTCAAGAAAGCCACTTAATTCACGTTCGATTCACAAGGAAATCATTCATGGCAAAACAAATTGTTTATAGCGAGTATTCCCGTCAAGCGATCCTGAGAGGCGTTAACCAACTCGCCGACGCGGTGAAGGTGACCCTCGGCCCCAAGGGGCGCAACGTCGTTCTGGAAAAGAAATACGGCGGCCCGACCATCACCAAAGATGGTGTGACGGTGGCGAAAGAGGTCGAGTTAAGCGATCCTCTTGAGAATATGGGCGCCCAGATGGTGCGCGAAGTGGCTTCGAAAACCTCCGACGTTGCCGGTGATGGCACTACCACGGCCACGATTCTGGCGCAGGCCATTTACCGCGAGGGCGTCAAAGCAGTCACCTCGGGAGCCAATCCGATGGCCGTCAAGCGCGGTATCGATAAGACCGTGGAAATGGTCGTCGAGGAAGTCAAGAAACTGTCCAAGCCGGTCTCCGGCGATATGATCGCCCAGGTGGGCAGCATCTCCGCCAACAGCGATTCGACCATCGGCAACATCATTGCCGAGGCCATGAAGAAGGTGGGCAAGGACGGCGTGATCACGGTAGAGGAATCCAAAACCATGACCACCGAGTTACAGACAGTGGACGGGATGCAATTCGATCGCGGCTACCTCTCACCCTACTTTGTGAGCGACCCCGAGCGCATGGAGTGCGTTTTCGAGGATCCCTACATCCTCATCCACGATAAGAAGATCGGCAACATGAAGGACCTGCTTCCCATTCTCGAGCAAATCGCCCGCGTCGGTAAGCCGCTGCTGATTATCTCCGAGGACGTGGAAGGCGAAGCATTGGCCACGTTGGTGGTGAACAAGCTACGCGGCACGCTCAATGCCTGCGCTGTGAAAGCCCCGGGCTTCGGCGACCGCCGCAAGGCGATGCTGGAGGATATTTCGACCCTGACTGGCGGCAAGCCCATCATGGAAGAGACCGGCATGAAGCTGGAAGGCGTCAAGCTGGAAGACTTGGGCCGCGCCAAGCGCGTCACAGTGGATAAGGACACCACTACCATCGTTGACGGCGGCGGACTGCAGAAGGATATCGAGGGCCGGATCAGGCAGATCCGGGCCCAGGTGGAAGAGACGACCTCCGACTACGATCGCGAGAAACTGCAAGAGCGGCTGGCGAAACTGGCTGGCGGCGTGGCGATCATCAAAGTGGGCGCCGCCACCGAAATCGAGATGAAGGAGAAGAAGGCCCGCGTGGAGGATGCTCTTCACGCCACGCGCGCCGCGGTCGAAGAAGGTATCGTTCCGGGCGGCGGCGTTGCGCTGCTTCGAGCTTCGATCGCGCTTCAGAAGTTCAAGCTTGAGGGTGACGAGCAGTTCGGCGTCACCATTGTGCGCCGCGCCTGCGAGGAGCCAGTGCGGCAGATCGTGCTGAATTGCGGGACCGAAGGCGCCGTAGTGGTCGAAAAGATCAAGACTGACCAGAATCCTAACTTCGGCTTCAACGCCTCCACCGAACAGTACGAAGATCTGGTGAAGGCCGGCGTAATCGATCCTACCAAGGTAACTCGTACGGCTCTGCAGAATGCCGCTTCCATCGCCTCTTTGATGCTCACCACCGAAGCCATGGTCTGCGACGTCGTGGAGGAAGTCGAAGATTAAGCGCTTGGACGGCGGCGGGTAAAGGACACGGATGAACAAGAGAATAGAAAAGCGGCACAAGCGGCAGGTTGCGCGCGCAAGAGAACGCGTCAGACTGTCGGAGCCCGACGTGAGGACGCCGGAGCAAGTTAAGGCAGCACGGGAAGCGAGCCGCCCGGCAGGTGGCCGGCGCAACGACCCACACGCCTATTACGCCACGCCGCCAAACCGAAATGACGCCGTGCCTGCCGCAGACAGTGCGGCGAAAGCGGAAGATTTAGAGCCATGAGTCGCGCCGCAGGTGGGGTATTTTCCAGACGCTGTCCACATTGCAGATCCATCGAGTTTAGAAGTGTAGGCGTCCGAAACACCATCGAGAGAACTTTCCATTGGCTTTTTCAGCCCTACCGTTGTTCTCTTTGCGGTCGCCACTTCTTCCTGTTGCGATGGCAAGCTCCCGTCGGGGACACCGCGTAAGTGCCGGAGGGCAAGAAGAACAGGCTTTCTGGAAACTTGAACCCGGCGGCATCCGAACCAGCCGTAGTTTCCAGTACTCCCTGTACGCTTCAAAACAGCTACGAAGTGAGCTAAACTCCGAACAGAACGCTGATGTGCGAGTATTGAAGCACCTGCGGCCCACTCCGAAGGGAGAAGACAACAGGTAAAGGAGAATCATTCAATGAGTGTGAAACTGACAACCCACCAGACTGGTGAGGTGATCGTCGTGGTCGTCAGTGGAAAGCTAACGATGGGCGAAGGCGCCAGCACGCTGCGCACGAAGATTCGGGAACTGGTGGCGAGCGGTTCCCGGCGGATTGTTCTGAACATGGCCGACGTTTCCTACATGGACAGCTCCGGTATGGGTGAACTGATCGGCGCGCACACGACTGTCACCACAGCCGGAGGCGAGATCAAGCTGTTGCACCTCGGCAAGCGCGTGCATGATCTTCTGAAGCTCACCAAGCTGTACACGGTCTTCGAAGCGTTTGAGGATGAAGCCTCGGCCGTAAACAGCTTCTCGGCAGCTAAGCCTACTGGACCCCAGGCCTAGGGGGTGCGAACCTACAAATAGTTCAAAGCCACTCGACGTCGCGCTGCCTGCTTACCGCGGCAAGGGTGGATCGTATTGCGCGGATCCATTCAAATAGCGGTCGAAGGGCAATTCAGTCATGGCGCCTTCCGCAAAGCGCTTGATCGCGTCTTCGTTGCGTCCGGCGGCCCGCAGCAAGATGCCTTCCGAGTATAGGAGAAGGCTCTTGTCTGTTGCGTTGCCGGCTGTGCGAATGCCTTCCAGCGCGGTTTCGATAGCCCGCGAGGATCCTACTGGGCTGGTCAAGCTGCCCGCCAATAACGGAAATGCGTGGTCGGGGGACGATAGCGGAGCGTGGGCTTTGGCGATTCTGTCCCATCTTCTGAGGGCAGCCTTCTTGTCGCCGCAGAGCGACTCAGCCAACCCGAAATAAAATTGGAAGCGGAGTTGCTTCGTCAAATCGCCGAATCCTTGAAAGGTAAAAGCCAAGGCCTTATCCTCGGGAGCAAAATCGCTGATGCGCGCGGCCACGTTGGCGCAGGTGCCCGAGGAGGCGGCCGAAAGAACTGCCCGCAGTTGCATCTCGGCGTAAGCCTGGCGGACTTCCGGCGGCTGCTTCTCCTCGGGAAAGTTCTTCGTCTGAAACACACGCGCGGCGCCGTCCAGGTTGTTTGTTGCTAGCAAAGCTAATGCAAAGTTGGCGGCTTCGGTGGATGTGGAGAACGACGGGGGAGGCGACCCTGCCCATCCACTGCCGCCGGAGCTGTTCAGGACGCTCGCGAGCAAACGCTGCAAACCGCTATCGTTCGCATGCGCGGCGAGGCCTTCCCGGATGAGGTCCTCGGCAAGCTTGTTCTTCCTGGCGCCGACCAGCGCGCGCGCGACGGTGTCGTAATAGGCGGGGATGCCGTCGGCGTCCGGTCGCGCTTTCTCCCATTCCGCCAGAGCCTCTTCGGTCATCCGGCGGTTGAAAAGAAGGCCGCCGAGTAGGTAGTGCGCGGTGGCGTCCTGGGGATTGTGTTCGATGGCGGAGCGCAGCACATTATACGTAGAGGCGCGATAAGGATGCACGTAGAGTGTGGACTGGGCGGAGGCCTTCCGAAAATCGTCGGCGGGCGATTGTCCCAGGTGGGCGCGCGCGTAGCCGCGGTAGTAGGCGATCAGCGGATAGGCCTGTGGCAGGACGGCACCCGGTTCGGTCTCCAGCTCGCCCACTGGGGGATAGTCGCGTTCGAGCAGGGAGATGGCGTCTTCGTAGAGTCCCACGTCGAAATAGTCGTCGGCAAGGTCCAGAACCCATTCAGGATCGGCCGCCAGGTGCCGCCAGATGCCGGCGTCTTCCCGTCCGAACAGGACGCCTTCCACACGCAGCAGGGGATCCATGGGATTGGCGGCCAGATATTGTGCCTGTGCGGATCGTGCGGCGTCAGTCCGGCCCAGGCGGCGGAGTACAGCGACCTCAAGTCCTGCGGCATGCCCGGCGTTTTGGGCTGCCAAGGCATGCATTATCTCCACGGCCGATTGCCGGTCCCCCGCCCGAGCGACGGCACAGGCCAGTTGGTAATACGCGGCCGGGGCCCATTGTGAATCGGTGGAGAGAGATTGCCACAACAGCCTCGCGCCGCTATCGTCACCCGTTGCTGATCGCGCCACGCCGAGGTAGTAGGTGATTTCCGCGTCGGACGGATCCTCCTTATGAGCCTGAGTCAGGGTCTCCAACGCCTCGCCAAAGCGGCCCAGCGTGATGGAAAGCCTCCCGGCCGCTTTGCGCAATGCGCGGCTTCCTGGAGCACTCAACAAAGCCGCCTGGTAGCCCTGGGCGGCCCGGTCGAGCAGACGGATGAGTTCATCCTGCTCGCCTGCTGCCAGCGTCTGCTGTTCCAGCGTGCGTTTGCCGGGAGAAGGGTTGAGCGGGCCGCCGATCTTCACTTCTGCGGCTGTCACGGCGTCGTAAGTGTCTTCCTGGTGCGCCAGCAGCATCTGACCCGAGGCATCCTTCAACTCGATACGGAATTTTCCGGCGGCGCCCGTTGAAGGCGTCTCGGCGTGAAAGGCTGCCGCGGGATCCAGATCGGCGTCCTGTTGATACACAATCTGATCGCCTTTGGTCACGGCCACGTGGGCATGCGGAATCGGGTGCGTGACGTTCAAATCAATGTCGGCCTTGACGGTTCCGTCGGGCTGTGGCTTGCGCTGGAGAAAGAGAACGGCATCACGAGTCACCCGCGAGATCCCGCCCGTGTCGCGCGTTGGAATCCAGAGTTCGGTGAACGAACGGGATTGTTCGGGACCGAGAAACTCCATCATTTCCTGTGTGGTCGCCAGACCGGCCTGGATTTCGAGATAACCGCTGTGGTCGTCGCTCAGTTGGTCTTTATAGACCGGGTAGTCGGTTCCATAGACCCACATTTTCTTGCCGGGAACTTCCTTGGGATCGGCCCAATGCGCCACCCCGGTTCTCGACGCGGGATTGTACTCCGCAAAAAAAGGTTCGCGGCTGCCGTAAGCAAACAGACCAATAGTATTGATGATGCGCGTTGTGTTGCTAAAGTCGATCCCCGCCGCATTCACCGGCCAGGAATCCAGGACACCCGCGCCGTGGGGGGCTGTCACCCACATCGGGTAGTCCAACTGGAGCCCGCCATCCGGCAGGCGGATCGCGGCGTTGGTCCACCATTGGTAAGGCTGACGCGCGTAGCCCGGATTGCTCAGCCACACCTTCTCTTCGAGGACCGTGCTCCCGGAATGCAGCGTGTAAGCTACACGCCATTCCATGCCGCTGATGCGATCCACCACCCCGACGAAGACCGTTCCGCTGCCGTCTTCATGGGTGGCGGTGGCGAAATTCACGGGCGACACGGTCACCCGGCTGTGCGCGATCGGAAAACTGGTCTCGATGCCCCCGGCGACCCAGGCCCCGCGCGGCGCCACGTCGGCCTTCTTTATGGCGGTGTTGGCGTAGAACATGTCGGCCCCGGACAACTTGTCGCGGCACGTATAGAGGTGGCCACCCAAATCGGGCAGAATGCGGCAATGCAGGTACTGATTCTCTATGTTCAGGACGCGCCACGAGGCGTTGTACTTCTCGCTGGTCATGTTCAGGCGCAGGGTGTAGGGGTAGACGGAGTGGTTACCGCTGCCTGCCAGGGCCAGTTGGTCAAACGGAGGTACGGCGTCGGGCGGCCGTTCGCGGTAAGTGGGGAGAATAATGCTGTCCTGCCACACGCGGACGCTATTCACCTGCGCGAACAGCACCGACGACAGAAACCAGAACGCGAGAATGCCGCCAGGCCGAAGCATACCGTCGACACGCGAAGGCCAGAATAACACAAGTGATCCGGCCGCCGGTTACTTCCCTGGACAGCGGGGGCAACACTCCGCGATCGGCTCAGGATTGTAGCCCGCGCCGCCCGCGCCCGCCGGCTCGGCATCCGGTTGATTCATCGATGTGGTTGTCTGCCAGAACCGATTGCAGGGGACGGCAGGGATGCTTGGGCCGGCGCTGTCAACAAGGTGCCGATCCACGTGGCGGTGTCGACGTGCACCCGGACCTCAGCCTCGAACAGTCGATGCACACCTTAGGATGTTGAACCTCGTCGGTCCGGCGGTTCTCACTCGCATCCGCCGGATCCGAATTGTGCAGTCAGGCCGGCGCAAAGGACATCACCTGAGGTCCGTAGTGAGCGACCCGAGACATAGGTAACAGAACGTTCCGGAGATACGGGTTACACTCTTTCGTCCGCAAGGGGCGGGAGGTGGGCAGGTCATTCCTGCCCCCGTTTTTGGCGTAGAGCCGCCTAAATTACTGATTCTTGGGGATTTTGGAGAGGGAGACCGGATTCGAACCGGCGACGTCCAGCTTGGGAAAATGGGTCATGGTTTGTTTTCAGTAACATAACTGCGCACGGCGTTGATTCAGGGTATGAAAAACGCCAATAAAACACGATCCCGTTTCTGCTGGCTTGCTAACGGAGGGTAAATGGAGGGTAAGGCCCAGGGCTCTTTTCAAGCCCCTTTGTAGCCCGAGGAACGCTGGTTCTCCATCCCGTGGGCCGGCGCAAAAACAGCGTGGACTCCGCCACCCAGGACGAGGGAATGTTCATATAGGTTCGGTCCTTACGTGGACGGGCTTACTTCTCACAAACACCGCCA
>PLZX01000274.1:0-298 GCA_003152325.1 Bryobacterales bacterium | reverse complement strand
CCGCTATGATTAGCAAAAGGTGAATCAGCCCGCCGGCAACGTGGAACGCGAAAAATCCCAGAAGCCACAGTACAAGTAAAACAGCAAATAGCGTCATGAACATTGAAATCTCCTTCGTACGTTTAGGTTTCCGCCCGTCACACGTGACGGTAATTTGTTTGCTTCAGCCCCCCTCGGCGGCGATTGATGCGAAAGGCCCGAGTTTAGAGCGGGCCGCCACCGGTGAGGCGATATCTTCGGTGCCGGCTTGCTGCAGAATATCCTTCGCCCGCTAGACTACTCCAAGTTGTCGCAAGGA
>PLZX01000241.1 GCA_003152325.1 Bryobacterales bacterium | reverse complement strand
CGCCGCAAACGTTTCCGTCTGTGAATCGGGGGGTACGCCATCTTCTTCGCGATACGCGCGCACTCGCTTACCGCCGATCCATCCCTTGTCATACTGCCCGCGAACTGTGGAGTGATGCACCGCGTCAAGCGGAATGGGCCGAACGGCGTGGAGCACGTCCACTTTCTTGTTGCGAATCTCGTCGGCATCGAAGGAGACCATCGGTTCCATGGCCACCAGACAGAGCAGTTGCAACAGGTGATTCTGCACCATGTCGCGCAAGGCGCCCGCCCCATCGTAATAGCCGCCGCGATGTTCCACGCCCACCTGTTCGGCGACCGTGATGGTCACATAGTCCACATAACGCCGGTTCCAGATGGGCTCGAACAGTGGATTGGCAAAACGGAACGCCAGGATGTTCTGCACCGTCTCTTTGCCCAGGTAATGGTCGATGCGGAAGATTTGGGATTCCTGAAAGCCGCTGGCGAGTGTGCGGTTCAGCGCCTGTGCCGACTCCAGGTCATACCCGATCGGCTTCTCGATCACGATTCGCGCCCGTTCCCGGTCGGCCGCCAGGCCGGCGTAGTTGAGGAAGGTAGGGATTTCGCCAAACAGCGAGGGCGGCGTAGCCATGTAGAAAATNNGCTTGCGCAGGGCGTCCTCGCTGAGCGCGACGCGGTCCACCGCGATAATCGAAAAGTGCGCCGGAATACTGTGGCTCTGAGAGAGGTCAAACAGCGCCGGCATCAACTTCCGCCAGGTCAGGTCGCCCGCCCCGCCGAAGATGACGAATATGTTCGGTTCGAGTTGATCGTTGGTTTTCATCGTTCTCAACCCTTCGTCCAGTCGGTGTGAAATGTGCCTTTGACGTCTATGCGCTCGTAACTGTGCGCGCCGAAATAGTCGCGTTGGGCCTGGATCAGGTTCGCCGGCAGCCAGGCACTACGGAAGCTGTCAAAGTAGCTTAGCGCCGCCAGGAAACAGGGTGCGGGCAAACCCAGCTCGACTGCCGTGCAAGCAACGCGGCGTAAATCCTCCTCGTGGGCCAGTACCTTCTTCGCCAGCTCCGGGGCCAGGAGCAAATTCGCCAAGCCGGGCTGGTTGCGATATGCCAACCGGATGTCCTCCAGCAGTGCCGTGCGGATGATGCAGCCGCCCCGCCAGATTCGCGCCACCGCCTCGAGATCGAGATGATACTCATACTTGTCCGACGCCGCCGCCAGGACGGCCATGCCCTGTGCGTAGGCCATGATCATTCCGGCATAGAGCGCGTGGCCCAGCCGATCGATGAAGATTTTGCGGTCGCAGGCTATCGGCGGGATGGGACGTTTGAAAACCCCGCCGGCCGTCTCGCGCTGCTTTTCCAACACGGACATATCCCGCATCGCGACCGCGAGGTCGATGGTGGGGATAGGCACTTGCAGTTCCATGGCGCTTTGCGAGGTCCACATGCCTGTGCCATTTTGTTTGCCGACATCCAGGATTTCGTCGATCAACCGTTTGCCGGTGGTTTCGTCGACCTTGCTGAAGATGCGACTGGTGATCTCTACCAGGTAACCGTTGAGTTCCCGCTGATTCCACGCGTCGTACACGTTATGCAGTTCGTCGTCGCTCAAACCCAGGCCGCGTTTCATCAGGTCGTATGTCTCGGCGAGAAGCTGCATCACCGCATACTCGATGCCGTTGTGGACCGTCTTGACGAAATGCCCGGCCGAACCGGGGCCGAGGTAAGCCACGCACGCATCTCCGTTGACCTTGGCAGCGACGGCCTCCAGCAGCGGGCGGACGCGCTCGTACGCCTCTTTCGGTCCCCCGGGCATGATGCTCGGACCGTGGCGCGCACCCTCCTCACCTCCCGATACTCCGACGCCGAGAAATTGAATACCCTTCGCGGCCAGGTTGCGGGCGCGCAGGTTTGTATCTTTGAAGTAGGAGTTGCCGGCGTCGATGATGAGATCGCCCTTTCCGAGGTGCGGTAACAGATCGCCGATCACGGAGTCGACGGGCGGCCCGGCGGGCACCAGCATCATCACGGCGCGCGGAGAGCGGAGTAGTCCGATGAACTCCTGGATGTTAGTAACACCGTGGATGTTGCTTCCCGCCGATTCCTTCTGGAGCGCCTCCACCTTGCCGGGGTCGTTGTCATAGCCCACCACCGGGAAGCCGTGATCGGCCATGTTCAGCAACATATTGCGACCCATCACGCCCAAGCCGATCATGCCGATTTCATGGCGTTGAGTTTCCATGCCGGTTCTCCCTTCGAGGTTAAATCAACGTTGCCACAGAATGCGAGCGGCTTCCAGGGGAACCGCAACACCGGTATAGCTCGGTATCAGGCGCGCCGTATAGTCCGCTGGTGGGCGCCCCGTAGACACAGTCGCGCTGTAAAGGTAGCCGCCCGGCGCGCCTGCCAATTGCCGAACGCGCAGCATCTCCTGCCGCGCTGGACCGCCGCCGTTGACGCCGTCGGCATAAAGCTCTACTCGCGCGGCATTCGGGTCGAGATCATTCAGATAGACCTGAACCTCAAACACATGCTGTTCCCCGGTGGTTTCCACCTTCATTTCACCGAAGCGCATCGCGGGCCACTCCTTTTCCATGGCGTGCCGCCAATCCACCATTTGCCGGCCCGCTGCGCCCTTGTCGGCAGCACGCCGGCGGTAGGTTGCCGCACTGGGGAGATAGTATTGCTCGGTGTATTCGCGCACCGCGCGATCCGCGGAAAAGCGAGGTGTCAGGCTCGCCATGCTTTGCCGCATCCGCGCCACCCAAGCCGTGGGAATACCTTGCCCGTCGCGGGCATAAAACTCGGGAATCACTTCCCGTTCGAGCAGGTCATAGAGCGCTTCGGCTTCGGCAGCATCCCAGGCCGGATCGTCGTGATGTTCCTGGCCGTCCCCCAACGCCCACCCGACTTCAGGCGTGTAGGCCTCCGCCCACCAGCCGTCCAGCTCCGACAAATTGAGGCCTCCGTTGACCAGCACCTTCATG
>PLZX01000224.1 GCA_003152325.1 Bryobacterales bacterium | reverse complement strand
ACTCCTGGATCTTGCAGCCGGAAGATCCTTGGGAGACGACCGGCTATGTCCACAACGTTGTGTTCACGTGCGGCGCGGTACCTGAACCGGATGGAACCGTGAAGATCTACTGGGGAGCCGCGGACACGGTGATGTGCGTGGGAGAGGCGAATGTGTCCGACCTGTTGGACTTGTGCCTGAACCACAGCCGGCCGGCGAAGTAGAACTGCCTTATGCTTCCGCCCAGTTCCGGCGCCCGATGATGGTCGGCGGTTCGTGGCGGTTTCCCCGGGCGAGGCGCCTGTCCTCCCGAAGGCTGGTCCACCAGAGCACTGGGCCGAGGATCCGGCTGGCGGCCACGGCGATGAAGCCGAACTCGTGCTCGATCTCGATGCGCAGGGCCCGGATCTGCGGCACCATCGATGGGTTCGCATTCTTGAGCCGGTGCTCCATGGCCCAGAGGACCGCAGTGTAAGCGTGGCGCAGGGTCTTGCTCTCTCGGTGAAAGCGCTCGCGCACACGGAGGTCCGCATGGTTCTTGTACCGCATCCAACCTTGGAAGGTCGTTCGGCAAATCCGGAAGAGACTGGGGCCGTTGCGCTCGAAGTCGTAGCGGAAGGCGGAGTCGAGGAACTTCCTGGACTGATCGCGCGAAATGGCGGCATGGCGGAAATTGAAACGGTCCTGGCCGTGGATGTCTGCGAGGTCGACATCATCGAGCAGCCTGCCCTGGTCAGCCATTTCGGAATAGAGCGGCGTGCCCGGAACCGGCGTGTAGAGCATGAACTGGTGGAGGTCGGTCTCATGGGCGATGGCGCGCTCGATCTCTTCGCCGATGTTCTCCGGCGTGTGATGCTCCAGCCCCAGGATGGTGGAGCCTAGAAGAACAATGCCGTGCTCCCGCAACTCGCGAGTCAGTTGCAGGGTGTCAGCGCCCTCCAGTTTGGCGTAGCCGGACTGCGCCGATTCCAGGCCCAGCCAGATGGAGGAGACGCCTAGTTCCACCAGTTCCTCATAACTGTACTTACGGATGGCGTTGGCTGAAGAAAAAATGTTGAAAGACCAGCTCTTACCCGCGGCCTTCATGAGCGCCAGCAGATCCAGGGCGCGTTGGCGCTGGAGCAGGAAGTTCTCGTCCATGATGAAGAACGACTTCACGTTCCGCGAAGTTTCCGCTTCCTCCATGAGCTGGAACAGTTCCTCGCCGGTGGAGTAGAGATTGAGCATTTTCCCCTTCCCGCCGAAGAAGGACGATGTGGCGCAGAAATTGCATCCCATCGGGCATCCCATGGAAGCGATGATGGTGGCGGAAGTATCCGCCTTATCGGGAATCTTCACCCCCATCACGCGGAGGTCGAATCCGGAAGAAAGGGCAGGATGGCGAATGGGGTCCTCGGGGTCCTCGCCCAGGTAGCGGCGCATCCACTCGATGCCGTCGCCCTTCACGATGTGATCGGCGTCCAGGATGTGCTCGATGCCGGGAATCGCGGCGACGTGCCCACCCACCACGATGGTGGAGTGTGGCGAGAGTTCGCGGATTATGCGGCACATCTCGCGCGCCTTGCCGACATTCACGATGATCGAAGAGACGCCCACGATGTCGTAATGGTGAGCGGTGAGCTCGCGGGCGAAGGCTTCACGCGTGGGAAAATCCAGGACCGTGCAGGGAGCGGAAATATTCTCCTGAATCATGAGAATGCCCCAGGAGCGGTGAAACCGCCGCACGGAGAATGAGCCCTGCGCGCGGGTTACCTGATTGTGGTAGAGCTCCATCGGATTGATGGTGCGGCTGCCAAATTGATCGTCCTGCGCGTATGGACCGAACACGGAAGAGAGAAGCACGCGGGCTTGGACACCCTTGGGATGAGTTGTATCCATTGGATTGAAAAGGCAGATCGAAGGAGGGTAACGCGATCCGATGAACGGCCACTTCGACTGTAACAGGTTTCAAAAGGCCTGAATTGTAATAATAGTGTCAGTTTCCGGCTTTCGGAACGGAGAACCCAACTTACACTGCCGCCGGCTCCAGTTCCGCTTCGCGGTAGGCCTCTAGATAATTCACGCAACCTGGGTCGCGACCTAGCAACATGTTCAGTGCAAGCTGGTAGGGGCGGGACTGTCTGTCGGCCAGGAAGATGCGGTTCAGGTTGCTTGCGACCGGGTCCACAATCCCACTGTCGGCGCCTGCCTCAACCGCAAGGTTGATGAAGACTTCGTTGATCAGCTTCCGGCATGGCATACCGAAAGAGACATTGCTGAGGCCGCCCGTCAGATGGATGCGCTCTCCATAATTCGCGCGCAGTTGCCGAAACGCGTCCAGGCATTGAACGACAAACTGACTGTCTACGGAGATGGGAAACACCAGCGCATCGACGTACATGCGCTCCAGCGGGATGCCTTTAGCCAGCGCTGCCTCAACCATCTGCGAAGCGTGATTGATGCGGTCTTCGGCGTTTTTGGGCATGCCGCTCGACCCGGCGGCGGTCACCACCACGGGGAGTTCATAATGCCTGGCCACATCGAGCGCGTCAATGCGTTCGAGAGAGGCGGAGTTGAGCAATGGCTTGCCGGCTCTCCCCTCGCAGGCCTGGATGCCGGTCAACAGAATCTCCTGGTTGGAGGAGTCGATCGATAGCGGCACTGGCGACATGGGCTCTAGCGCACAGACCAGCCAATGCATGGCTGCCTTTTGCTCGTCCAGGTTCCAGGACAATTCGTCGACGTTGAGATCCAGGAAATCGGCGCCTGCCCTTACCTGCCTTTCGACGAGGCTTCGCAGATAGGTCATCGCTTCGCCGGCGACAGGCTCGACGCCGGACATGGCTGCGCGCACCGCGACCATGACGTGCTTGACCTTCCCTTCCTGGTAGTCCTGGCGGCTCTTGAATTCTTCCGGAATCGGCAGATAGCGCGTCTCTCCGGCGGTGGTAGTGTAACGGACGGCTTCCTCGCCACCGGGGGATGTCACCACCAGCTTTCCCTCGCGCAGGACGGCGCGCGTGGTATGGATGTTCTCGCCGATCACGTAGAACGGCCGATTCAGACCTTGTGGATTCATGATGAACTCGGATTCTTGCCGCGATGGTCGCGGCCCAGGAAAGCGTTCGCCCAGGCGCTGGTTCCCTTGAGCGCGCCATTTCTGTAGACCACCGGCCCTTCGAGCATGAGCTCCTCTTCTCCGTAAGCCTTGAGGCGCTGGTAGGCACGCGCCCATATGCATTCCTTGTCACCGACTTCACAGAGGCCCTCGTGCGTAGCGCCGCACGGCCCATTGCGCTGGTTCTTGGCGCACTGGGATTCGGGGCACAAGTAAGCGATTTCCGGCAGCGAACAATCGCCGCAATCGCGGCAATCGAACGAGAGGATTTTGAGAGCGTGCTCGGCGCCATGGAGAGCACTTGCCAGTTTCGGGGAGCGCTCGACAATTTGATAGAAGGCCTGCCCCGCCCGGAAGGCGGCGCTGCCTTCCTCGAATGCCAGGTGATGAATCTGCCGGTTGGCCCGATACGCCAGGGGAGCGGCCGCTGGCTGCTGCTTCGACCGCAGATACTCGCGGTTGATTTGGGCGGAGCACAGGCCGGTGTTCGAATCTGGTTCCAAATAGTAAAACTCGCCGGGTTGCGAGAAACCGATCTCGCGAGCGAACTCCCGCCAATCGTCGGGTCCGAAGGCATCCAGCGTGCGGAAGATCTTCTCGTAGTCCTCTAAACGGAGACGGCCTCCCAGGTAGATGCCGCGATATCCGAGTCCACGAGCGATGGCGCACTGTTTTGCGGCAAACTCGAGGAAAAAAGCCAGGCCGCGGTCGGGAGAAGCGGCGCGCTTTTCCACCAGAGCCAGTAGATCGTCGGTGACGGTGACGCCCGGAATCTTTCTCGCGTGGAAGTAGCTGGCGGCGGTGGCGCTGAGCACGAAGACATTGGCCACCACTGGAACATTCAGACCGTGCAACGCCATGTATTTGAGCAACTCGTCCATTTTGCGGGCGTCGTAACCGATCTGATTGATGATGAAACGAGCGCCGCTTTGAATCTTTTTGGCGAGCTTGAAGTACTGCGGCATGACCTCGCGCTCCAGCCGCTTATAGTTCGACACGACGGCGCCGGGGAAAAAGTCGCCGCCCTGAGTTTCGGAGAGGAGCTTCAGCAACCCCACCGAGTCAATATCGAAAACGGGAGATGCCTGGCCGTGGTAGCCGGTAACGGGGTAATCGCCCGAGAGTGCCAGCACGTTGCGGAAGCCTTCGCTGGCCAGCATCCAGCAGCGGCTTTCGAGCGCATTGCGGTTCCAGTCCTTGCAGGACAGGTGAATGATGACTTCCTGGCCGCGGCAGATGAGGTCGGTCCCCATCGTGTCCGCGCTCAACATGGCATGGCCCCCCGGATTGTCGGTGATGCTGAGGGCGTCGAAACGGGGATGTTCCGCGAGTGACCGCGCCAGTCCCAGGATCTTGCTGCCGTTGAGGTCGGTGATCAGGCCGCGGGAGGTTGCCAGCTCAGCAATGGTCACGAAGGTGCGAGTTTCCTCCAGAAGATGGCGGAGCGGAGGCTTGGTCCATGCGGTGGTGGCGGCGGACTGGGCCTTGGGAACTCCCATATTGGTATATAGTACGAGCTACGAACTATATAGCAGCATGCTTCGTCGGGAGTGTCAAGGCCATCGCTAATTGCCGACGCGCGCGTCGGTGACGGTGAGGCGGCGGAAGTCAAGGGTGCGGCGCATCTGGCCGTACTTCAATATAAGGATCTCGGAATCCACCGGGGCTTCCAGGAAGGGTCCGCCGAATAGCGGCCAGTGAGCGTAATCAAGCGGAGCGCCGTCGGTGAGCGGGGTCTGGCCGTACGTGAACTCCAGAATCCGGTCGCGCAA
>PLZX01000314.1 GCA_003152325.1 Bryobacterales bacterium | reverse complement strand
ACGGGCGGCCGCATCGTGGGAGTGGGCACGCGGGCCGAGATCGACGCGAAGTTCCAGGCGAAGCACCGCCTGGACCGTCCCGATGCAATTCTGGCGCCGGGCCTGATCAATACGCACACGCACGCGGCCATGTCGCTGTTCCGCGGCATCGCCGACGATAAGAAGCTGCAGGACTGGCTCGAAAAATACATCTTCCCGGCGGAGGCCAAGAACGTTACACCCGATTTCGTCCGGTGGGGCACGCGGCTGGGATGTCTCGAAATGCTGCTCGGCGGGACCACCACGTTCACCGACATGTACTATTTCGAGGATGTGGTGGCGGAAGTGGCCCAGGAGGCCGGAATGCGCGGCGTGCTGGGCGAGACCATCATCCAGTTTCCGGTGGCCGACGCCAAGACCCCGGTTGACGCGCTGGCCTTCACCGAAAAGTACTTGACGCGCTTCCGCAACGACCCGCTGATCGTGGCGGCGGTGGCGCCGCATGCCATCTACACCAATTCCGACGAGACGTTAAAAGCCGCGCGCGCGCTGGCAAACAAATACAACGCGCCGCTGTTGATCCACCTTGCCGAAACCAAGAAGGAACTCGACGACTCGCTTGCAGCACGCCACTTGACGCCCGTCAAGGCGCTCGATGCGCTCGGCGTACTCACCGGCCGCACCGTAGCGGCGCACTGCGTATGGGTCAACGAAGCCGACATGGAGATCCTGAAGGCGCGCGGCGTGGGCGTGGCGCACTGCCCGTCGAGCAACATGAAACTGGCCAGCGGCGTTGCGCCGGTAGCGCGCATGCTGGAACTGGGCCTGGCGGTGGGCCTGGGTCCGGACGGCCCCGCCGGCAGCAACAACGATTTCAACCTGTTCGAAGAGATGGACCTCGCCGCCAAGCTGCAAAAGGTGATGACGCTCGATCCCGAAACGCTGCCGGCCTCGACGGCGCTGGAAATGGCCACCATTCGCGGCGCGCGCGTGCTGGGCATGGAGAAAGAGATCGGCTCGCTCGAAGCCGGCAAGCGCGCCGACATGATCGTGGTGCGCCTGGACCGGCCCAACGCCGTGCCGATGTACGATGCCGTTTCGCAGATGGTCTACGCGCTGAAGGCCGACGATGTGCGCGACGTGATGGTGAACGGCAAGCCGGTTGTGAGTGACGGGCGGATACTCACGCTGAATCAGGCGCAGATTTTGCAGAAGGCGGAAGAGTATCGGGCGAAGGTGAGCGCGTCGTTGAAGTGAACCCTCCGGAGCAGGCAGCGGTTCAATTCGAACGGTCCCCATCTGCGCAGACCGCCTGCCTGCGCAAGATTCGGGCGCACCAGATCAAGCGGGAGGAGGCCGAGCAAGCGCTTCTCAACAACCCGATTCCCATCTATGAGCAGAGCGTCCTTTGGCACCGGCCGTAGCGCGCCGGAAGTACTTGCCTCGCACTCCACCCTTGAGTCGGTTGAGATCGTACTCCAGCCGTAAATCATCGTCAAGTTTTTTCGTTGAGCGCTTCTTCATACTTTGTCGCCGCGTTCCGCCGCCACCCGGAACCCATAATCCGCATACCGGAACTCCGGAGGGATGCTGCTCCTCGCGGCGCAGCGGGAGAACTTGATGTGATGACGCCAGGCGCCGCCGCGGGAACTGCGGCGCTTGCCGTGCTCCGGGCCGGGCGGATTCTCCTCCGGCGAAACGGCGTAATACAGCGGGTCATACCAATCGGAGCACCATTCGTGCACGTTCTCGCACATGTCGAATAGGCCGTAGGCGTTGGGTTCGGTTTGTCCGATGGGTTCCGGACCATCTTGCCAGCGGCCAGGCGGATAGACGCGCGGTTCGTTTCCCCAGGGATAGACTTGCTGACTGATGCCGCCACGTGCGGCGAATTCCCATTCGGCTTCGCTGGGCAGGCGGACGTGGATGGCCCACTGCTCCGAGAGCCAGTGGCAGTAGGCCGCGGCGTCGAACCAGTTCACGTGCGTGACGGGCGCGGATTCGTGAACGTAAGGCTGCTTTTCGCGGGACGTGGCTTTGCGAAATAGCTCCCAATCGGCATTGGTCACCTGATAACGGCACAGGCGAAACGGCGCGACGGCGACCCGGTGGACCGGGCGCTCTTCATCTCTTCCGTTTTCTTGACCCATGAGGAACGGGCCGCCGGGAATGAGAACCAGATCGTTTGGGCTCATCTTCCAAAATCGAAAACTGCAACTTGCGCTCGTTGGCGTCCACGCGGTCGAGAAGCACGCGCACGCGATCGCCGATGGAAAACTCGCGGCGCGTGCGCTTGCCCACGATCTTGCGAACGTTCTCCTGATAAGTGTACTGGTCGCCAGGCAGCGTGTCGATGGGGACCAGGCCCTCGATGAACAGGTCGGCCAGTTCCACGAAGAGGCCGTATTTGGCGGTGCTGATGACGAGAGCGTCGAAGTTCTGCCCCACGCGCTCGCTCATGAAGCGCACCTTCTTCCATTCCACCAGCTCGCGTTCGGCCTCGGCGGCGCGCCGCTCGGATTGCGAGCACTCTTCGGCGATGGCGGGCAAATCCTCAATCTGCGCGCCGCGCAGCAGGCGGTGAACCACCAGGTCGGGATAGCGGCGGATGGGCGAAGTGAAATGCGTGTAGGTATCCGCGGCCAGCGCAAAGTGACCCACGTTCTCCACGCTGTAGCGAGCCTGTTTGAGCGAGCGCAGCATCAGGTAGCTCAGGATGCGCTCCTCGGGCTTGCCTTCGATCTTGGCAACCAGGCGCTGGTAGTGGCGCGAATTGATATTGACTTCGCCCGCGGGCAACGCCAATTCGCGGCGCTTCTTGCTTCCGTCGTGGTGCTTATCGGTGAAGGCGAACTTCTTCACGTGAATCGCGCCAACACCCAGCGAATAGCCGAAGTGCGCGGCCACTTCCTCGAAATCCATGACGCGTTTGGGATCGGGCTTCTCGTGAATGCGATAGATGGAGATGGGCGCGGAGCTCTCCAGGTGCGAAGCCACGGCCTCATTGGCGGAGAGCATGAACTCTTCGATCAAGCTGTGCGCGATGTTGCGCGGCGCCCGCGTGACGCCGGTCATCGCGCCCCATTCGTCGAACTCGATCAGCGGCTCCGGGAGATCGAAATCGATGGAGCCGCGGCGCACGCGCTTGCGGTTGAGCACCAGCGCCAGCTCCTGCATCAGCTCGAAGCGCTCCACCAGCGGCCGGTAGCGTTCGCGCAGGGCGGCATCGCCGTCGAGCAGCAGGTGGACATTCGTGTAGGTCATGCGCTCCACGCTGCGGATGACACCGGGGATGATTTCCTGCGCGACAATTGCGCCCTGGTGGTCAATTTCCAGCAGCGCCGAAAGCACCAGCCGGTCCTCATGCGGCACCAGCGAGCAGAGGTTGGTGGATAGCTGGAAAGGCAGCATGGGGACGGCGCGGTCCGGAAAGTACACGCTGGTGCCGCGCAGCCGGGCTTCGGCATCGATGGGGCTGCCCGGTTTCACGTAGTGGCTGACGTCGGCGATATGCACCTGGAGCGCGTAGTTGCCATTGGGCAGGCGGTCCACCCAGACGGCGTCGTCGAAATCGCGGGCGGTTTCGCCATCGATGGTGACGATGTCGAGCGCGCGGAAATCGCGGCGGCCGTCCAGGTCGTGCGGGCCGATGGCGGCGGGCATCTGTTCGGCTTGTTCCACCACCTCGGGCGGAAACTGGTGCGGCAGGTGGTGCTTGCGGATGACGACTTCGACGTCGACTCCGAAATCGTCGGGCTGGCCCAGAATTTCGACGACGCGGCCAGTGGAGGCTTCGTAATCCAGCAGCTCCACGTTGACGATCATGCCGTCGAGATGCTCGACCGAATCGACGTGCGGCGCCTCGACGCCGATACGGTCGACCACCGGGCCCGCGGGGGGAAACTCCATGCCTTCGGGAATGTCGATCCACTGGCGGATGCGGTCGTCGAACGGCACCACATACTGCCCGCGGCGCCCGATCTTGAACTGGCCGACCACCGTGGGGTGGGCGCGTTTGAGGACCTTGACGATTTCGCCATCGGCGCGGCCCCCGGACTCGATGCGGGCGATGCGCGCTACCACGCGATCGCCGTGCATGGCCTTCGCCGCGGAGTCCGGCGGGATGAAGATATCTCCGGTGATTCCCTCAATCGGCCGCTCGGAAATGACGAACCCGTAACCATCCCGGTGCATGTTGAGGCAGCCGACGGCGTATTCCCGGCTGCGCGCCGTCACGGCAAATTGGCCGGCACGCGGTTCCAGCAAGTCGCCGCGAGCCGCCAGACGGGCCAGCGCGGCCTCCAGTTCTTCGCGTTTGGCGCCCTTCGCCGCCAATTCCCGGACGAGCTGCTTGAAGTTGGCGCGCGCGTGAGGCAGGCTGGAGATGTGGTCGAGAATCGCGCGGTCCGTCATAGCCTCGATTTTACCTGCAACGCATGGCGGTGGCGCGTCGTCATTTAATTGAACTATAGCGGAGGTGTGTGTATGAAGGCCCTTACGCTGCTGTTGGTGCCCGCCGCACTGCTGGCAGGCCAGACTCGTTACGCCCGGCTGGGCGAATTCCAAGGTACGGTCGAGGTTCAACTGACGGCAGCCGACGCGTGGATGCCGGCCGAACGCAACCTCCCGCTGGCTGAATCGACGTGGGTGCGGACGGGCCCGAGCGCGCGCGTCGAAATCGAACTGGACGACGGCAGCGCCTGGCGGCTAGGGCCGGATTCGTTGGGCGAAATCTCCGACTACACCCAACTTTCCACCGGGCAGCGCGTCACGCTGCTATCGCTGGATCACGGAACTGCCTACTTCAGCGGGGAGCCCTTGGGGAATGACGTCCTCATGCTGGTGGCGCCCGGCGCGCAGGCCACGCTGGGGCAGGGTGCCCGCGTCCGCGTGACGGCACAGGCCGACTGGAGCCAGTTTTCCGTGCTGGAAGGCATGGTGCGCTTTTCTTCGCCGACCGCGGAAATGGGGTTGCGCGAGGGCCAGAGTGCGCGCGTGGAGCCCGCCAACGTGCAGCATTTCTACCTCTATCCTCAGGTGACAGCGCTGCCGCTGGACCAGTGGAACGAGGATCGCGACAAGGCGGAGGCAGTACCGGTTTCGGCCGCCCACGTAACGTGGCGGTACGGCCTTGTAGACCTCGACACGGCGAGCGAGTGGATCCAGACCGACGACCTCGGCATAGTGTGGAAGCCCAAAGTGACGGAAGGTTGGGCGCCCTATCAGAAGGGCCGCTGGCGCTATTACGAGGCGCTGGGCTATGCCTGGGTGAGCGACGATCCCTGGGGATGGGTTCCCTACCACAGCGGCCGCTGGGCCCATAAGGACAACGTTGGGTGGGTCTGGCAGCCGGCGGTCAGCACGGTGTTCAAGCCCGGCGAAGTTTACTGGCTGCGCGGGGCGAACATGGCCGGCTGGGGACCGCTGGCCCCCGGAGAACCGTGGACCTCCACCACTCCTGGCGCTACCCCGCCGCGGTATTTCGCCGCGGGAATCACCAGTTTCGCGGCATTCCAGCAGGACGCGCGGGTAATCGATCCCAAGGGTTTCGCGGCGCCCGCCCCGGAGCAACTGCAGGCCGCGGTCTACGCCCGGGCGCTTCCCTCCCCCGCTTTCATCGCCGCGCGCCTGGATGCCACGCGACCCATCCTGAAAGCAGGCCGCACGCGCATCGATCCCATTGTGCCGGGCGTCACGTTGACCGACACGCCGCCGCCGCCCGATCCCGCTATGACCAACCCGCCCGCCGACCCTCTGCCCCCCGCCGGCACCGCAGCCGACGCACCGCCAGCCCTGCCGCCACCGCCTGACGGCGTCTACCCGGTGCCAGTGGTGGCCGTCCCGGTGATTGAAATTCCAGTCGTGGTGAATCCGAGGGATCATCCACCATATTCGCGAACCAGGCCAATCGGCCAGACCGGACAAACCGGAACCACCAGCGGCCAAGGCAGCCAGCAGACGCAATCGACCCAAACTACCGGAACGAGCACAAGCACAGAGGCCAGCCAGACCGTGCACAATTCCGGTTCGCAGCCGGTGCACGAGCACGCACCAACCGGCACGCAGACCGCGCCGGCCGCCAGTCCGACCGTGCACCCGCCGGCGGACCAGCAGATACACGAACACACCTCCGTGACCCCACCTCCGTCATCCACGCCTCGTGAGGCTCCGAAAGTGCAGGCCCCCAAGGTGGACCCGCCCAAGACCGACAGCATCAAGACCACGGACAAGAAGGGCAGCCTGATGCTGCCGGGCGAACGGAGCATCTACCAACAGGTGCTCGCCGATTTCAATGTGCTCATTCCCAACCTGCCGAAGGGCGTCCAGGATCTGGACGCCTGGGCGCGGGAGTATCCGAATTCAGACCTTGCCAATGAACGGCAGGGTTACTACATCCGGGCATACGACGGCCTGGGGCTCCCCGATAAGGTTCTGGAAGCCGCCATTCGCCCGGTCGCGGCCGGAGGCCGCAGGGCGTACAACAATCCGGCACAGGTCATGCAACTGCTCCTGCTGACCACGGCGAACCTGCAGAAGCTGCGCGAGCCCAGTTCGCAACAGTTGGCCACGGGCCAGTCGGCGGCGCGGCAACTGCTGGACTATCTGCCGGAATATTTCCAGCCGCAAAACAAACCGTTGGGCGTGAACGATGCCTCCTGGCAGATGGCACGGACACAACTCGAGGGCTTGGGAAAACTAGCTCTGGCCCGTCCGGCCACGCCGCTCCGCGCGGGACATTAAATTCGCGCGCCAAGGCGCCGGCTCAAAGCCGGCGGCAGGATAAATCCTGGCCCACCGGCATCCCCCGATTGACAATCGCGCTCGACGAGTTATCATTTGAGTTACTCCCCCGATTGAAAACCTGAAGGTATCGTGAGCGCCACATTGAACCCTGCCATTTTGGAAACAGCTTTCGCCGGCGTCGAGCGTTACGGGCGCGGCAAAGTCCGTGACGTGTATAGCATCGACGGGCGGCTGCTGATCGTCGCCACCGATCGCATTTCGGCCTTCGACTATATCCTGCCCACCGGCATCCCCGACAAGGGCAAAGTGCTTACCCAGCTTTCCATCTTCTGGTTCGATTTCCTGCGCGAGGTCACGCCCACGCATTTTCTGACCGCTCAGGTGGACGACTATCCGGAACCGCTCCAGCATTTCCGGGATCAGTTGGAGGGCCGCTCCATGCTGGTGAAGCGCGCCAACATGATCGAGATCGAGTGCGTCGCGCGCGGCTATATCTCGGGCTCCGGGTGGAAGGAGTACCGCGAGAAGGGCACGGTTTGCGGCATCCAACTGCCGGCCGGCCTCACGGAAAGCGACCGGTTGCCGGAACCCCTCTTCACGCCTGCCACCAAAGCGCAATCGGGCCACGATGAGAACGTTTCCTTCGAGCGCGTCTGCGAATTGGTGGGAGAAGACCTTGCCGCGCGTCTGCGCGATCTCACGCTGAACATCTATGCGCGCGCGGCGCGCTACGCCGAAACCCGCGGCATTATCATCGCCGACACCAAGTTCGAATTCGGCTTTGTGGGCGACGAACTGATTCTGGGCGACGAAGTGCTCACACCCGATTCCTCGCGCTTTTGGCCGGCGGCCACGTACAAGCCCGGCGGGCCCCAACTCTCCTTCGACAAGCAATTCGTGCGGGATTACCTGGAATCGATTCACTGGAACAAGCAGCCGCCGGCTCCCGCGTTGCCGGAAGAAGTGGCCGCGCACACGGGCGAAAAATACCGTCAAGCCTACCGCGTGCTCACCGGTAATAGCCTATGAACTGGCTGGATGTNNAACGTAGCCGCCTATCTCACCCGCTACGTCAGCTCTCGCGCGGTGGCCAACTCCGCCGGGTTCCTGATCGTGTTTTGCGCCGTGCTCATGGCGGGCGCCATCGTGAGTTCGATCGTCGGAAAGTTTTTGAAGGTGACCGGACTCTCCTTTTTCGATCACCTGTTGGGCGCGGCCTTCGGCACGGTGCGCGGGGTGTTGATCGCGGCCGCCCTGATCATGGCAGTGCTGGCGTTTGCGCCGGGCGATCACCCACCGAAGGCGGTGGTGGAGTCGCGCCTGGCTCCTTACGCGGCATCCGCCGCCCGAGTCTTCGTGGCAATGGCTCCGCGCGAATTGAAAGACGGCTTCCGGAAAACCTATGCGGAAGTAACGGAAGCATGGAAGCAGGCGGGCCAAGAACGCACTCGTGACGCTCCTGGAACGGATAAGGGAAAAGATGAAAAACGAATTTAATGCGCTGGTGGATCATCTCTTAGGCAGCAATATCCTACTGGAAGAAGCCGTCAAGATCCTGGAGCGNNAAGTTGCTCGGCATCCATCGCAACACACTGCAGCGGAAAATCGTGGAGTATGAGTTGGGCACCGGGCGCCCGCGTGTGCGCCGCAAGCCGCCCGTCCGCGCGGGCCGCGTCCAGAAACGGAAAACCGGCGCCGCGTGAGCATTCACCTGGTGATCTTCGATCTTGACGGCACGCTGATCGATTCCCGACAGGACCTGGCTAACGCCGTAAACGCTACGCGAGCCCACTTGGGGCTGGGACCGCTCAACAATGAGCGGGTGTACTCTTACGTGGGCCACGGCGCCCCGGAACTGATTCGGCGCTCTCTGGGAAAGGCGGCGACCGATGCCGAAATCTCGAGCGGAACCAAATTCTTCCTGGCCCACTACCGCGCCCACGTCCTGGACTGCACCACGCTCTACCCCGGCGTTAAGGGATCGCTCGAACACCTGCATGACGCGGGCAAGCGCATGGCGGTGCTGACCAACAAGCCGGAAGACATGAGCCGCGCGATTGTGGAGGGCCTGGGCGTGGCCGGCTACTTTTTCCGCGTCTACGGCGGCGACAGCCTGGAAACCAGGAAGCCCGATCCGCTGGGAGCGGAGGCGCTCATGAAAGAGGCGGGTTCGACGCGTGCCGCCACCGTGATGGTGGGCGACAGTTCCGTCGACGTTCTGACTGCGCGCAACGCGGGCATCGCCTGCTGCGCGGTGACCTATGGATTCCAGCCCGAGACGCTGGCCGATCCGGCGCCCGACTTGCTGGTCGATCAAATGGAACAGGTGGTGGAGTGGATATTGAGCCGGCCCTGAGCGGAGTGGGACAGACGATCGGTGTGTCGTCTGTCAACCTGCTGAGCGGAGAGTGTTGGGGCTAGCTTCGGTTCCCGCTATACTTGGTCGAGACGCACCCGATGACGCGGCTGACGCGGCGGTTTCTCTACATATTGGTGGCAATCGGGACGACGCTCCTGATCGGAACGGTCGGCTTCTCGATCATCGGCGGCTACCACCCGTTCGACGCCTTCTACATCACCCTCACCACCATGACCACGGTGGGCTATGGAGATTCCTTCTCGCGCGCCGGGCGGATTTTCAACGCATTTCTCATCATAATTGGGGTGACCACCATCTTCATCGCGATGGGGGCCATGACCCAGACCATCATTGAACTCGAATTCGGCGATGCCATCGGCAAACGGCGGAACAAACGCATGATCGACAAGCTCAAAGATCACTTCATCATCTGCGGCTATGGGCGCGTGGGACGCGGCGCGGCCGCGGAACTGCAGCGCGCGGGCGTGCCCTTCGTCGTGGTGGATATCGACCCGGAGCGCGTGGAACCGGCTATCCTGGCCGGAATGCTGGCGGTGGCGGCCGATTCCACCCGCGACGAGACGCTGCGGCAGGTAGGCATCGACCGTGCACGCGGCCTGGTGGCGGCGCTGTCCACGGACGCCGACAACCTCTTCGTCCTGCTCTCCGCCAAGGGCCTCAACCCCAAGATCTACGTGGCCACCCGCGCCGCCGAAGAAGGCGCCGAGGAGAAAATGCGGCGGGCCGGCGCCGACGCGGTCTTCGCTCCCTACTCCATCACCGGCCACCGGCTGGCGCAATCCCTGCTCCGCCCGCACGTGGTGCAGTTTCTGGATTTCACCACCAACGACATCGGCATGGACATCACCATCGAACAGGTGCGCGTCTCGGAAACCTGCGAAGTGGTCTCCAAGACCATCCGCGAGATGCAATTGCGCCGCAACGTGGGAGTGATCGTGATGGCCATCCGCCGCGCCGACGGCCGCATGATCTTCAACCCCCCCGCCGACACCGCCGTGGAAGCGGGCGACTTCCTGATCGTGATGGGACGGCAGGGCGACCTCACCACGCTCGAAGCGTTGCTGGCCGATCCGGGCGGAACGCGCCGCTAACCTCGTCGCACGCTATAATGAGCTTCGGCCGGCATCCGGCCCATTCTATGGCAAGCCGCTTTCGAAAATACCTGGAATCCATCGCATACGCGGGCATGAGACCTGGAAAGCCCAAGGCCGGGTCCAAGCGGATGCGCTTGCTCGGTCCGCTGCGCGGACCGGTGGAGCGTGTGCTCTCGGGCGGTGGCCAGCAGGACCCGCTCTACCTCAGCAACCGCACCTTCGGCCAAAAACTCCTCGGTTGGGTGAAAGTTGGTGTGCCGCTCTTAGTAGTGGTGGCGGTCGTGGTGTTCGCGTTTCGCACGTACCGGCGCCAGGACAAACCTCCGGAAGTGCTGTCACCTGCGGAAGTCGCGGCGAAGATGTTGCCCGACCTCAACAAGCCGATTCACGTTTACTCCAACACCGATATCGAGGTGGTGGAAGTGTCCGTCGATCACGCTGCCGGAGACCGATTGGTAGGAAAGTTCCGCAACACCACCGACCACGAGATTCAATCCGGTGAAGTCGATTTCACCCTGACCGGGGTCAACGGCACGCAGGTAGGCGCGGTTAACGTCAAAGTGACCAAGCTGGCCGCAGGTGGGACCGTCCCCTTTACGCAGCCGATCGCGGAAAAAGCCGCCACCTTCGCGCTGGTGCGCGAAGTGCGTACGCGGTAATTACGCCTTTGGTAAAGCGAAAAAATCCAGCGGCTCGCATGCCACGATGCGCCACTTCTTTCCAGTCTTCCGCAGGCTGCACTTGACGGTCTCCTGGCGGTGGACGGACCCGGTGCCCCCTCCGTGGCGATCGATGCGGAGAATCCAATCGAGTTCCAACGCGCGGGCGGCGTCGTCGCCCTGGTTACTAGTGACTTCAATGGAACACTCGATCTCGGTCGCGCTCGTCAGCGCCGTGACGGCATCCTTGAGCTTTTCATAACCGGGCATGGCCGGATCGAAGGCTTCCATGAAGACTTCCGGCTTGCCTGCGCTCAGGCCACTGGCGGCGCTGGTGACGAGGTCAATCACGTCGTGCGCGGAATCGGCGCGGAGGTAGGCGGCCAGCGAAAGCAAAAACAAGAGGCGGCGGGTCATGGTCACGTCCGGTAGCTCGCGTTAATGCGGATGTAGCCTTCCGTGAAGTCGCAGGTCCAGAATCGCGCCGCGCCCTTCCCCTTGCCGCGAATGGCGAGCTGGATCTCGCAATCGGGCGAGCCAAGCTTCCCTTTGAGCGCTTCCTCGGAGAACGGCGCAGCCACGCCTCCGCGGCACACCATAACGTTCTGAAGCGCAATATCGGTCCGGGCAGGATCGAACGCCACCCCCGCATTTCCGGCGGCGCAGAGGATGCGTCCCCAGTTCGGATCGGATCCGGCGATGGCGGTTTTCACCAGGGGCGAATTGGCGATGGAGCGGGCCAGGCGCGCGGCGGCATCGTCGGAAGATGCCCCTGTCACCACGATCGTGACCAGTTTGCGGGCGCCTTCGCCATCGCGCGCGATGGCTCGCGCCAGCGATTCCATCACCTCGGCCACGGCTTCTTCCACACGCGCCAGCTCCCTCTTTTCCGGGCGCGCACCGGAAGCGCCGTTGGCCATCAGCACCAGGGTATCGTTCGTGGAAGTGTCGCCATCCACCGACAGGCGGTTATAGCTCCGCTCCACCGTTCGCTTCAGCATGGCGCGCAGTTCGACGCCCGAAAGAACGGCATCGGTCATGACGAACCCGAGCGTCGTGGCCATTTGCGGATGGATCATCCCGGAACCTTTGGTCATGCCGGCCACGCGCACGGCGCCGCGGCGCAATACGGTTTCCGCGAAAGCCGTCTTGGGGACAAGGTCCGTGGTCATAATGGCGCGCGCGGCAGCCTCGAAGCGGCCGGGATGAAGGCTGGCGGCCAAGCCCGGCAGGGCGCGGATAATTTCCTTCGGTTCGAGTTCGACGCCGATGACGCCGGTGGAAGCTGACAGCACCTGGCTGACCGGCAGCCGCAAGACCCGCGCCGCCGCCTTGCAAATGGCCAGGGCCACGGCATGGCCGGTGCGCGTAGCGCAATTGGCGTTGCCGGCGTTGACGAGAATGGCGCCGACGAGCCCGTGCGAAACGCGCAGATGGCGCCGGCAAAGCTCCACCGGCGCGGCTTGTACGCGGTTTTGCGTGAAGACGGCGGCGGCCGCCGCGGGAAGGCCGCTGACAATCAACGCGAGATCGTCCTTTTCCACCTGGCGTATGCCAGCATAGGTGGCGGAATAGAGATAGCCAAGCGGCAGCTTCAAAAGCGTTACCCTCCCAAAATTTCATTGTCGGCCAAGCGCTGGCCATTTGCGAAATCGGCGGCCGGCAGCCGCTTCCGTCCTTCCATCTGCACTTCGAGCAACTCCACTGCGCCACTGCCGCAGGCGACGGCCAGAGCGTGCGCCGTCCGATGAGTCGTCCCCGGGACGGCCGGCGGGGTGGCACGTTCCACGCGCGACTTCCAGACATGCAACGAATGTCCGCGAAACTTCGTGTACGCGCCCGGCCAGGGTTGCAGGCCCCGCACCTGGTTGTGGATCGCCGAAGCGTCGCGCGTCCAATCGATCAGCCCGTCTTGTTTCTTGAGCAGCGGCGCCCAGGTGGCCTGCGCCGCATCCTGCTTCTCGGGAACGATGGTTCCAGCCGAGAGGCCCGCCAGCGTATCCACCAACAGGCGAGCTCCCGTGGCGGCCAGACGCCGGCCCAGTTCGACGGAGTTCTCGTCGGCTCCGATCTCGGTTTCGGCTTTGAGCAACATGTCGCCCGTGTCGAGGCCGGCATCGATTCGCATG
Organism: Bryobacterales bacterium; assembly: GCA_003152325.1. Lineage (GTDB taxonomy): Bacteria > Acidobacteriota > Terriglobia > Bryobacterales > Bryobacteraceae > PALSA-129. The sequence goes on along the minus strand of PLZX01000314.1, from coordinate 3,426 downwards.
GTGGTAACGCCAGTGCGCGTCTCGCCGTTGAGAATCGCCCACTGGATGGGGCCGGCGCCGCGGTAGCGCGGCAGCAGCGATCCGTGAACGTTGATGATTCCCAGCGGGACGAGATCGATGACGGATTGCGGAATGATCTGGCCGTAGCCGACCACCACCATGGCCTCGGCGCGGAGCTCCCGCAGGAACTCGACGGCTTCCGGCCGCCGCACGCGCTCCGGCTGATAAACCGGCAGGCCCAGGCGGAGTGCGGCTTGCTTCACGGGCGGCGCAGCGGGCGTCTGGCCGCGGCCGCACGGCCGGTCGGGTTGCGTCACCACCGCCAGAACTTCGTGGCCGGCTTCCACCACGCGCTCGAGCGTAGGCACCGCGAAAGCCGGGGTTCCGAGAAAGACCAGGCGCATCCGCCTTACTCCCATTCGCCCGCGCGCTGCTTCTTCTTGATCTTTCGCTTAATGAGATCGCGTTTGAGCGCGCTGATGTGGGTGATGTAGAGACGCCCATGCAGGTGCTCGGTCTCGTGGAGCAAAGCGCGCGCCAGCAGATCTTCGCCGGTGACCTCAAACGCTTCACCTTTGGCGTTTTGGGCGCGCGCCGTGACCAACCTCCCGCGCCGCACCTGCTCGCGAAAGCCGGGGATGGAGAGGCAGCCCTCTTCGCCCACCTGCTTGCCCTCGGCGTGCAGGATGTTGGGATTGATGAGCACGAGCTTGTCGGCGGCGTTCTCGCCATTGGAGACGTCGATGACGGCAATTTTCTTGCCGATGCCAATCTGCGGCGCGGCCAGCCCGACGCCTTTGGCGGCATACATGGATTCGAACATGTCCTCCACGAGCTTGTGCAGCTCCGGGGTGTCGAACTCGGTTACCGTTTCGGCCTCGTGTTCGAGAACCGGGTCGCCGTATTTCACAATGGGATAGATCATAGGGCAGTCAGAAATTCTTCACCTGTTCCAGGTAAGCGTCGTGGTTGCGACGGGTCTCGTCCAGCGAATCGCCGCCGAATTTTTCGAGAAAGGCCTGGGCCAGAACCAGGGCCACCATGGCCTCTCCGATCACTCCGGCCGCGGGAACCACCGCGACATCGGAGCGCTCGTAGGCGGCCAGCGCCGGCTCGCGCGTTGCCAGATCGACCGATTCGAGCGGCCGCCGCAGCGTGGAGATCGGCTTCAGCAGCCCCCGCACCAGCAGATCCTGGCCGTTGGTGATGCCGCCCTCGAGGCCGCCCGCGCGATTAGCGCCGCGTGTGAATCGCCGCCCCTCCCGATCATAGTGGATGGTGTCCTGAACCTTGGAGCCGAAGCTGGCCGCGCCCTGCGCAGCGAATCCGATTTCCACTCCTTTCACGGCCTGCATGGAAACAATCGCCTGGGCCAGACGGCCGTCCAGGCGCGAATCCCACGTGATGTGCGAGCCGAGCCCCGGAGGAACGCCGTGCGCCACCACTTCAAAAACGCCACCCACGGTGTCGCCGGTCCGGTAGGCTTCGTCGACCACTTCTTTCATCCGCGCTTCCACCTTGGCGTCGGCGCAGCCCAGCAGCACTTGTTCCTTCCGGCTGAGGGCTACGAGTTCCTCCCACGCGACCGGGCGCTCCAGCCGCACGTCCCCCACGGCAGTAACATGGCTCAAGACCTGGATACCGAATTCCCCCAGTAGCGCCTTGGCCATCGCACCCGCGGCCACCCGCGCGGCGGTCTCTCGCGCACTGGCACGCTCCAAAATATACCGGGCATCGTGAAAATTGTACTTGATCGCACCGGCCAGATCGGCATGACCGGGCCGCGGCCGGGTGACCGGCTTGCGCTTATCTTCACCACCGTCGATATCCTCCACCGGAAGGGCATCGGTCCAGTTCTGCCAGTCGGCATTGCGGATGACGATGGCTACTGGGGAGCCGATGGTTCGCGAATGGCGCACGCCGGCAACGATCTCCGCCCGGTCCGTCTCGATCTTCATGCGGCCGCCACGGCCATAGCCCTGTTGGCGGCGCCACAACTCCCTGTTGACAGCGTCGAGCGAAATAGGCACGCCGGCCGGCAGACCGGTGAGCATCGCTACCAAGCACTCACCATGGGACTCTCCGGCGGTTTCGAAACGCAACATAGGAGGAGAATTGTTATCGTAGCAGACTGGAACAATTGCTTGCGTTTGTTCGTATTAGGATGGTGAACGGAGATCTCGCATGGTGAAGTTTCTGCTCTGGTGCATTCTGCTGTTTCTCTGCTGGCCGCTGGCCCTGTTTGCGCTAGTTCTCTACCCGTTGGTATGGCTGATCGTGCTGCCATTCCGCCTGGTGGGGATCGCCCTGGAAGGCGTCCTCGAAATGGTGTGGGCACTAATCACACTACCCGCTCGGGTGCTGCGCGGAATCTAGATGGCGCGGCTTTGACGAGTCAAACCGCCCGCCGGCCCATGGTGAGCTGGATCAGCAGGACCGCCAGCGAAAGCACCAGGAGAATGTGAATATAGCCGCCCAGCGTCCCCGTGGTGACCAACGCGGCCAGCCAGAAAAACGCCAAAATCATGGAAACGGCCCAAAGCATCCTGCTTTGAGATGAGCAATTGGAATGCCACCGCCAGGTAGCGAAAAAAAAGCGCCGGGGTTGGGCTCCGGCGCAAGTTCGATGGTCCGCCAAGGGACTCGCAAGAAATCTAGGAGGGCAGCCTCAGTTCCACCGGCACCGGAATCCCCGGCTGCTGGAAGGCCCGCGAACCCTGTGTACGGAATTCGTAGCGCTCAATCGCCACTGCCGCGCCCCGTTCGTTGCTGCGCACCACGCAACCGTAAATCATCAGTTTCATCGGGCAGGAATCGTTCAACAGAACCGGCCAGTTCATCGACAATTCCACGGGCATACCGCTGGTCAGCATGTTCTCGGTGGAGAACCACACGCCGCCGCTCGATATATTTATGGTCTTGCCGGTGCCCGTCTCAGCGATGCGCTGACCGTAGAGCATCTTGTACCGGACCTCTTGCTCGATCAGGAAACGCCGTTTCGTGCGCCGTTCGCGTTCAACGAATCTGGTTCCGGTTTTATCCTCTGGTTGGGTCTCGATCACAGGTACCGCCTTCTCTGGCAGATTACCGTGGGCAGGCCGTAGGCCTCAATATGTCTTTGGTTATTTAGGTGGCGCTAACGGGGTCCTGGCCACCAGGCCGTCGCGGCGCTGCAAGACATTGATTTCGAATCACTTACATAAATTGGAGCTGGCTAATCCGAAGCGGATTGCCAGGCTTCAAACCCTCCGCCCGTCGCAACCCGGAAAAAAGAGTGTGAAACCTCCCCAAAATAATTCTGGACATTAAGATCTTAAATTGCTAATATCGAAACAACACAGACAGCATCCTGGCGGCGAGTCCCCTCCCGCCGCCAACCCCTCTGAGTGCAGGCCCTGAGCTACCCCGCTCGGGGCCTTTTCATTT
>PLZX01000149.1 GCA_003152325.1 Bryobacterales bacterium | reverse complement strand
ACCGCGAACGTCTGCTCCATCATCCCCGCCGTGCGCGCATCGCGGTAATGCCGCGGATTGTCGATCAGTGCGCCATCGGCCCCCACCAACCCGAAATCTACGCCCCAGGTGTCAATCGCGACGCCATCGAGGCTCTCCGTGGCGCGCGCCGCTGCGCGCAGTCCTTGTTTGATTTCCTGAAACAGTCCGAACGTGTTCCAATACAATCCCGTCGGCAGCCGCACCGGGACATTCGGGAACCGGTGCAGTTCCTGCAGGTCCAGCAGATGGTCGGAGAGCTTGGCCAACATGGCCCGTCCGCTCTCCGCGCCGAGGTCAATCGCAAGGTATCGATGAGCCGCCACTGTTCAACTTTCGCACGACCCCTGGGAACCGCGTCAAGCGCAATCGGCGGACCGTTTCCCGTTCTGCCATATGGAACCGAAAGAACTCGTCTTTCTCCCGGTTTGCAGCCTGTTTCGCCCTTACTTTGGCGCTATAATTGGGTTAAAATCAACCTGATCGCACCGCACCATGATAACCAACGGCGTTTGCGTTGGCAAAACTCGAAAGCTGCGCTTTACGCGGCCATAATCTCCGCATGTCGCATTCCTACCTGCATCCGCGCGATGAAATCCTCCAGGCCATGGAGCGGATCTACCGCTATCGCATGACCACCACTTCCGGCGGCAACCTCTCCATCCGCGAAGAAAACGGCGACGTCTGGATCACCCCGGCCCGCGTCGATAAAGGCAGTCTCCGCCGCGAAGATATCGTTTGCATCCGCGCCGGCGGCGCCGTGGAAGGAACGCGCACGCCATCTTCGGAACTGCCCATCCACCAGCAGATCCGCGCCCGCCGCCCCTCGCTCGGCGGCATCGTCCACGCCCATCCCACCGCGCTAGTCGCCTTTAGCCTCGTTCATCAGGCGCCCAACACGCGTCTCTTTCACCAGGCGCACCACGTCTGCGGCGCAGTCGGCTTCGTGCCCTATGAGCTGCCCGGCAGCGCTGCGCTCGGCGCCCGCGTGGCCGCCACCTTCGCCGAAGGCTTCGACTGCGTCATCCTCGAAAACCACGGCGTCGTCACCGCCGGCGATACGCTCCAGCAGGCCTTCCACCGTTTCGAAACTTTGGAATTCACCGCCAAGACCATCATCAAGGCGCGCCTGCTCGGCGGTGAGATCCGCTACCTGAGCGACCGCGAGCTCGCTCTCGAACATGACCGCGCCGGCCATCTGGAAGAATTCGCGCCCGGCGTTTCTTCCAGCCACGAAAGGGAAGTCCGCCGCAGCCTCTGCGAGTTCGTGCGCCGCGCCTATCGCCAGCGCCTCTTCATCAGCACGCAAGGCAGTTACTCCGCGCGCATCGACGCCTCTTCTTTCGCCATCACGCCTTACCAGGGGGACCGCGGCACGCTCGCGCCCCAGGACCTGGTGGTGGTGCGCGACGGCCGCTCGGAAGCCGGCAAAGCGCCCAGCCGCGCCGCCCGCATCCATGAGGCCATTTACCGCCGCCATCCCGACGTCGGCGCCGTCGTCAATGCCTATCCCGTAAACGCCACCGCCTTCAGCGTGACCGGCGCCCCTCTCGATACCCGCACCATCCCCGAAAGTTATGTCGTCGTCCGCCACGTGGGCCGCGCGCCCTTCGGCCTCCAATTCGGCGACGGCGCCGCGCTCGCAGCTCTTCTTTCCCCAACACAACCCGCCCTCATCCTGGAAAACGACGGCGTGCTGGTCACCGGCGCTTCCGTGCTCGAAGCCTTCGACCGCCTGGAAGTGCTCGAATCCACCGCCGAGGCGCTCATCAACTGCCGCGCCGTCGGAACCTTGCAGCCCTTATCCGCCGACATCACCCGCGAATTGGACCAGGCCTTCTTCGGCCAGTGAGCGTTTACTTCTCCTCGGGCAGTCCCGTCACTCCCTTGCTGTCCTTCACCGTAATCGTGCTTCCATCCGTCGTCCGAATCCTGACGTTCTTAAACTTCCAGTTCTCCGCGTTCTGTATGCTCCCAGCCGTCTTCGCTTCGATGTCCAGATCCTCGAACGTAAAATCCTGCAGCGGGGAATCCCCGTAGGAGCTCACCGAAAACGCCCGCTGCGCGCCCGTCGACCTGATCCCGGAAATGTGAACGTTGCGGAAATGCGGTAGCCCCTTCTCCGGCTCGACCGGCGTCAGCAGCACCTTCCAGTAGTCCGGTATGTCCGTTATACCCTCCGGTAGCTTCGCGTAACTGTAACTCGGGTTCCAATTCAGCGTGATGCTCACCGGCACATTCACTCCCTGTGTGTCGATATCGTGAATCACAATGTTCTCGGTGGTGCCGCCGCGCGTGCTCGCCGATTTGAAAAGGACACCGTTCGGCACCCCCGCCAGAACGTGAATCCGGTACGCCTCCACGTCGCGGATGCCGCCCGAAGTCTCGCTCCCCACCGTAACTCCCGCCGCGCCCCCACGCACCGTGTTGTCTCGAATGATCACCTTCTCGGTCGGCCGGTTTACCCGCAACCCGTCAGCATCCCGTCCCGCCTTCAGGCAGATGGCGTCGTCGTTGCAATCGATGTCGCAGTGTTCCACCAGCACGCTCGACGACGAGTCGATATCGATCCCATCCGTGCTCGGCCCTTTGCCGCCAATATTGTTGCGGATCGTCACCCCATTCACGGTCACGGTCTTCGAATAGCAGATATGCACGGTCCAGAATCCCGACCGGTTCAGTGTCAGCCCGCTCAAATCCACATCCGACGATTTATANNTCATAGTCCCTCCGCAGCGTCCGGTAGTTGTCCCACCAGATCTTGCCGTCCCCGTCGATCGTCCCCTTGCCGGAAATCTTCACCCCTGTCTGCTCATACACGTTGATCAGCGCCGCCGGCCATTTCATTTCGATCCCCGCCACGCGCGTCGGCATCACCGGGTATCCCGCCAGGTCCTGCACCCCGCGAATCTCCACGCCTTCGTCCACCCGCAGGTGCGTGCCCGATTTCAAAAACAACGATCCCGTCAAATAAACTCCCGGCTTCAGAACAATCGTGCCGCCCGCTTTCGCCGCCGCGTCGATGGTCTTCTGGATCGCCACCGTGTCATCACTCTTGCCATCGCCCTTGGCGCCGTAATCGCTCGCCCGGAACTCCGCGCCGCGCGCCGCTGCCACCGCCACTAGAACGCCCATCGCAACTTGGATCCGCATCAATTTCCTCCACTCGCCGCGAGGCTCACCGTCGATCCCACCAGTCCCGCCGCTGCTCCCGTTACCGTAATCCGGCCCGCCGCTTTCGCCTTCACCATCGCGATGCATCGGCCATGATACGCGTGCCGCTCGCGCGCCTGAAACGCTTCGTGACTGGTGAGGTCTGCGCTGTCCACTGCCGCCACCATCCCCGGCCCCGTCACCTGGAACGTGATCGACTCGTCCGCGCCGGGAACCGGCACGCCCTTCTCATCCACCACCGTGGCNNACCGCCTTCAGGCTGCCGGTTTCAAACGGCACCACCCACGTACGAGGGGAAGCGTCCGCCGGCAGTCGTTTCGAACCAAGCGGCTTTCCATTCAGCAGCAGTTCCACTTCTTCGCAATTGCTGTACACCTCGACACTCTCTTCGTGGGCCTCCAACTTCGCCGGCGTCCAATCGGAGAACAGCGTCTCCACCGGCAAGCGGAAGGTCGTCTGATACCCCGGGTCCGTGGGAGACGCCGGCGGACGCGCCACGCGCCGCGCCATGTATACCATGGGCGCGTCCGCCCACCAGCTCTGCCGCTCATACGCCGCCGGTTTGAATCCGCCGGTGCGGTCGAATAGGCCCGACGCAGACACTACTTGCGGCCACTGGTGCGCTTCCCCCAGGTAGTCGAATCCGGCCCACAGGAACTGCCCCGAGTATTCCGCGTTGTCCCGCAGGGCCAGCCAGACCGGCCGTCCGAGCTGGTTCTCCGTGCCCACAATCTTGCGCGTGGGCTTGGCCGCGTGCGCCGCCAGCAGCTCGTTCTCGCGATAGTTCTGTCCCACCACGTCCAGCAGATCCGCTAGCCCGTCGTCGTAATCGTGGCTCACGTTGGGCCGGAACAGCGCCTGCGTCACCGGGCGCGTCGCGTCGTTCGCGTGAAATACCTCCACTAGCCCTCTCAGAATTTCCTTCGCCAGGTCAGCCTTCGGCGTATCGCGAATCTCATTCCCCGCGCTGTAGAGAATGATGCTCGGATGGTTCCTGTCGCGCCGCACCGTGTCGCGCGTGTCCGCCTTAGACCACTCGTTGAAATACAGATGATAGTCGTAGGCGTTCTTAGCGCCCACCCAACAATCGAACATCTCATCCATCACCAGGAAGCCCATGCGGTCGCACAGCGCCAGAAATTCCGGCGCCGCCGGATTGTGCGCCGTGCGAATCGCATTCACTCCGATCTGCCGCAGCAGCTCCAGCCGCCGCTCCCACACGCGCAGCGGAACCGCCGCCCCCACCGCGCCCGCGTCATGATGCATCGCCGCGCCCTTGATCTTCAGTTTCCGTCCGTTGATCCAAAAGCCCGTGCCCGCATCGAAGTGAAACTCGCGGATTCCGAAGGCCACCGCGACGATCGCGGGCGAAGCGCCGCCGTCGACCACCTTTACTTCCGCGCGATACAGCGCGCCGTGCCCGATGTCCCAGCGGTCCGGATTCTTCACCGTAATCTCGGCCGCGTAGTCCGCCGAGTTCCCCGCAGCCACCGTCTGCGGCGCAGTTTCAGCGCTTCCCACCGCTCTGCCGTGGGTGTCCAGAATCCTGATCTGCAGCCTCACACTACGAGCCTGCTCGGATTGGTTTACCATCCTGCTCTCGACACGCACCGTTGCCTCTGCCGCCGATACTTTAGGCGTCGTCACAAAAGTGGACCAGTGTTCCGCATGCACCGGCTCTTCGACCGCGAGCCGCACATGCCGGTACATACCCGCGCCTGTGTACCATCGCGACGCCGGCTGCCCCAAATTATCGGCTCGCACCGCCAGAACGTTGGCCTCCTCGTCGCCGAGTTTTAAATGCCCCGTCAGGTCATATTCGAAGCTGACGTAACCGTAGGGCCGCTTGCCCAGGTGGTAGCCGTTGATCCACACGTCGCTGTTCGCCATCACCCCGTCAAATTCGATGAACACGTGCTGCCCCGCAGGCCCGGCCGGAAGGGCAAAGTGTTTGCGATACCATCCCACACCCGCCGGCAAGAAACCACCCGCTCCGCCCGTCGCATTCTTCTCGTCGAACGGCCCTTCGATGCTCCAGTCGTGCGGAACGTCAACGGGCCGCCAAGCACTGTCGTCGAACTCCGGCTTCTCCGCGCCAACCGCGTCCGATTTGAGAAACCGCCATCCCGCATCGAATGCCTTGTCCGCGCCCGGCATCCGGCTAGGCGCCAACAGCGCCGCCGCCAGAATAACAATCGGGAATCTGCTCATAATCCGCCCAAAGTATAACATCGGAAAGCGCAAAACCGCGCCGCGCCGCTCGCGTATGATGAAGGAAGGCTCATGCCACTCAGACGTGTCGCGTTCGCTGTCCTCATTCTGTTCGCTGCCATCGCGGTAGCGCAAACTTCGCCTCCCGCCCTCAAGTTTAATTTCGGCGCCGCTACTGCCGCCCCCGGCTATACACAGGTCCTGGCCTCCACCCTGTATTCCGACGACTTCGGCTACGGCTTCGAGCCGGGCGCCACGCTCACTGCTGTCCATCGCGGAGGCGGCGACCCGCTCCGCGACGATTTCATCTCCAGCGACACGCCCTTCTACTTCTCCGTCAAGGTGCCTGAAGAGGGCAACTACAAAGTCACCGTCACCCTCGGCGATCGAGAGGCCGAGTCCGTCACCACCGTCAAGGCCGAGTTGCGCCGTCTCATGCTGGAGCGCGTTCGCCTCGCGCCCGGCAAGTTCGAAACCCAATCCTTCATTGTCAACGTCCGCACCCCGCAGATCCCCGGCGGTGGCGAGGTCCGTCTCAAGGATCGCGAGAAGACTTCGGAAGCGCGCGCCTGGGACAACCGCATCACTCTCGAATTCTCCGACGCCCATCCCGCCGTCTGCGCCGTTGAAATCGAAAAGACCGAAGGCATCCCCACCATCTATATCGCCGGCGACTCCACCTCCACCGACCAACCGGTCGAGCCCTACAACAGTTGGGGCCAGATGCTGACTCGCTTTTTCAAGCCCGATATCGCCGTCGCCAATCACGGCGAATCCGGCGAATTTCTCCGCAGCTTCATCGGCGAACTCCGCTTAGCCAAACTGATGAGCGTCATCAAGCCCGGCGACTACCTGTTCATCCAGATGGGTCACAACGACCAGAAGGAAAAAGGCGAGGGCATCGGCGCCTTCACCAGCTATAAGACCGACCTCAAGAAATTCGTCGCCGAGGCCCGGCGGCATGACGCTATTCCCGTGCTGGTCACTTCCGTGAATCGCCTCACTTTCGACACTGCCGGCAAAATCACCAACAGCCTCGGCGATTATCCCGAAGCCGTCCGTCAAACCGCCAAGGAAGAAAACGTCACGCTCATCGACCTCAACGCCATGAGCAAGCTCTTCTACGAAGCCCTCGGTCCCAGTGACGCGCCCGTCGCTTTCGCCGGCAAAGACACCACCCACCACTCCGATTACGGCAGCTACGAACTGGCCCGCTGCATCGTCGAAGGCATCCGCCAAAGTAAATTGCCACTCGTGAAATACCTGTTCGACACGCCGCCGTTCGATCCTGCGCATCCCGATCCCTTCGCCAAAT
>PLZX01000196.1 GCA_003152325.1 Bryobacterales bacterium | reverse complement strand
CCTTCCTTTCAGCCGGTCGACCTCCTGCTCCAACTCGGCGTGAGAGAGCGCCCGCTTCACCACCAGCAGAAGATCTTCCCGCTTGAACGGCTTCTGCAGGTAATCGAATGCCCCGTTGCGCATGGCCAGCACCGCGCCCTCCACCGATCCGAACGCCGTGAGGAAAACGATCGGGACGCCGGGATGTGCCTGGTGCAGCCGGGCGAAGACCTCCTCGCCCGACATCCCGGGCATCCGCATGTCCAGCAACACCAGGTCGGGTGGCTTTGCCAGTGCATCCGCCAGGCCCTTGACCGGATCCGCATAGGCCGTTACGGTGGTCTCGGGAAACTTCAGCATCCGCTGAATGTTCTCTCCCATGGCCGACTCGTCGTCAATTACGAAGATCCGATTCACGACGGATTGCCTCCGACAAACCAATGGTAGGGCTGGCCTCGCGTAAAACGCGCCGGGGGTATCTCGACGATAAAACTGGCTCCGCCACCGCTCCTGTCTTCATACCACATGCGGCCGTCGTACATATCGAGCAGGCTGGCCCCCAGGAACAACCCGAGCCCGAGGCGCTCTCGCCCCGGACTCTGGGAAATGAACGGCTCGAACAGGTGCTCCCGGATGCTCTCGGGAACACCTGGTCCATTGTCTTCGATTCGGAGGAGCACCTTGGCTCCCGCGGTGCGGTAGGGTTCCAGCCGGATCCAGATGGTGGCTCCCTCACGCCCTTTGAGCGCGTCCAGAGCGTTGCTTAGCAGACCGCGCACCACTTCGCTCACCACATGCCCGGGCAGGTTGACACGGGGTACATCCGCGATTTCCTCAACCACTCGAACCCCCTGCTCCTGCGCGGAAGGCAGGAGCGCCGCTAGCGCCTCTTTCAGGGCCTCCGACGGAGCCGAGGGGGCGAAGACCTCGCCCCCTCGCTCGCGCCGCAATGCCTGCAGCAGCGTACTCGCGATATTTCCCATGTAGCGCATCTCCTTCAGCATCTGCTGGAGGTCGCTGCAGAGCGCTGCGTCCCCTTGCCGTTCCTCCAGCAGCACCTCGATACGGCTGGTCACGATCGCCAACGGGTTGTTAAATTCGTGCATGAAACCGGCTGTGAATTGGCCCAGAAGCGTCAGTTGATGGGAGAGCCGGGCCTGTTGGTCGGCGGCCGACAGTTCTTCACGCATTCTTGCCGTTCGATAGCGCACGGTGTCCAACTGCAGCTTCAGTTGTTCCGCTTCTTCGCGGGCATCCCTCACCTCGCGGAGCACGTGATTACGCTGGCGGCGGGAAAGCAGGAGGGCCGGAAGGGGCGCCAGGGAACACGCGACAACCAAGACCAGGCTGGCGGACAGAACCGAGGGAGGAAGAATCCATCGCAGTATCCCGCAAAGCGGCAAAACCCAGATGCCGCTGAGCCAGAGCAAATGACGCGACCAGGCATTTGGGGCATTCGGGCGACCGGGCGTATTGTTCCCGCGCTGCTCTTCAACCATATGGGCAGGTTGCTGCGATCCTGGCGCATTCTAACATGGAGCTTGCGACACCCCATCGGGCGCCACTTTGATTTCGTGCCCCTGGCCGAGACTTTCTAAGGATAAATGGGTTATATTATCGTGAATCTTCTAGACGCAGAGCTTTTGAGCGGCCTAGCCGCGGCTCCCATCGAAAAACGCAGCATCACCAATCTCAGGGTCCTGAACGAGGCTTTCGACTATCCCAAACCTAGTTCTTTTTCACGCGGGTTGCGCATCGACCTCAATGGGCTGGCGATCCTGCTCATCTCCGGGACTGCCAGCATCGACGATTCCGGCGAAAGCATCCATATCGGCGATTTCCGCGCGCAGACGCGGCGCACGTTCGCGAACATCACCGGGCTGCTCGCGTCCGAAGGAGCTACGTGGAAAGATATTGTCCGGACCACCTGCTACCTGCGCGATATCGAGCGGGATTACGCCGCGTTTAACGAGGAGCGCACGGCCTTTTACGCGCGCCAGGGGCTCGATCCGCTGCCGGCCTCAACGGGAATCCAGGCAATCCTCTGCCGGCCGGAATTGCTGATCGAAATAGAAGCGATCGCCATGTTTCGGACCGACCCCATGCCATGAAACCTCTCTTCGTGTTTCTGATCGCCACCGCGGCGTGGGCCGGGGACAGGCCCTTCCTGGCTCCCTTCGAAACGGCCGGCGAGCCGGCGGCGCACGGCAGAATCGATCAACTGGTCTTCGATGACTGGAAGCGGGTGAGTATCCAGCCGGCGAACCCCGCCTCCGACGAGGTCTTTCTCCGGCGCGCCTACCTGGACGCGATCGGTACGCTGCCGACGCCCAACGAGGCTACGAAATTCCTAGCGGACCGCGACGCCAACAAGCGCAGCATCCTGATCGACCGCCTGCTGGAGCGCCCCGAGTTCGGGGACTACTGGGCCATGAAGTGGTGCGATCTGTTGCGCGTCAAATCCGAATTTCCGATTAACCTTTGGCCCAACGCGGTGCAGGCCTATTATCACTGGATACGGACCGCGATTCGCGACAACGTCCCCTACGACCGGTTCGTGCGCACGCTGCTGGTTTCGAACGGCAGCAATTTCCGCGTGCCGGAGGTCAACTTTTATCGGGCCGTCGAGAGCCGGGATCCGCAGGCCATCGCGCAAGCCGTAGCGTTGACGTTCATGGGAACGCGGGCGGCCGCATGGCCCAAAGCGCGGCTGGACGGCATGGCAGCGTTTTTTTCGCAGATTGAGTACAAGTCGACGACGGAATGGAAAGAGGAGATCGTTTTCTTCGATCCCAACAAGAGCAGCCCCGCAGCCACCTTCCCCGACGGCAAACCGGCCCGCCTGCTCCCCGGCCAGGACCCGCGTGCCGCATTCGCCGACTGGCTGCTGGCCGCCGACAATCCGTGGTTCGCGCGCAATATCGTCAACCGCATGTGGTCCTGGCTGATGGGCCGCGGGATCATCCACGAACCGGACGACATCCGCCCCGACAATCCGCCCGCCAATCCAGAGCTGCTGGTGTTCCTCGAACGCGAATTGGTGTCGGCGCATTACGATTTGAAGCATATTTACCGGCTGATCCTCAACTCGCAGGTCTATCAGCTCTCCTCCATTCCGCGAACCGGCGGCCCGGCCACCGCGGCGCATTTCGCGGCTTATCCGCTACGCCGCCTGGATGCGGAGGTCTTGATCGACGCCATCAGCCAGATCACCGGGACGGCCGAGGACTATTCCAGCCCGATCCCCGAGCCGTTTACGTTTCTGCCCGACGACCAGCGGTCCATCGCGCTGCCGGACGGGAGCATCAGCAGCTCGTTCCTGGAGATGTTCGGACGGCCGCCGCGCGACACCGGCCTCGAATCGGAGCGCAACAATCTCCCTACCACCGGGCAGCGGTTGCACCTGCTGAATTCCAGCCACATTCAACTCAAAATTCAGCAGAGCGCCACGCTGCGCACGCTGGTTCAGGTTCAACCCGGCGGCAAGCCGCGCGACCCGATTGACCGCGTGTACCTGGCGATTCTCTCGCGCTACCCGACGGATGACGAACTGAAGACCGTGAGCGCGTATTTTCAATCGGTCCAAGGCAATAAATGGCCCGCGGCAGTGGACCTGGCGTGGGCTTTGATCAACAGCGCGGAGTTTCTATGTCGTCATTGAGAACTATCCCAGCCCTGCAATTCTCCCGGCGGGACGCCTTGCGCTGCATTTTAGGCGGCGGGTTGTTAGCGGCGGGCGCCGCCGATCTTCCGCTTCGCGCCGGCGGGTTGCCGGCCAAAGCCAAGTCGGTGATTCAGATCTGGATGTGGGGCGGGCCCTCGCACCTGGACACGTTCGATCCCAAGCCGGCGGCCGGCTACGACTACTGCGGTCCGTTCGATAAGCCGATCCCCACCAGGACGGACGGTGTGCTGATCAACGAACTGCTCCCCCTGATGGCGCAGCAATCCGACAAGTATTCCCTCATCCGCAGCATGACGCACGGCATCTTCGCCCATGAAACGGCGTCCTACGCGGTGCAGACCGGCAGGAAGCCGGGCGAACGGCTGGTGTACCCGTGTGCCGGCGCGGTGGTCTCGCTGTTTAAAGGCGAGACCGCATCGGGCGGCCTGATTCCTCCGTATATCGTGCTCACGCAGCCGCAGGGACGCTTTTCCGAGAACGGTTTCCTGGGCGAGCGCTATCGGCCGTTCGCTACGGGCGGCGACCCGGCACAGGCCCGCTTCGCGGTGGAAGGCGTGGTGGCCCAGGGCATCTCCGATAAGCGCCAGCNNGGCCGCAACACGTTCGGCCAGTCCTGCCTGGCGGCGCGGCGCCTGGTGGAGCGCGGCGTTCCGTACATCACGATTAACTATCAGGGCTGGGACACGCACCGCCAGAATTTCCAGGTGATGCGCCAGAAACTGCCGCAGATGGACCGGGCGATGGCGACGCTACTCCAGGATCTCTCCGAGCGCGGCCTGCTGGACAGCACGATTGTCTGGTGGAGCGGCGAATTCGGCCGCACGCCCAAAGTCATGTGGGAAGCGCCCTGGAACGGCGGGCGCAATCATTGGGGCGACTGTTTCTGCGCGCTGGTCGCCGGCGGCGGCTTCAAAGGAGGCCGCGCGGTGGGAGCGTCGGACGCCAGGGGCGAGCAGGTGAAGGACCGGCCGGTCTACCCCGCCGATCTGCTGGGCAGCATCTATCAGCAGCTCGGCATCGACCCCGACGGAAAAATGCCCAACAGCCTGGGGCTGGACGTGAGCGTGACCACTGGCGGGGCTGGCCGCCTCAAGGAGCTGCTGTGATGTGGCGCGCCGTCGTGATTCTGGCGGTTCCCGCCGCCTTCGCCCAAAATGTCCCGCATGTTGCGTACGTCCTCCCCGCCGGCGGCCGGCAGGGGACCACGGTGCAGGTTCAAATGGGCGGCCAGTTTCTGCCCAATGTGTCCGCCGCGTACGTCTCCGGCCGCGGGGTGGAAGTCACCGTGGGCGAGTTCGCGAGGCCCATGACCGGAATGCAGGCGACCACACTGCGCGACCGGATGCAGGAGTTGCAGAAGCAGCCGGCGAGTGACGCGGTCCAGAACGAAATGGTGGACATCCGGGCCAAGCTCCTGCTGTTTAATCACAACCGGCTCATTAGCCCCGTGCTGGCCGAGACGCGCACGCTGCGCATCGTGATCGCCCCGGATGCGGAACCTGGCCGGCGCGAGCTACGGGTCTCTTCGCCCCAAGGTCTCTCCAACCCGATCGTCTTCTGTATCGGCCAACTACCGGAGGTCCAAGAGAAGGAGACCATCGACATCGTCCGACCGGCCGCCAACCAGGCGGTCAACCAGGTGCGCATTAGCCAGCCGCGCACCGAGATGTCGATCGCGCTGCCGGTGATTGTCAATGGCCGCATCAAGCCACGCATCGGCACGTTGCAGCAACAGGGACGCCAGGGCCAGCCGTTCACCCCGGGCGAAGCCGACCGTTACCGGTTCCAGGCGCATGCGGGCCAGAGCCTGGTGATCGCCGCCAGCGCGCGCGAACTGATCCCCTACCTGGCGGATGCCGTCCCTGGCTGGTTTCAGGCAGTCCTGACGTTGTACGACGCGGAAGGGAAAGAGCTGGCCTATGACGATGACTACCAATTCCATCCCGATCCGGTGATCCATTATGTGGTTCCCCGGGATGGGGAATACACGGTCGAGATCAAGGATGCCATCTACCGGGGCCGCGAAGATTTCGTCTACCGCCTGGCCATCGGCGAACTGCCGTTTGTGACGGGCGTGTTTCCGCTGGGCGGGCGCGCCGGCGTCAAGACCAGCGTCGCGTTGGCCGGCTGGAACCTGCCCGCGGCGCGCGTCACCATGGACCTCAAGGGCAAAGGGCCCGGCATGTATACGGCAGCCGGCGCGCTCCCGTTCTTGGCCGACACGCTGCCCGAGGTCCTGGAAAAAGAGCCCAATGACACTGCCGCGCATGCGCAACGGGTGAAGCTTCCGATCGTTGTGAACGGGCATGTCGAGCGGCCGGACGACCAGGACGTATTCCGCTTCGAAGGGCGGGCCGGGGAAGCCATCGTGGCGGAAGTCTATGCGCGCCGTCTGGATTCGCCTCTCGATTCGGTGCTCAAGCTGACCGACGCCGCAGGCCGCCAATTGGCGTTCAACGACGATGAGGAAGACGCGAGCGCGGGCCTGGAAACACACCACGCGGATTCCAGAATCATGTTCACGCTGCCGGTGAACGGCGCGTATTATCTCTACCTGAACGACGCCCAGCACCGCGGCGGCCCGGAGTACGCCTACCGGCTGCGCATCAGCGCGCCACGGCCGGATTTCGATCTTCGCATCACGCCCTCTGCCATCAATACGGCCGGCGGGATGACGGTCCCCGTCACCGTGCATGCTATTCGCCGGGACGGATTCTCGGGCGAAATCCGTCTGGCGCTCAAGAACGCTCCGAATGGCATGACGCTCTCCGGCGCGGTGCTGCCGGCCGGCCGGGACCAGGTGCGGCTCACGCTTTCGGTTCCGCCGCAGCCGCAGCTCCAGCGGGAGCCGCTGAGCTTGCAGGTGGAGGGCCGGGCGACCATCCGCGGAACCGAGGTGGCGCGGCTGGCGCTTCCTGCGGAGAACATGATGCAGGCTTTCTATTATTGGCACCTGGTTCCCGCACAGGACTTGAAGGTGGCAATCCGCCGCGGCAATACCTTCCGCACGCCGCTCCGGGTGATGGCCCAACAGCCTCTGAAAATCCCCGCAGGCGGCACGGTCCGGTTGCCCGTGCAAATATTCCTTCCCGCGAATAATCTCATCGACAAGCTGGTGTACGAACTGAGCGACCCACCGGTGGGAATCGAGCTGCGCGAAACCACGCCTGGTCCCAACGGCGCTGAAATCGTGCTCACCTGCGACCCCGCCAAAGCCAAAGCCGGCGAAAATGGAAACCTGATCATCACCATCTCCGGGGAGCGGAAGCCTGCGGCGGCCGGTAGTGCGCCGGCCAACCGGCAGCGGATTCCCCTGGGCTCGCTGCCGGCCGTGCCCTTCGAGATTGTGCCGCGCGATTAGCAACACGGCCAAGATTGCGATCCGGCAAGAGAGCGCCTGGAGCCGGCGGAATCGCGCTTCCTACCGAACCGTTCCACAGAATCTGCACCCCGGAAGGGTGTACTCTGCGAGATCGCTCAGCGCGCCCGGCATCATCGCTCACTGTACCTGAGTTGCTCGAAAGCACCACTGCGAAGCCGCGCCCTAAGCTCTCAGCGCGGAAGCCGGCGGATGTATCAGGAAGCGCGATCTGGGCTAGAAATTGAATCCAGGGGAGTCGACAAGATGATGCGAGCAGACGGGCGTTCAATCATCGAGAGGTTCGGCTTTTATGTCGGCGCTGTAGCCATCGCCTTGGTGGCATGGCAAGTCCAGCGTTACGCTTCGGGGCAAACATTCTTGAACCCCAAGTCGAATCTTTGACTCAACTGCAGGAACAGCAGCCTCAAGCCTTCCTCGACATGAACCGCCTGCTCACTACTCTCGGCACCACCATGTTGGGCGCCTTGGGTTTCCCTTTTGGCCAGCGGCAGCAAGGGTCAACATCGGTCGAGCGTACGGTGGCCTGCCCTCGCGAGCGGTGCTTTTGCGGGTCTCTCCATATTCTTTGGGTACGTAGCCTCCGAAGGAATTCTATATATGCTCAGGAACCAGTTCTTTGGCCTGGAAGCTCCTGTGATCCTTTGGCCCCACAGGACCCACTTTTATGCTCTGCTATTGAGCGTTTTCTTCTTCACCGACCTGGCTATTCACGATCTAAATGCGCCACAAAGAATGTGCCGGTCTCATCCGGCTCGCGGACGCCAGTCAATTGCTCCGCGGCAGGTTGGACGCCGCCGCCCAAGTAAAACTAGCCTTTGAGTCGTGCCAACACTTTCTGCGTGACCTCGAGTTGCCCGCGCTCGCTGGTATCAGACGCGGCGCGGCGCGGGCGAACGTAGCCGGCAGCTTCTGTTTGCTATCATTGATGAATACCCGGTATGGCACCTGCGCCCCCCAAAACCCAGATCCCCTGGATCAGTTTGTCGTGGTTCGGCCTGCTGATAGCAGCCTGCTACGCGCCTGCCTTGTATTCTCTCGCCTCCGTTTGGGTCAACAATGCGGATATGGGGCATGGCTTTTTCGTGCCTTTGATCTCGGCTTTCATCATCTGGCAGAAGCGCGAAGAACTGCTGGCGATCGAGCCCAAACCGAACCTATGGGGACTGGTGGTCGTGCTTCTGGGGGGTGCGCAACTGATTGCCGCCACCTTGGGCGTGGAACTGTTTCTCACCCACACCGCGATCATCATCACTTTGATCGGTGTGATCTGGCTGCTGCGAGGAACCGAGACCCTCAAAGTGCTGGCCTTCCCGTTGTTCCTGCTGTTGTTTATGGTTCCGATTCCCACCATCGTCTACAACCGCATCACGTTTCCGCTGCAATTGATCGCCAGCCGCATGGCGGCCGGCGCACTCGACCTGCTCGGTATTCCCGTACTGCGGGACGGCAACATCCTGGAACTGCCGCACCAGACGCTTTCGGTGGTGGAGGCCTGCAGCGGGATCCGGTCGTTGCTTTCGTTGACTTTTCTTTCGCTGGTATACGGATACTTTTTTGAGAAACGGATATGGGTCCGGGTGGTGCTGTTTGCCTCGACCATTCCCATCGCCATCGTCGCCAACGGGAGCCGCGTTACGTTTACCGGAATCATGACTCAGATAAAACCCGAGCTGGCGGAAGGCTTTTTCCACGAATCCACCGGCTGGGTGATTTTCATCGTGGCGTTGATCATTCTGGTCCTGTTCCATCAACTGATCGTGCGCACCCTGAATTTCCTGGCGGCGAAGAGGGCTCGCGCGTGAGCTTCCTGAAGGGCAAGTACGCCTTGCTGCTGACAGTAGTGCTACTGCTGCAGGGGGCGGTTTATTACGCGGCGGCGTCGCGCCGCGAACTTACGCCCAACGTCGCTCCGCTGGCTGCGTTTCCTTCCACACTCGGCGACTGGCGCATGACCGCGGAGTACCCCTTGACCGCGGATACGCAGCAGGTCTTGCGCGCCGATGACACGCTGAATCGCGATTACGTCAACCTATCGGTGGCCAAGAAAGCCTCTCTGTGGATTGCATATTACAAGACGCAGCGCTACGGCCAGACACCTCATTCCCCCAAGGCCTGTCTGCCCGGCGCCGGCTGGGAACCAATCGAGAACACCACCATCCCGATCGTCGTGCCTGGCTGGCCGGAGCCGATTGTGGCGAATAAGTATGTGGTGGCGAGCGGCGATGATTCCAAAGTAGTGGCCATTTACTGGTACCAGAGCCACAACCGCGTGATCGCCAGCGAGTATGCGGCGCGCTTCTGGCTTGTGCTGGACTCCATGCGGTACCGCCGCAGCGACACATCTCTGGTCAGAGCGATGGTGTCCGTGCAAAACGACGATGTCGATTCGGCCACCCGGACGACTATCAGCTTCATCCAAGCGTTTTTCCCGGCTCTCCTGCGGCAATTGCCGAATTAGTGGCCTCCGCTCAGGCGCTCAACCCAGGTAGTTGAACAGGCTTGAGTGCGGAGCCTGCCCGTGCATCTCAAAAGCCGCCTGTAACTGCGTGTTGGCTTGAGTCAGTTCCATCGCCGCGCTCGTGATATCGGCGTCTTCCGTCTGGCTGATCTGCGTTTGCAACTGTACGTCGTAGCTGCTGGCAAAATTACTGGCATTCTGTATGCGGTTCTCCACGTTGCCATAGAAAGCCTGCATGGTATTCAGTTGGCCCGACGCCGACTTGAGCAGCGGAATGGCACTGTTGATTCCGGCTGTGTCGTTGTTCTGTAAAGCCTGATACAGGCTATTGAGGGCGTTGAACACGTTGTTGGCGGTGGGGTTGCCGGTGACGGGATCGCGGTCGTCAAAAATCTCCTGCGCGCGCTGGGACGCTGGAAACGAACCGCCCGACGCGTCCTCAATCAGGCGCGTGGAAACCGGATTGGACTCCTGCACCACGGGATTCGCAGCGCTCCCATTCCAACTGTAGACCGGGCCGCTATCCTGATCTCCACTGAAGATGAAACGGCCCTGCACGGTGGTCTGGCTATAAGAGACCATTTGCTGCTGAATGGCCTGGATTTGTTGGGCGATGCTGAGGCGCCCCGCAGCGTCCATGGTGGCGGTTGCACCCTGGCTGGCCAGGCTCATGGCGCTATCCATCAGTTGGATCGAGGAGCCGAGGGCATTGTCGGCGGCGTTGGCGTCGGTGGTCGCGAGCGTGAGGTTGGACTGCACCTGGGTGTTGTGCTGCAGGTTGGCCCGCAGTTGCAGCAGCGTGTCGATCTGGTCGGGCGCGTCCGATGCGACATTGATCTTCTTGCCGGAGGAGACTTGGTTGTTGGCTTCGGCGATGCGCTGCTGGATGCGATTCACGTCGGCGACAAATAGAGCGTTTTCGGGAGCGAGGTTGGTAATCATGGCGGCCCTCAGGCAGTAGTGAGCATGTTGATCGTGTCTTCCGACAACTGGTTCAGGATGGTGATCAATTTCGAGTTGGCTTCGTAGGCCTGCTGGAACTGAAGCAGAACCGTGGCCTCCTCATCGAGCGACACGCCGGACACCTGCTGCCGCAAATTCTGCGCCTGGGCCAGCGCCGATTGCTGCACTTGCAGGGCGCTGTTGGCGTCGTTCAGGTAGTTGCCGATGCGCGTCGCCATATTACCGTAGAATTCGCTAAAGCTGGCGCCGTTGACTTCGTCGTCGCTGGACTGCGGATTGGCCAGCCCGGAGAGCGCCAGCGGGACTCCATTGGCAACTTCGGGCGGCCCGGTGGAAATAGCGGCTAACTGGTCCCCGGTGACGGTCGGGTCAACGGCCAGGGTCTGCGCCACATTGGTGGCGTTGGTGGTGTCGTAGGTGAACAGCGGCACGCCGGCCACCGGTGGCGGCCCGTCGGAAATATTACCCTGGGTCAGCAGCTGGTTGACGCGGTTGGCGAACTGCTCCGCCATGGTGTTCAGGTCGCCGGCGTCATTGCCGTCACCCAGGTATTGGGGGAACACGGTATTGGCCAGGTTCACCAGCGCTCCGAGCTGGCCGGTTGTCACCTGCGCGGTGATGTCCGTGCCGTCCGACGACAGAATGCGCATCGCAGGCGGCGCGCCCGGATTCGGCGACGTGGGATCGGGCGCCACTGGCTCGTCCTGCAGCGCATAGCTCTTGTCGCCGATTACGAGCGGCACCTGCCCGTTAAGCAACACCGTGACAGAGCCATCCGACTGCAGGCTGGCGGTGAAGCTGGCGTACTGCGACAGTTGCTCCAGCGTCATATTGATTTGCGCATCCAAGCCGGCGTCCGGGGCCGCGTGGCCCATGGCCTGCGAGTTGTAACCTGCCAGTTGACCCACCAGTTGATTGATCTGGACCACCGTTTGATCGATTTGGCGGTTATTGTCCTGCGCCGCCTGGGCGGTGCCGGTGGCGGTTTGCCGAAAGGCGTTCGCCAAGTCGGTCGCGCTGTCGATCACGGCCTGGCGTGCGTTTGTGCTAGTGGGCGTCTGCCCCCACGCTGAAAAGCTCGTAAATAGGTTGTTGAGCGCGTTGGGCAGCCCGGAATTGCCGGAGATGTCGAACAGGGATTGCAGCGACGTGAAGCTCGTGACATTCTGCTGCGCCTGCCCCAGCAAGACATTCTGCTGGCGGACAGCCTGTTCGGCGTACTGGTCTCGCGAGCTGGCCACTTGCGCCGCGCGTACTCCACCGGTCGATCCGTCGGCCGGGTCGAACGGCATGGCGGTCAGGATCTGAATCTGTTTCGCATAACCGGGCGTTTGGGCGTTGGCGACGTTATTCTGCGTGACCTCGAGCGCCTGCGTGAAGGCGTCCAGCGCGCCGGCCGTCGAGATGAGCGAGGAGAGAATGTTGGACATCGCCGCCTATCCCTCGCAGTGGACCCTTCCAGTGCGCGCCACCCGTGCGGGTTCGCCGCCCGCCGTGTACCCGCCACTCATCACTCCCAGGATCCGCTCCCAACCCCGGTAGAAATCCGCCGCGCTTTCGAGCAACCGGCCGGCATGCCGCAACTCCGTCCGCAACTGGCGGACCTTGGCGATGAGATCGGCGTCTGTCAGACCCGGCCGCATCCCGCGCCGGCAGCTATTCAGGCCGGAGACCGCCCGCTCGAGAGCGCTGGAACTGGCCTCCAGCGACCCCGGGCTGGGGGCTTCAAGGAGGTCGCGAGCCCGCTTCACTTCCAGGCGGGCCGCCGACAATTGTTCCGCCGTGTCCGCGGCAGGCATCTTATCTGGTTCCGCTGCCTTGGGCTTCCGCAATCATGCCCTGGCTGGTCTTCACGGAATCCGGCCGGTAGTTGCCGCCCCGATATTGTTGGGCCAGCGCTTGCACTTTCTTGGCCCGGTCCGCGCTATATGAGGATATCGCGCGCGAAATGCGCGCCATGGTGCCCGACAGTTCCAC
>PLZX01000048.1 GCA_003152325.1 Bryobacterales bacterium | reverse complement strand
GCGGCCCGCACACGCTGGCCTACGGGGTGACCACCAATCATGTGATGGGCCTCGAACTGGTGCTCGCGGACGGCAGCGTAGTGGAGACCGGCGGCAAAGAAGCCGACCTGCCGGGGTACGACCTCACGGGGCTGCTGACCGGCTCGGAAGGCACCATGGCGCTGGTGACGAAGGTGACGCTCCGGCTGATGCACAAGGCGGAAGCCGTCAAAACCATTCTGGTGGTTTACGATTCCAACGAGGACGCCGGCCGCACCGTGGCCGAGATCACCGCCCGCGCGATTACACCGGTGGCGGTGGAGATGCTGGACGGGGTGATGCTGCGGATGGTGGAAGAGGCCACGCACGCGGGCTACCCGATGGACGCATCGGCGGTGCTGCTGATTGAACTGGAGGGCCCGGTCGAGATTGTGGAAGAACAGGTGGGGCAGATTCGCGTGGCCTGCGTCGGGTGCGGAGCNNGCAGGATGGCGTGGTGCCGCGCACCAAGATCGCCCCGACGCTGCGGTTTATCGGCGAGGTGGCGCGCCGGCGCGGGCTGACCATCAGCAATATCTTTCACGCCGGCGACGGCAATATGCACCCGATCATTTTGTTTGATGCGCGGAAGCCGGGCGAACTGGAACGGGCGCGCGCCGCGGGGGAAGAGATTCTCAAGTACTGCGTGGAAGCCGGCGGATCGATCACGGGCGAGCACGGCGTGGGCATGGAAAAGAACGAGCTCATGGCCAAGCAGTTCCCGCCGGAAACGCTGGACATGATGGGGCGGTTGAAGCGATTGTTCGACCCCCAAGGTCGGCTCAACCCGGGCAAGATGCTGCCCACCGGCCGCGGTTGTCTGGAGATTCGGCAAGGGCCGCTAGTGGCGGGCGGCGCGACGTATTAGGCGCGACGGTCTCTACTTGCCGGTGCCGTCGCCGTGGACCTGCTGCTGGCGAGTCCAATTGCCCTGTAACGTACCGTTGGGATTAGCGTTTGGGTTGCCGGTCTGGTAGCTGTTCTTGCCGGTGCTATCGACCCACACATAGGTGTAAGCGCTCGACACCTTGCTGACCTGGCCGGTGTTCGGGTCGCGGACGGTCTGCTGATCGAGCGCGTAGTCCACCCAGTCCGACGCCGCCGTAGACCGGGCATTCATGCTCGCCTGGGTCCGCGCCATCGACAGGTCCGTTCCCCGCTGCATGGTGGCCATAAACTGCTCATGCATCTGCTGCCGCACCGCCTGGTCGTGGTTGAACTGCTGCTGCTGCGCAGTGTTCCGCTGGACCCACGCGTTCTGCCACGCGTCCTCAGCATGTCCCCCCATCCCAGGCGCGTCCCACTGCCGCATCAACTCCGCATACTGAGCCTCCGGAGCGGAGGAGTACCTCACGCCATGAAGGGCGAGTTTCGCGCCACTGTGAACTGCACGGAAACGGTGTCTCCGGGGATGAAGTCGCTTTCCGCCTGGGCGCCGGGCCATCCTCCGCAGATTGTCACCGGGCCTCCATCGACGGTCGACAGGTGGTTGGAGAACGCCAAGGTGCAGACGGGAACCGGCTCGTCCGCCACGTACTCCAACTTCACTGTGGCCGCAACATACTTCAGAAACTCCTGCGCGCTCATCGGCCCCTTCAGCGGCAGGCAATCGTTCTTTGACATGAAACCGATCATCGGTCCCGTCCCCCAGACCCAGCCCAGCGCCGGCAACCGCTCCACAACACTCAGCCCGTCCGGACTGCTCGCCCGGAACACCCCGAAGGGAAGCGACGCGCACGTATGTCATCTAAGTACCTGATTCGGGCGACTATCGACCCTGATTTTCAGGGGTACTCGACGATAACCGGCATGGCGGCGCGAAAACAAGAAGCAAGGGGTAGTGCTACGGTAGCAAGAGTTGAGTTAAGTCATAGTATCTACTAAGGGTTGCATCGAGGAGGAAAAACGCGTAGGCTGAAGGTTCCCAAAGGGTGGGCTCTACCGAAAATGCCTGCGGAACCAGATCTCGATAAACAGGCACGAGCGGAAACAGCCGGCGAAATCCCACATGATGCGGTGCTCGCGGCACTCGGCAAAGTGGTCGCCAGTGAGGCGTTCGGAAAGGCTGAGCGGCCGGGCCGGTTCTTGCGGCATCTGGTAGAGACTGCTCTCCGCGGGGAACGCCATCTCCTCAAAGAAAGCGTGCTGGGTACGGACGTCTTTGATCGCCCTGCCTCCTGGGATCCGCGTCTGGACCCGGTGGTCAGGCAAGAGGCTGCGCGGCTGCGGAAGCGGCTCGCGAAGTACTACGAAAACGGCGGAGCGGAGGACGAGGTCCGGATCGAGTTGCCCGTCGGCGCCTACGTGCCGGTATTTCGGCGGAAATCGGTCGAAGTGGAAACTGCGCCGATGGAAGCGCCAGCGGTCGAGCACGCTCCAGTTCTGCGACGGAGCGTGTGGCCGTACGCGGCGGCCGGAATCCTGTGTATTGCCGCCGCCGTCATCGCGTGGCGCGCCGTTTCTCACCATGAATCCCCCACGTCCATCGCGGTGCTGCCTTTCACCGACTTGACCGCCGACGCGGCGAACCAGTACTTTGCCGACGGTCTGACCGATGAAATCACCGATTCACTGGCCCGCATCAAAACGTTGCGCGTGGTTGCCCGATCCTCTGCTTTTCAATTCAAGGGCAAAACGGTCGATATTCGCGAAGCAGGACGATTGCTCAAAGTGGCCAACATACTCGAAGGCCGAGTCGACCGGTCGGGGGACCGCATCCGGATCATCGCGCATCTCGAGCGCGTCACCGACAGCTCTCTGGTGTGGTCGAACACCTATGAGCGCCAGACTTCGGATCTGTTCGCCATGCAGTCGCAGCTGGCGGCGGATATCGCTACAAGCTTGAAAGCGACCGCCGATATTCCGGCAGCCCGGCATGTTCCGAACGCCGAGGCGCACGACTTGGTGTTGAAGGCGCGCTACGACATGCAACAGATGACCACCGAAAGTCTGACGCGAGCCGAGGCGGAGTATCAACACGCGATTGACTTGGACCCGGCGTATGGCGCGGCGTACGCCGGCCTGGCAAGCGCGAAATACAATCGATTTGTAGCGCGGGGATCCGCTTACCAGACGGAGGCCGAGCGCAAGAGCGCAGAACAGTTATTCCATAAGGCACTCGAACTGGACGCCGACCTGCCGACGCCCCACGCCATACTGGCGGTTCTCGCCATGCAATACGATTGGGATTGGGGACGGGCCGAGCGGGAACTCCAGTTATCGGTTGCCGGTCCGCCCAGCTCAACCGCAGAGAGCTTCTACGCATTTCTCCTGACCTTTCGCGGCCGTTTTGCGGAAGCTGACCAGCACGTCCGCCGTATGATGGACTTGGACCCATTCTCCACCGCATCCATGAATAATCTCGCCGTGGTGCGGAATCTGGAGGGACGTTTCGCGCAAGCTCGCGAGATCTCTCAGCAGATCGCCACGGAACATCCGAGCATGATAGCTCCCCAGCAGATGATCGGCGCGACTTACATTGAAGAGCGCCATCCGGAACTGGCCTTGCCTGTATTTCGACAACTAAAACCACGTTTCCCTCAGGCACAGTTTTTTGAGGCGATGGCATTTGCCAGAGCCGGCCAACGGGGGGAAGCCCTGCGTCTGATTCGCCCCTTCGAGGAAAAATACCCGGATCCCAATGTTTCCATGCAGTGGTTCGCGCTGGTGTACGCGTTCATTGGCGATGAACCGAACACGGTGAAATGGCTGGAACGGTCGGTGGACCGGCACGAATGGCAGGCGTTGAGTATTGCGGTTCATCCGGCTTATGCGGCCATGCGGAACTCCCCCGGATTTCGCGCGCTCAAGAAGCGCATAGGACTGGATCGGTAACGACAGCTACGGGCGCTCGACGGCGCGATAGCTTTCGGGCGGGCCGAGGTAGCTGGGCTTCACTCCACCCAGGTTCACCACGAGTTTTTCCAGCACGATGCCGGGGTCGACCATCCAGATTTTCAGCGTGTGGTAGCCGGGCGCGGCGAGCGTGAAATTCGATTTGACGTGGCGGACGCTGTCTTTGACGGTGGTCTCCCAGTCGCGGTTCGAATTCTGCGCAAGAGTATCGATGACTTGCGGGGCCTGGTCGTCGAACGCCACGGCAAAGCGCAGGCCGCGGCCCGGAGTGAAGTTCTGGGTGGGGCCCAGGATGGCGCCCACCTCGGCTTTCCCGGTGTCGAACAGGTACATCCGATATTCCAAAGACGGTGCATTCTTACCCGGGTCCAGACTGGGGCCGTTGACGGGGAAGACCGACATGGCCGAAAGCGTCCGGCCGTAGTCGTCGATCTTTTCCCAGCGGGCGGCGGGGGCGACACTGTTCTTCGAGTAATGCTCGGCTTCGATGGAGACGTAGCCGCCGCCTTCGACGAAGCCGCGCAGCGTGGCGGTTGTGATCTCGCGCGGATGGGAAGCGGTGAGCCTGACGGTGACCTCGGCGCCGCCGGCGCCCGAGATCTTGACGGAGCCGTCGGACAATCCGGCGGGCGTCTCGCTCCAATCGATGCTGACCCAAAGGCGCTGCTCCTTCTGAATGGAGCCGCTCGACGGGCTCACGGAGATCCAAGGGGCGCTGGGGGCGGCAGTGAATTCAAACGGGGCGCTGCCTTTGTCGAAGACGTCGATGTAGCGGCGCTGCTGGTTGAAGGCGTCGAAGGCGGGGAGCGCCGGATCGGATTTGGCACCCGGCCAGGAATCGGCGGAGCCTTCCACGGCAACACCCATGCCGGCGGCGTCGGGGAGGGTGATCTCTTTGACGGCGGGCATGGTGTTGCGGGGAGGTTCCTGCCACATGGTATAGCCGATGTGAGTCTGATCCATCATGTGGTTCCACTTGCCGTTTGCGAGCGTGTGGTTGTAGTAGGCGCTGAGATCGATATCGGCCTGGAAGAGCGCCTTGGTTTGGGCGGCGTAATCGTTGGCGGAGGCGCGGCCCTGGGCAGCATAGAGTTGATTCTTGGCGGCGGCGATGTAGAGCTCGGCGACCTGGGCGTAGGACTTGGCGGGATGCAACACGAGCTCAAAGAAGGCGTCGCGGGCATTCTCCGGAAGGGCTGCCTGCACTTTTTCGGCGCGGGAAACCAGGGAGTGGAAATCGGCCACCACGCGGTCGGCTTCCTGATAATCGGTAAGGCTGAAGGTGGTGGGGTCGAGCAGTTCGGGTTTGCGGCGGCCGTTGTACTTCAAGTAGGTGGAAACCAGTTCGGAAATTTCGGGGGCGTGGGCGGCGCCGAATTCGCGTTCGGCCCAGAGGCGCGTGAACTCCCCGATTCTATCCTTGGACCAACGCTGGGGGTCGCGGCCGAGGTCCAGGAAGAACTCGATGGGGAACTCCATGGGCTTGAGGTCGCCCACGTTGACGATCCAGATCTGTTTGGCGTCGTACTCGAGGGCCAGGTTCATCTGCTCCCAGATTTTAGGGAGTGGATTGGTGTCGATCCACTTGTAGTTGCGCGGGCCGCCGACGTAGTCGAAGTGATAATAGATGCCGGCGCCGCCGCTGCGTTTCTGCTCGTCGGTCGTGGGAAGGCGGCGAATGTTGCCCCAGTTGTCGTCGCACCAGAGGAGCGTGACATCGTCGGGGACGCGCATGCCTTTTTCGTAGTAGCCCTGGACCTCTTTATAGAGCGCCCAGAGCTGGGGGATTTTCGTGACGTCGGGGTTGACCTGCTCGGAGAGGATTTTGCGTTGATCTGCGACTATGTTTTCGAGAAGCGTAACATTTGCTTCGAGCGACGTTCCGGCCATGGGCCTGTCGCCATCGCCGCGCATGCCGATGGTGGTGATGCTCTCGTAGTCTTTGTTGCGGTGGACGCCTTCTTCCCAGAAGGCTTTGAGCACGTCGGCGTTTTTGGAATAGTCCCAGGGGCCTTTGCCGTGGCGCGTCCATTCCTTCTGGGCGCGCAGCATCGGCTCATGGTGCGAGTTGCCCATGACGATACCGTACTCGTCGGCGACCTTCGGATTTAGCGGATCGTCCTCATTGAAGGCGTTGTTCCACATAGCGGGCCACAGGTAATTGCCCTTGAGACGCAGGATCAGCTCGAAGACCTTGGAGTAGAACTCGTGGTTCATGTTCACGACGTCGGAAGGTCTCGCCGGATTGTTCGACACCGCCGCCATGCCGTACTTCTCTCTCACCCAGCCGCTCAAGGCGGGAGATTCGTCGTTTAAGAAAATGCCGCGGTATTTCACCGCGGGCTCGCCCTCCATGTACCGGCCGGCCTTTACGAAGAGGGCGTCCTTGTGCACGACGGGAACGTCGGCCCAGTAATACCAGGGCGAGACACCGATTTGTTCTGACACGTCGTAGATGCCGAAAATGGAGCCGCGTTTATCGCTGCCGGCGATGACGAGCGCGCTGGCTAGGCCGGGCAGCGGATTGGCCACCACCTGGATGACGAAGGCTTCCCACTTGCCGGCGACCTGTGCGGTATCGATCTTCTTTTCGCGCACGAGCTGGTCGATGAAGGGGCTGCGGCCGATGGTTCCGACGATGATGGCGGCGGGGCCGAGTCCTTTGGTGTCGCGGAGCAGCGCGGGAGTGATGGCGGTGACGCGGGCGATATCGGCCTGGAGGTCCGCGGCGGCACGCGCGACGCCGGGCCAATCGGCGGGGTCGACATAGATGGCCGCGGCGGTCTTGCCCTGGACGATGGGGAATGCGCCGGGCTCAGACTTCTCGAGGATATAGCGGGTCTGGCCGATCGCATGGGCGGGGCGAAGGGGAGCGAAGAGACAGAGGCCGAGCAGCAGAGCTAGGGGAAGACGGCGTTGCAGGATCATTTGACCTCCTTCGCCGTCGAGATCACGGAAGTGAAGGCCGGCTTGGTTTTTCCCTCGCGGTCGAACAACAACGGGTAGTTGGTGCGTCCGCGGACCGGGAAACCGTTCAACCAGGAGTCGCCATCGGTGACGCCCCAGAAAGTGATGCGCGTTATGGAAGCGCGATACTTGACGAAGATTTTGAAGAGCTCCGCGTAGCGTTGGGCGAGCGCCTGCTGTACGGCGTCGGGAAGGCCGGCGGTGTAAGGGTTGGAACCAGAGCCGCCGGCGGAGGTGGCGGAGACGTCGGCCGAATTGCCGGGGGCGGTGCGCGGCAGGACGTCGACATCCAGCTCGGTGATGTTGACTTTGATGCCGAGCGCGGCGAATGCCTCGATGGTGTCAGCCTGCTGCGCGGCCGTGGGCCAATCCATCTTGTCGTGGCCTTGCAGTCCGATGGCGGTGATGGGGACGCCCTGGGCTTTGAGTTTCTTGATCAGTTCGACGGCGCCCTTGCGCTTGGCCTCGTTCTCGAGCGAATAGTCGTTGTAATAGAGCTCGGCTTTGGGATCGGCTTCATGGGCGAACTGAAAGGCTTTGGCGATGAAATCATCACCGATGATGTTCAGCCACTGCGATTTGCGCATGGTGCCGTCTTCGTTGAGCGCTTCGTTGACCACGTCCCAGCCGCCGATGCGACCTTTGTAGCGGCCCACCACGGTCCGGATGTGATCGTGCATTCGCTCCAACAAGGCATCGCGGGTGAGCGGCGCGCCCTTGTCGTCCTGGAAGACCGAGCGGGGCACCTGGCTGTGCCAGACCAGGCAGTGACCGATGATGAACATCTTGTTCTTTTCGCCGAACGCCACGTAGTGGTCGGCGGGATCGAAGTTGTAACTATCGAGCCGGGGATGGATGGACTCCCACTTGAGAGCGTTTTCCGGGCTGATGGTGTTGAACTGCGCAGCGATTATAGAATCGCCGCGGGCGTCCTTTTCGTCAAACTGGGACTGATTGACAGCCGCGCCAATGCGGAAGATTCCCTGGAAGGCGTCTTTCAACGTGGCCGGTTGCGCGTGGGACACGCCGCACACCAGCAGGCCTAGAATTGCGATGGACTTCGGGGACATGATTTTAGTTGCTCCTTATTCAGCGGTGACGAATTTTTTGCGGCGCTCGGCCAGTTCGTCCTGTATCTGGAGGTTCAGGTTCTTGCCGATCTTGTAGCAGATCAGGCAAATGATGACGATCACGAAAAAAATGGCGGGAAAGACGCTGATGGTGAGGCGTATGCCGCGCAAGGCATCGGCGGTTTGCACGGCGTTGGCGCGATACCCGTAGCCGGAAAGCAGCCAGCCGGCCATTGCGCCGCCCAGGCTGAGGCCGGTTTTGAGGCCGAACAGGATGGTGGCGTAGATCACGCCCGTGATGCGGCGTCCGGTCTTCCACTCCGAATAATCCACCACGTCGGCGAACATCGCCCAGATGAGCGGGATGGTGGGAGCGTAGGTGAGCGCGCGGGCGTATTCCAGAATGAACAGCGTGCCGAGGGAATCAGGCGGCACGAAAATGAACAGCGCCATAAAGATGGTCGTCAGCGAGAAGCCCACAAGGGCAACCGTCTTCTTGCCAAACTTCATGGAGAGAAAAGTGGAGAACAGAACGCCGACGACGGTGACGAACTGGCTCGACATATTGAAGAGGCTGAAGCCCACTGAGGAAACGTTGGCTCGCTTGGGATCGACCACCAGACCAAAGGTGTTCAACAGGTAAGACCAGACGCCGTGCGCGGCAGGGTTCACCAGGCCGACGTTTTGCAGCAGATCGTAGAGGCGATCATGGTTCACGTAATACTGGAAATAATAAGAGAGAGTGCCGCCGCGCATCGCTAGCACGGCGAAGTGGGCCAACGTGAGGATGAACATGGCGACCCAAGGGCCGGTCTTGACGAGGGTGCCGAAGTCGCGTTTGGCGTCGGACTTTTGTTTGGGATCGGGCTGGATACGCTCCTTCGTGGTGAGGAAGGTTATGACGAAGAGGACCACGCAGATGGTCGCCCACAGGCCCATGGTGATCTGCCAGCCCTTGGCATTATTGCCCTGGCCGAACTTGGCGACCAGGGGCAGAGTGAAACCGCCGACGATCAACTGCGCGATCATGGCGGCGACGAAGCGGTAGGAGGAAAGGCTGGTGCGTTCATTGACGTCGCCGGTCATGACGCCGGTCATGGCGGAGTAGGGCGTGTTGTTGGCGGAGTAGAGCGTCATCAGCAGCATGTTGGTGATACAGGCGTAGACGATCTTGCCGGTGGTTCCGAAGTTGGGGGTGGTATAGGCGACGACCATGACGACGCCCCAGGGGACGGCGGTCCACAGCACCCACGGGCGGAACTTGCCCCAGCGGGTGTTGGTGCGGTCGGCCATGAGGCCCATCATGGGATCGAAGAAGGCGTCCCAGAGACGGCCGACCAGGAGCAGCGAGCCGGCGGTAGCGGCAGCGATGCCCAGGGTGTCGGTGTAGAAATTCAACTGGAACAGGATCATCGTCATGAAGACGAAGTTGGCGGCGCCGTCACCGAGGCTATAGCCGGCCTTTTCCCTGAACGAAAGTTTTTGCACCGATGGCGTGTTCATTGGACCGCCAGGACTAGTTTTTGGAGATCGGCATCGCGCGAGGAATTGCCGACCATGATTTCGAAATCGCCGGGCTCGACGGCGAATTTCATTTCGGCATCGTAGAAAGCCAGTAGTTCGGGCGTGATGTCGAAGGTGACGGTGCGGGTTTCGCCGGGGTCGAGCGAGATGCGGTGAAAGCCCTTCAACTCTTTCATGGGGCGGGTGGCGGAGCTGACCAGGTCGCGAATGTACATCTGCACGGTTTCGCTGCCGGTGCGGGCGCCGGTGTTGGTGACGTCGGCCGAAACGCGGGTGGAGGAGCCGCGCTTGATTTTCTTTTGATCGAGGCGGACGTTGGCGATGGTGAAGGCGGTGTAGCTGAGGCCATAGCCGAACGGGAAGAGCGGAGTCACGTCGTCGAAGAGATAGCCGCGGCGCGCGGTGGGCTTGTAGTTGTAAAACGCGGGCAAGTGGCCGGCGGAGCGCGGAATGGTGATGGGGAGTTTGCCGCCGGGATTGAAATCGCCGAACAAAACCTCGGCGACGGCATGACCGGTTTCCTGGCCGAGGTACCAGCATTCGAAAATCACCGCCACATCGCGTCTGAGGGCGTTGATGGAAATCGGGCGGCCGTTGAAGAGGAAGACGATCACGGGTTTGCCGGTCGAGACCATGGCGCGGACCAGTTCCTCCTGGCGGCCGATCAGGTCGAGGCTGGCGCGGTCGCCCATGTGCACGAAGGACCAGGCTTCGCGCGAAGTCTGCTCGTTGCCGCCTATGGCGAGCACGACGACATCGGCCTTTTTAGCCACTTTGACGGCTTCGGCGATCTGGCGGCGATCCTCGGCGGGATCGCTGGGGACCACTTCATCCTGCACCCAGGAGCCGCCGATGGTGATCTTGCAGCCTTCACTGTAGAGCACTTTGGCGCGGTCGCCGACCCTGGCTTTGATGCCGTCGAGGACCGTGACGTCGTGCTTGGGTATGCCGCTGTAGCCGCCCAACAAGCTGCGGTGGGCGTTGGGTCCAATCACCGCGATGGNNGTGATAGTCTGGCGCGCCGCCTGCAAGGCGAGTTTGCGATGGGCGTCGCAGCCCACCAGGCGGTCGGCTGCATCGGGATCGACGTACGGATCGTCGAAGAGCCCCATTTGGAATTTCCAGTGGAGCATGGGCGCCACCAGATCGTCGAGCTGCCGCTCCTTGAGCACGCCTTTGCGGACCAGCTCAACGAGGTGCAGGTAGCAATCGGGTTCCGGCAGTTCGATATTGACGCCGGCTTCGACGGCGAGACGGCAGGCCTCCTTCTTATCCTTGGCCACCGAATGGCCGCGGACGTCGGCGCGGTAATTCAGCTCGGTGATGGCGTAGTAGTCGGAGACGATGAAGCCCTTGAATCCCCATTCCTTGCGGAGCACATCGCGCAGCAGCCAGCGATTGGCGTGGGACGGGATGCCGTCGATTTCGTTATAGGATGCCATCACGCTGATGGCGCCGCCCTTGTGGATAGCCTCTTTGAAGGTGTAGAGGAAGGTCTCGCGCAGCAGGCGCTCGGAAACATTTACGGGTGAGCAGTTCATGCCGGATTCGGGCTGGCCGTGGGCGGCAAAATGTTTCAGCGTGGCGATGACGTGTTGCTTGTCGCGGAAAGTGGCGTCGCCTTGAAAGCCGCGCACGGCGGCGATGCCCATGCGCGATACCAGGTAGGGATCTTCTCCGTAGGTCTCTTCCACGCGGCCCCAGCGGGGCTCGCGGGCCACGTCGACAACCGGTGTCAAGGCCTGATGGGTTCCGCGCGCGCGAGCTTCGGCGGCGGTCATGGTGAAGAGGGCCTCCACCAATTCGGGATCGAATGTGGCGCCCAGACCGATGGGCTGCGGGAAACTGGTGCCGCCGATGGCGGCATGGCCNNAAGAACTTCTGAATGGCGTTGGTGAGTTCCGCCATAGTGCGCGCGGTGCGGCCCTTGGCGGAATCGCGGGGACCTCCGGCGTCGCTGGGGCGGCCGACCTGGCCGAGGCCGCGGCGGTCCTTGAAGGCCTTTCTGGCTTTCGGCAAGTCGAAATTGCCGTCGTCATCGACCAGGGTGTCGACCTTTTTCTGCCAGACGCACATCATCTGCGCGGCTTTTTCCTCCAGGGTCATGCGGGACAGAAGATCCTTGACGCGTCTGGTGGGCGGCAGCGCGGCGTTGCGATAAGCGGGGATCTTCTTCGGTGGAGCTTCAGATCTGGGTGCGGGAGATGGCTTTTTCATAATGCCTGCCGGAGCACCTCGCANNGGATGGCGCTTAGTGTTCAAAAATGGGACTGGGTTCGTTTCGCAGGGCGGGGTCGCACTGCAAGACGTATTGGAAACACAAGGGTTTGACGTGAGTGGAGCAAGGGTCGGGCCCCGAGGGGTGGATTGGTGGAGTGATGACATACTGGTTTCTTCGGCGCTTGAAATGGAAAGGAGATTGGTGGCGAGCGCCCCCATCCCAATTTCAGGTTAGCAGACGAGAATTCGGAGTCTGGGGTTAGAAACTGTAAGTGACTGAGTAATCGGATGATATCGCTCACAATTTCTTGTTACGATGTCGAGAATGGTGCGCGAGAAGGCCGGGTCCCCGAAATGTTCTCGCCGTTTTGCACGGGAAGAGGAATATGCGGCGCATACGGAGTAAAGGGAACGGTCCCCTTCTGGCTCGCAATCGGAAACGAACGCAGTGTTTTAGAAATAGACGCCGAAATCTTTTTGGAGGATGAGGCCGACGGTGCCGCGAAGGCGCGCCATGCCACCTTCGCCGGAGGCGTCGAGACGGGGGATCGAGCCGCCGGGGAGGACCTGGTCCTGGACTTCGGCCTCAATCACGGGTCCGAAGCGGTTCCAGGAGCGGGTGAGATCGCCGACCACGATGATGCGCTCGGGAGCAAGGCCGGCGACGATCATGCGCATGCCCCGCCCGAGGTAATGGGCCATGGTTTCGAGGGCCTTGACGGCGCGGATATCGCCGTGGTCGGCGCGGCTGAGAAGATCGGGAAAAGTCAAGCCATCGGTAGTGGAGCCGGATTCGAGGTAATAGCGGAGAGCGGCTCGATTGGAGGCGTAGACCTCCCAACAACCGCGGCCGCCACAGCCGCAAACGGGGCCCTTGGGATCGAGAGGCACGTGGCCGAATTCGCCGGCCATGCCGTTCGCGCCGCGCACCAATTGGCCATTCAACAGGATTCCGGTGCCGATGCCTTCCGAGACGGTGACGACGACGAGGTTGCGGCAGGCCTCCATGTGTTCGAACCAAACGGTGGCGAGCACGCAGGCGTTAGCGGCGTTTTCGAGTTCCACCTCGACGCCGGTAGCCTTCATGATGGGAGTGCGCAGATCGAAATCGCGCCACCTGAGATTGGGGGCGAAGACCAGACGGTCGGAGCCCTGGTTGAAGCGGCCGGGGAGGCTGATGCCGATGCCTTCGAGCTTCTTGCCGCGGCAGGAATTTCTAACGCGTTGAATGGATTGCAGGAGTTCGTCGACGGCGGATTTGGGATCGGACGGGGTAGGGATGACTTCGCGGGAGGTGAACTTGCCGTTGGCATCG
Organism: Bryobacterales bacterium; assembly: GCA_003152325.1. Classification (GTDB taxonomy): domain Bacteria; phylum Acidobacteriota; class Terriglobia; order Bryobacterales; family Bryobacteraceae; genus PALSA-129. Next base: position 41,125 of record PLZX01000048.1, on the reverse strand, counting down.
GCGAGGGCGACGGTGGTTTGCTCGGGGCGGATATCGACGCCGATGATGACGCGGTCGTCATTGAGCCGGAGGAAGGTGGGACGGCGTCCGCGGGGCAGGCGGCCGGTGGGGCCTTCGATGACCCAGGACTCGTTGATCAATTGTTCGACGATCAAAGAAATGGTGCTGCGCTGTAAGCCGCAGAGGCGAGCGAGATCGGCGCGCGAGATGGGCTGGCGGGTGCGAATGAGGTTGAGGACGATGCGGCGGTTGATATCGCGCACTACTTCGCTGGACGCGCCTTGAATGCGCTTAGGGTCGATCACTCTCATCTTGCGATCCCGTACCGGCGTTTTGAGCTCCTTTAAGCGATGCTATCAAAGGACTGCGTCGAGGTGGGGAATTTTTCCGACGGGCTGGCCGCCGCCGACACTGATCCGCACCTTGTCTTTGGGTAGGCCGGCCGCAGGGATCGAGAAATCGATTTCTCCGGATTCCCCGGGGCTCAGGTGGATGCGCTGGAACCCGCGGAGCTGGCGAACGGGATCGTCCGGTCCGCCGGCGCCGCCGAGGTAGAGTTGGACCACTTCGTCGCCCTCGCGGGTGGACGAGTTCTTCACATGGACGGAAATCTGCGCGCCGCTGGGGGTGCGCTGGGCGCGGAGGGCGGAATAATCGAACTTCGAGTAGGTGAGGCCGAAGCCGAACGAGTAAAGGGGATCGCCCTGGAAATAACGGTAAGTGCGGCCTTTCATGGAATAGTCTTCGAAGGGAGGTAACTGTTCGACGCCGCGATAGAAAGTGACGGGCAGGCGGCCGGCGGGGTTGTTGACGCCGGCGAGAGTCTGGGCGATGGCGGTGCCGGCTTCTTCGCCACCGTACCAGAGTTCCAGGACGGCGGCGGCGCGCGTGGCTGCGAAATTGGCGGCGAGGGCGCTGCCGCTGGTGAGCACGACGATGACGGGTTTGCCGGCACCGATAGCGGCCTCGACGAGGCGCTCCTGCGGATCGGGCAATTTAAGATCGGTGCGGTCACCGCCCGAGAAGCCAGGAACGTTGACCTGCATCTCTTCCCCTTCGAGGTTGGGATTGAGGCCGACAAAGGCCACGGTGACGTCGGCATTCCTGACAGTTTCCACGGCCTCCGCCAGGAGCGGCGCCTCGGGGGGAAGCCAGAGGAGTTGAGCGCCGGCGGCGGCGGGAACCTGCGGTTTGTATTCGACGCGGAGTCGGTAAGGGTGGTCGGCCTCCAGGGGCGCGTGGGCGGGAGAGACGGATCCACGGGGCGGCGCACCGGCGCCGCGGCCGGGGGGGTCGGAGGGCGCGGGTTCGGGCAGCAATTCTTTGTCTTCGAGGAAAATACGGAGCGCGGCGGAGCCAAATCCGCCTCTGCAGGCAATGGCGTAATCGCCGGTGACCGGCGGCCGGAGAATCCCGGTCCAGCGCACCGCGGCGGCGTGTTGCGGGAGCGCGGCGGCCAATTCCGGATCGACGATGCCGGCTTGTTGAAAGATGCGGGGTTCCACGCGCGCGAGTTTGGGCTGGCCGGTGAAAGCGGCGTTGTCGAAGTATTCGGCGAGGAGGCCCCGGCCGGCGCCGGACGGAGTCACGAGCGCGTTCGAGGGCACGAGGGCCTGCGATTGCGGGGCGTAGGTGGATCCGAGCGCGAAGCGCACGTCGGTCTTTTTGAACTGCTGCTCGATGCCTTCGAGCGGCGTGACCTGTTTTTGAGAGAAGCCATTGTAGTTGCCGAGGAGCGCGACCGGGTCGTCGGCGGAGGGGCCGATGACCGCGATCCGGCGGAGGGAAGCTTTGAGCGGCAGGGTGCCACCATCGTTCTTCAGCATCACAATGGATTCGCGGGCGGCATCCAGGGCGATCTTGCGGTGAGCCGCGGAATCGTTTTCGGAGTAGGGGATTTTGCAGAACGGCACGCGGTCGGGAGGATCGAACATGCCGAGCTTGAAGCGCGCCACGAAAAGGCGCTCCACGGAGCGGTTGATCTCGGCTTCGGTGATCTGGCCGGCTTTGACGGCATCCACGAGCGAACGGTACTCGGTGCCGCAGGTGAGATCGGTGCCGGCCTTGACGGCCAGAGCGGCAGCCTCGGCGGCGGTGGGCTTGTACTTGTGGGCGGTTTCACTGTAGATATCGCGGATGGCGCCGCAATCGCTGACTACATAGCCCTGGAAGCCCCAGGCTGCGCGGAGAGTCTTCTGCAGCAGGTCGGTCGAGGCGCAGGCGGGCACGCCGTCGACGCTATTGTAGGCGCACATGATGGAATCCACGTGGCCCTCGACCACGGCGGTGCGGAAAGCGGGCAGGTAGGTCTCGTTGAGATCGCGCTCGCTCGGCTGGACATCGAACTTGTGCCGCAAGGGTTCGGGCCCGCTATGAACGGCATAATGCTTAGCGGTGGCGATGGTCTTGAAATAATTCGGGTCGTCACCTTGCAATCCCTTGATGAAGGCGACGGCCATCTGGCCGGTGAGGTAGGGGTCTTCGCCGTAGGTTTCCTGGCCGCGGCCCCACCGCGGATCGCGAAAGATATTGATATTGGGGGACCAGAAGGTGAGCCCCAGATACTGTTTGTAGGTGTTGGTGCGAATGGCTTCGTTGTACTTGGCGCGGGCTTCGGTGGAGATGGTGTCGGCGACGCGTTGCATGAGCTCGGTATCCCACATGGCCGCGAGCCCGATAGCCTGCGGGAAAACCGTAGCTTGGCCGCCGCGGGCCACGCCGTGCAGGGCTTCATTCCACCAGTTGTAAGCCGGAATTCCCAGCCGCTCGACGGCCGGGGCGGAATTTTGCATCTGCAAAACTTTTTCTTCCAGAGTCATCTGCCCGACCAGGTTGGCGGCGCGCTTTTCGGCGGGGAGTTCCGGGTTGCGGTAAGCAACATTCCCGGCCTGTTGTCCGAATAACACGGCGGCTAAAGACACGAATAGAACGCCGCGAGTCCGTAAGGCACCCTTGTGCATTGCAACCACTTCCTTTCGTTCGGCTCCTGTGCTGCGCCGGAGGCGCTGGCAGCCCGTTGCGGACTCCGGCCAGCTCCGAACGGGGGAGCGAAAGACTAATGGTACAGCCTAGACGGTCCCGCTGGAGCGATTTCCGCTAGGGCCTTTAGTTTNNGGGCGGAGCTTTTCGGATGGTTTTGGACGAACAGCCGCGAAAATCCGATGCCGGACTGGCTTGACTTCTGCCGTGCAAGGTGTATATATAGTTTGAAGATACAACGAAGTGGTTTTGGTCGGGAAGAAGCTAGTGGAAAGGGTCAAAGAATGACGACACGAACTCTGTTTATCGTTCGCTGCGCGGTTGCGCTTCTCGCAGTCATATGGGCCGGCAGTGTCTGCCACGCTCAAGTTCTTTACGGATCGCTCACGGGAAACGTAATCGATCCAACCGGAGCTGCCGTGCCCGGGGTGCATGTGGAAGCGGTTAATCAGGCCACCAACGTCAAGGCTGGAACCGACACCGACACACGCGGCATCTACCGTTTCACCAACCTGCAAGCTGGTCCTTATAAAGTCACCGTCACGGCCAAATCGTTCCAGACTTTCATCGAAACCAACATTCAGGTGCAGGTGGGCGCGATTCGGCGCGTGGACGTGCAACTCCAGGTCGCGACCGTCATCCAGACCGTAGAGGTCACGGCGGCTCAGGTGGTGCTCCAAACCGATAGGGCCGATATTCATGCGGACATTTCGCCGCAGGAAGTGTCGAACTTGCCTTACAACGGCACTGAGGGAAAGAACGTCCAGGCGCTGCTGCTGCTGCAACCGGGCGCTAACACTACGGCGGGCTCGGGCGAAGCCAATTCGGCTGCCGGCAACCCGCAGCGCGCCATCACGGTATCTCAGAATGGCGTGTCCTCTCAAGCCAACAACACCAAGCTGGATGGCGCGACCGATTCCTATCCATGGCTGCCGGTCAACGTAGCCTACGTGCCTTCGCCGGAAGCTGTCGAGACGGTCAGCGTGAGCGCTAACTCGTTCGACGCCGAGCAGGGCGCGGCGGGCGGCGCGGCGATCAACGTCATCATCAAATCGGGAACCAACGATTTGCACGGAGTTGCGTTCGAACGCAATACCAACAACGATCTGCAAGCGATCAACAACTACTTCAGCCACCCCGGCCGGCTGTCTAAGAACATCCAAAACCAGTACGGATTCGCGATTGGCGGTCCGGTATGGATTCCCAAGATCATTCATGGCAGGAACAAGCTGTTCTGGTTCATGGATTATGAGGGCACGCAGCAGAGACAATATGCGTCCACTCCGAACCTGACTCTTCCCACCGCGGCCATGCGCACGGGCGATTTCAGCGCCAACCCCACCGTCATCTACGATCCGCTGACTGGTAACCCCGACGGCACCGGCCGCACACCTTTCGCCAACAACACGATTCCCACCACCCGCATTGCTACCCAGTCGAAAACACTGGCGGCTTTGTTGCCGGGACTGACCAGGCCGACCGCGTTCCTGACCAACTTCGACGCATACGGCAACACGAGCTACAAGGTGGACCGCTGGGACTGGAAGGCCAACTACAATCCCAATGAAAAGGCCATGATCTGGGGCCGCTACAGCGTTTCTCCCATGGACATCCTCGCTCCGTTCGTTCTGGGTCCGGCGGCCGGCGACGTTTTTGGCGGCGGCAATCCGGGTCATGCCGGCGGCCGCGTCCAAGTGGCGGCGGCGGGCTTCACTTATACTGTTTCGCCCACGATGCTGGTGGACGGCAACGCCGGTTACACGCGCCAGAACATCGGCGCCAACGGCGACCCGCAGGATGCCGACTATGGAACGGACGTGCTGAAGATCCCGGGCACCAACGGCGTCGGTCCGAACTACATGGGCATACCGGGCTTCCAGACCACCGGCATTGCCAACATCGGAAACACCAACACGGGCAGCCCTTTCCAGTTCCGCGACAACCAGTACACCGCCGTCCTCAACGTCACCAAAATCAAGGGCTCGCACAACATCCGCGGCGGCTTCGAAGTAGAGAAGTTCGGGCTGAATCACTTTCAGCCGCAGGGCGGAACCTTCCAGACGGCCCGCGGTACTTTCGGTTTTGATGGCTCCCTGGCGGCCCTGAAAGGCGGCCCGGCTATTAACGCCGGCAGCCCGGCCAACTCGTGGGCGCAGTTCCTTCTCGGCTTCCCGTCGCAGACCGGAAAAGCCACGCAGCTCAACAATCCCAACTCGCTCCGGTTCAGCAACTATTCGCTCTATCTGCGCGATCAATGGCAGGTCAACAAGAGCCTCACCATCGATTACGGCATTCGCTGGGAATACTACCCGATTTACTCGCACGATTGGTTCGGCGCGGTGCGCTTCGACCCCGTCACGGACAACATCTTAATCGGCGGCGAAAACGGTGTGCCCTGGAACGCCGGTGCCACGGCCTCTAAGAGGGGCTTCGCTCCGCGCCTCGGCCTGGCCTACCGCCTCGATGAAAAAACCGTGGTTCGCGGCGGTTATGGTATCAGCGTCGATCCCGACAACATGCGCAACCAGCGGAACCAGTACCCGAACACCTCCGTCACGTCCTACACACCCCCGAGTCAGTACCAATTCATCAGCTACGCCGGCGTTGCGAATTCAGACGGGGCCAGCCAGGTGTCGCTGAATGACGGCATTCCTTTGCCCAGCTTCCCGAACCTCTCAGCGGGCACTCTTAAGCCGTCGCCCACGGCATCCTTGTCGACCTATCTGCCGAATCAAGGCACCACGACTTTCCCGGCGTATATGAACCGTGGATATTACCAGAGCTGGAATATCACCTTGCAGCGCGACTTGACCCCGACCCTGAACGGGCAGGTGGCGTATGTGGGCACACATGGCGTTCATACGATGATGAACGTCAACATTAACGGTGGAGCTCCGAACACGGGCAACGCCGGACGCCAGCTTTATCCTTATGACACCGCCGACATCAATTCGGTTGAGCCTTTCGGGGATATGACCTACAACAGCTTGCAGGCCACCGTGAGGAAGCGCATCGGCACTTCGCTGTTCGGCGCCAGCTACGCGTTCTCCAGGGGTATCGATAACGCCAACGGCGACAATGGCGACGGCTCTTTGTGGCGCGCCTACCCGGTATCGTACGCGCTGGACAAGCAACTGTCCGGCATCAACCGCCAACAGACACTAAACGTGTACTTCGTATATAACTTGCCCTTCGGCAAGGGACATACCATGTTGACCCGCGGAGCCGGAGCTTTGATCGCCGGCGGCTGGCAGATTTCCGGAATCGTTAGCCGGTTCAGCGGCCTGCCGTTCACGGTCGGAACCAGTTCCAGCGTCAACGCCGGCGGCCAGGGCGCCAGCGCCACCCAGATCAATCCGGTCGTGAAGATTCTGGGGGGCCATGATGCAAATACTCCTTATTTCGACGGCTCGGCCTTTGTCAATCCGCCGACCGGGGTCCTGGGCACCACGGGGAGAAACCTTCTGATTGGACCCGGATACTTCCAGATGAACGCTAACATCACCCGCACGTTTGGGTTCAAGAACGAGAAGATCAAGTTCCAGTTGGTGGGTGAGGCATACAACCTGACCAATACGGTGGTCTTTAACAACCCCAACACCACTTGCTGCTGGATCACGAACGCTTCCACCGGCGCCATTAACTACAACAACTTCGCCGTGATCACCGGCACAGCATCCACCCAGCGTTATATTGAGGTGGGCGGATATCTGCGGTTCTAGCCGGGTACACTTGACGGCCCCCTCGGCACGAGGGAGCATTCGGCCAAATGAATCGGCTAAGCCGGATGCTCCCTTGCCTCGGGCGACGCGCAGACACTTCCTCGAACGCACAGAGTGCTCAGCTCAAATTTTGCCGGCCACCAAAGAGGTGAATCGAACATGCTGCTCCGACAGTGGGTATGCGCGGCTCTGCTCTGGCTTCTCGCTGCACTCCCCGTTGCCTCCCAATCGAAACCCGTCACTAATACGCCACACCTGGAAAGGCGCGGCGACACAACGCAGTTGATTGTGGATGGCAGACCTTTTCTGGCGTTGGCCGGGGAGTTGTACAACAACTCTGCGACCAGTCTGGAATACATGAAATCCGCGTGGCCCCGGCTGGCGGCGATGCATCTGAACACCGTCCTCGTGCCCGTTTCCTGGGCACTGCTTGAACCATCGGAGGGGAAATTCGACTACTCGCTAGTGGACGGTCTCATTCGAGACGCACGGGCTCAAAATCTTCGCCTCGTTTTCCTGTGGTTCGGCAGCTGGAAGAATACATGGTCGAGCTATGCGCCCGACTGGGTGAAACGGGGTTTTGAGCGGTTCTCGCGCGTGCAACTGGGAAACGGTTCGGGTACGGAGAGGCTGTCGCCCCTAAGCGAAGCGAACCGGAACGCGGACGCACGAGCATTCGCCGCGCTCATGCGGCGCATCCGGGAGGTAGACTCCAACGCGCACACCGTAATCATGATGCAGGTCGAGAACGAAGTGGGCGTTATACCGGATGCCCGCGACCATTCGCCGGCGGCGAATGCCGCATACGACCGGCCGGTACCCGCGGAGTTGATGGAGTACCTACAGCGGCACAAGGATTCCCTGAATCCCGAGCTTCGCGCGAGGTGGCAGGATGCCGGCTTCAAAACGTCCGGCGGTTGGGAGGCTGTCTTCGGCTCAGGTCTGGAGACCGAGGACCTGTTTATGGCGTGGCAATACGCACGGTACATCGGTAAGGTCGCGGAGGCCGGCAAGGCCGAGTACGACCTGCCCATGTATGCTAACGCTGCTCTCATTCGTCCAAATTACGTTCCGGGGCAGTACAATAGCGGCGGTCCGCTACCGCACTCCATGGACATCTGGAAGGCCGGCGCCCCGCAACTCGATTTCGTGGCGCCCGACATCTACTTCGAGTTCAAGAACTGGTGCGCGAAGTACGACCGCCCTGGAAACCCGTTGTTCATACCCGAGGCGGCCGGCGATGCCCAAGGAGCCGCCAACGTTTTCTATGCTGTCGGACACCACAGGGCATTCGGTTTTTCGCCGTTTGCGATCGATGGAACGGAAAGTTCCGGCGATGGAGGCAAGGAACTGGCTCGGAGTTATGACGTCTTGTCGGAACTTGCGCCGCTCATCCTGGAGAACCAGCCCAAAGGTCACGTTGAAGGCGTCCTGCTGGAGGATCTTACCCCGTCGCAGAGAGTACGCCTTGGAGGCTACACCCTGAACGTGTCCGGAGGCGGCCCCCGGCGGATCTTCCCTGGCGAGCCCGTTTCGCCCGAAGCGCCTCGGGGCCAGTCTCCGCACGGTATCTTCATTGCCACGGCGCCGGACGAGTTCTTCCTGGCTGGTAGCGGCTTAACCATTACGTTTTCGGCGGACACGCCAGGACCGCCCCTGGTTGGACTCGCGACGGTTGAAGAGGGCCGGTTCGTGGATGGCCGGTGGATTCGGGGGCGCACGCTCGCGGGCGACGATACAGCCCAGGGGAATAGCGTTTCGCTTCGCGGCGTGGCCCCCGGCGTGTTACGGGTGACAGTATACCGGTATCGCTAAGTTGAGTCGGCTGGTCTCCCCTAGTGACCACAAACGATGGCCAAAGAACGACATCCTGATCTCAAGGTAGAAACCGCCAGGCATCCTTACTCGCCCTCGGCCGCGCAGTTTCTAATCGGCTTCCTGGCGCTCCTGACCTGTATCTCCGCGCTGGGGCAACCAGCGCCTTCAACGGTTTCAGCCGACCAGCCGGTGTCACGGAGCGACCAGAACTCTCTGCTGGCCCATGCTCAATTACTGGAGAAAGCCAGGAAGGGCGGAATTGACGTGTACTTTGAAGGTGACTCCATCACGCGACGCTGGGGCGCCACGGATTATCCCGATTTGCTGGCTAACTGGAAGCAGAACTTTTTCGGTTGGAATGCAGCCGATTTCGGGTGGGGCGCGGACACGACACAGAACATTCTTTGGCGAATCAACAATGGGGAACTGGACGGAATCAATCCAAAGGTGATTGTGCTATTGGCTGGCACCAACAATGTGGGGCGTCCGGTTCCGCCCGGCGGCGACGAGGCTAAGGTGGCGGACATTACCAGAGGGCTTGAGGCGATCCTGCGGATCATGCAAGCGAAGGCCCTGGGAGCCACGATTGTTTTAACGGCCATTTTCCCTCGCAACGACAATATGACCGTGATGCCTGCGATCAATAAGATCAACGCCAATCTGTCCAAGCTTGCGGACGGCAAGAAGGTCCGCTATCTCAACGTGAATGACAAGTTGGCGGACGAGGCAGGTAATCTGTTCGAAGGCATGATGAACGCGGGAGACAAGTTACATCCCACGATCAAGGGTTATCAAGTGTGGGCGGATGGGTTGAAGCCGATATTCACCGAGTTGCTCGGTCCTCCCGCGAAGGAAGACCACGCGCCGGAGCCGACGGGCGATCCGAGCGCGAAGAAGTAGCCGGTTGGGTCGTCGAGAGATCAACCGGCACCTCCCGCTGAACTCATCCGTACGCACCGACCACTCTCGCGGGCTGACTTGGCTCGTGTCAGCGGACCGGCTCGATGTACGGCGTGTACCATATTCAGCAACTGATCGGCGAGTTGCGGGGCGAGGCATACAACCTGACCAACACGGTGGTCTTTAGCAACCCCAACACCACTTGCTGCTGGGTGACGAACGCGTCCACCGGCGCCATTAACTACAACAACTTCGCCGTCATCACCGGCACAGCATCCACTCAGCGTTATAGTGAGGTGGGCGGATATCTGCGGTTCTAGCAGGCAGAAGAACCAATCGGGCGAGCCTTCGCGGAAACGCGGGGGCTCGCTCTTTTTTGATGCCATAATGTACGTTCCACTCCGGTCTTCGTGTACGCCATTCGGAACCAGCGTTGACCAATCGGTGTGGGATTCACAGGGGCTTGACACCGGTTTTGTTTCGCTATACAACTATCTCAGCGTGTTTTAGGGTCTTAAGGTTTTGGAATCTGAATACGCCGGCCTGCTGAGCAGCAGGCCGGGCGTATTAGGGAGACATATTGATGAAAAGGATTATTTGCGTATTAGCGGCCCTAATGGCCATCGTGGGCCTGCTCGTCGCGCAGGAAAACCGCGCCACCATCCAGGGGACGGTAAAGGACCCCCAGCATGCCCTGATCGCCGGCGCCACTGTGGTCGTAACAAACGTAGAGACAAGAACCACGATGACGTTGAAGTCAGGCACCTTCGGGCGTTACGTAGCGCCGCTGCTGATGCCGGGGAACTACACTGTCACCGCGGAGGCTACTGGTTTCAAGAGAGCACTACGCGAGGGCATCGCGCTGTTGTCCGGCGACGTGCGGGACGTGGATTTCACGCTCCAGATCGGCGCGTCAACCGAATCCGTAACGGTAACCGCCGAAGCGCCGCTGGTGGATCACACCCACACCGACACCGGCGTGACTTTGGACGACCGTACCGTGCGCGACCTGCCGGTCATGGCAATGTCGGTCACCAGCATGTTCTCGCTGACCGCCGGCGTGCAGACCGGCGACCTGCAACAGCAACTTCTCGGTCCGCATTCGACGCAGGGCGGTTCGGACTACTACAACGGCAGCGGCGTTGGCGGAAACGTCTGGACAATCGACGGCGCTTTCAGCAACGGCAACGGCCGGAACACATCCCTCCTGCCAAACGTCGACACGGTCGCCGAGGCCAGGGTGGTCGACAGTACGTTCGATGGCAACTTTGGCCATGCGGTAGGCCTTGGCATCTCCATCACCACCAAGTCCGGAACCAACGACTTCCATGGCGCCACCACCTATAACTACTGGAGCCAGCGCTGGGCTGGCAGCAACCTCTTTACCAAGCAAACCTATTACAGCAACATCGATAAGCTCCTGTCGCAGGGCAACACCGCGGGCGCCGCGGCTGCGGCGGCTCAGCCGATCCAGCCCTCCGGCCATTCTCACACCTATAGCCTGGATGCCACCGGCCCGCTCTGGATCCCCAAAGTCGTCGACTGGCGCAGCAAAGTGTTCTGGACGTTCTCTATGAATGGCCAGCACGACGCCAAGCCGGAAGCAGCCTTCACGCTGGGCCGCATTGTGCCGTCCGCCACCGACAAGACCGGAAATTTCTCCGATATGCTGGGAATCACCTCGGACGGAAAAAATTATCAGCTCTACGATCCCCTGTCGGTCAAGGTGGACCCCAACCGCAGTGGAACCCATTACATTCGCCAGCCGCTCCCGGGCAATGTTCTTCCCGCGTCCTACATCGCCATGGGCGCCCCTTACTACAAGAATTACACCAAGTTCTGGCCCGACCCGAACGCCTGGTTCAATCAGTCTATTGCCCAGGACGCCGGCGGCAGCGGCGCGATCACCAACGATTATCAGGCCACCACCACGCCGTACAACTGGCTTTTCAAGCAGTATTCCGGCCGCATGGACATCAACCTGTCGGACAAGATGCGCGTGTTTGGCCGCTTCACCCGGAACGACTTTGTGGAGTACCGCAGCGATTGGACGTGGTTCGTCGCCCCCGGTTACAACAACAGCGGCCCTCAGGGGACCGGCGTCACCCGTGACGACCAGAACGGCGTTCTGGACTTCGTCTACACGATTACTCCTTCTACCCTGTTCCACGCCAATGTCGCCGTGAGCAACTGGATGTCGTACACCACCACGCTCCCCTACGCCTTTGGATTCAAGCCGTCGGATGCCGGGCTGCCCAAGTACCTCGACAACTATTGCGGTAATTGGTGCTACCTGCCGCAAATGAACGTCACCGGCTATTCCACCAATGGCATCAGCGGAACGATCAACCCGATCTACAACCGGTTCTACGATTACAACGCCGACGTGTACCACAACGTTGGGAAGCACGAGCTCCGCGCGGGCTTTGATTTCCGCCAGGAGACGCGATCGAGCCACGCCGGCAACAGCGACGGCGGGTTCACCTTCAACAACACCTATTTCCGCCAGTACGACGACGGCGGTCCCGCGGGCACCTACAACCCCGGCACCCTGGGCTTGAGCTGGGCTGACTTCATGATGGGCCTGCCCACCGGAGCGTCGGTCTCGAACAACGCCAGCTTCCTGGTTTCCAACCAGTTTGCCGCCGCGTTCCTGCAGGATAAATGGCGCGCCACGAACCGGCTGACCATCACCCTCGCGCTTCGTGCCGAGTTTGAAAACGGCGCCAAGGACAAGTGGCCTAACTTCATTTCCGGCTGGAATTCCGGCGCCGTATTGCCGATCAGCGCGGCCGCGCAGGCGGCCTATGCGGCCAACCCCATTCCGGAGTTGCCGGCATCCGCTTTTGTAGTCCAGGGAGGTCCGATGTATTCCGGCACGCCCGGCGCCCCGGATCGTGCCTGGTCCAGCCAGTTGATGTGGCTGCCGCGCATCGGTTTCGGCTACCAGATTAATTCCAAGACCGTGATCCGCGGCGGGTACGGCGTGTACTACGACACTAATGATGTGAACGCGCTGGTCTACGGTCCGAACCTCACCGGCTATTCCACCAGCACCGGCACCACGTTCACGACGAACAACGGCGTGAACTGGGGCGCTAACGGCGCCTGCGGCGCCTGGTGCACCCTCTCGGGAAGCAATCTGATTTCTCCTCTGAGCGATCCATTCCCGGTGCGGCCGGCCAGCGGCGGCACCCAATTCAACGTGCCCGTGTACAACACCTTGGGGGCCATGGGCCTGTTGGGCGTCAGTGGTGGGCCGCCGGCCGCCGGGGCAAATCCGCCGACATCGTGGACTACCCCGGCCAGCAAACACCTGCGCATGCAGCGCTGGCGCATCGGCATCGAGCGCCAGATCTTCGCCCACGACGTAGTTTCCGCGGGCTACACCGGCGCCTGGACCAACGACATCAACGTCAACGAAAACCTGTCCACCGTTCCGGCCAGCTTTTATTATGTCGGCAACTCGCGGCCTATGAATTCAGCCGGTTCCACGATTTCGTGCGCCGCCGGCATCACGAATGCCACGGCCAACGGCTGCCTGGAAGACACCAACCTGGGCGCCAACGTCACCAATCCCTTCAACATTGCCAATTTCGCCTCGCTCCAGACCAGCAACCCGGCGCTTTACAATGCCATTGCCAGCCAGGGCTTTTTCACCAGCGCCACCATTCCCAAGTACCAACTACTCAGGCCCTACCCCACGAGCACCCTGCAAGTTGGCCTGCCGATCGGTCATGAGCAGGAAACGGAGCTGGATGCCACCTACACGCACCGCTGGTCCTACGGTTTGACGGCCACCTTCGGCTACACGTACCTCCACAGCAAAATAGCGAACAGCTTCTTCCAGCCGTGGAATCCGACCGATCCCAACAGCCCGCAGAAGCTCATTTGGCAGCCCGTCTACATCGCCCCGCACCGCTTCACCGCAATCTGGGACTACGATCTGCCTTTCGGGAAAGGCCGGCACTGGCTCCGCGGCGGGGTCCCCGCCGTCATCGCGGGTGGCTGGACCCTGATCGGCAGCTATAACTGGCAGATGGGCACTCTGCTCGGGTTGCCGAACGCCTTCTATTACGGCGACCTGAATGCTATCAAGCTCTCCAACCCGAAGATCGGGCAAGAGTTCAACACCACCGGCTGCGTTCTGACCTCCGCCCAGGCCGGCCCGGGCGACACCGTCGTTCCACTCGGCCAGCCCTGCACCTCGGGTTGGGACAAGCGCACCGGCGCCCAGCCGGGCACGTACCAGGCCCGCGTGCTGCCGTATAACGTCCCCGGATTGCGCAACCCCAACTACGGCGAAACCAACTTCAGCGTGGGGCGCGACTTCCGGTTTAACATCAAAGATCACCCCATCACGTTCCAGTTCCGCGCCGATGCGCTCAACCTGGAAAACCACTCGAACCTCGGCGGCATCAACACCACCGTCACGAGCGGCAACGGAGTCTTCGGCGCCATCACCGGCGCGGGATCCCTCCTGAACCGCTTCATCCAGATCAACGGCCACCTGCGCTGGTAATCGCACAATCGCTCTACCAACCACGGCGTCTCGCGGCACTCCCGCGAGACGCCGTTTTTGCGTGGAGTGGGCTTTACTGATTCCTGGAGAACCGATGTCCTCCAACTCCCATGTCGACGTTAGGTTCGTATCAGGGCATGGCTTTAGCCGCGCCGACGAGGCTGAGAGTGCGTTGGGCTTTAGCCCCTGCGGTTTCCTTGCGGGCCAGCGGCTAAAAGCATGCCCCACTATGTCGGGCCAAGAGGCCTGTCCCACCAGAATTAGCCTGCTATGCCGCTAGTCTGTGCGGCAGTGTTCGTGATTCAATGAGCTTTGGGACGAGCGAAACAAATCGCTGTCTACGCGTCCATCTTCTGCGCGACGCTCATCGCCTATCTGCCCGCGCTCCACGGCACGTTCCTCTGGGACGATGATGCCCACATCACCCGCCCGGATCTGCAGTCGCTCCACGGCCTCTGGCGCATCTGGTTCGACCTCGGTGCGACCCAGCAATACTACCCGTTCCTTCACAGCGCGTTTTGGTTAGAACACCGCATCTGGGGCGACGCCGCGCTCGGCTACCATCTGACCAATATCCTTCTGCACGCCGTGGCGGCCTGCCTTGTGGTGCTGATCGTGCGCAAGTTGGAACTGCCCGGGACCTGGCTGGCGGGGTTGTGCTTCGCGTTGCACCCGGTATGCGTCGAAGCGGTAGCGTGGATATCCGAGCAGAAGAGCACGCTCTCCGCCGTTTTCTATCTGGGCGCCGCGCTCGCGTATCTGCGCTTCGACGAGTCGCGCCGCGCATCGCGGTACTTGCCGGCGCTGATCCTGTTTGTGCTCGCCCTGCTGACTAAGACTGTTACCGCCACGCTCCCCGCCGCGCTGCTCGTCGTCTTGTGGTGGAAACGCGGAAGGCTCGCATGGAAACAGGACGTACGACCGTTGGCGCCATTGCTGGCGTTGGGAGCGGCGGCCGGGCTCTTTACCGCCTGGATGGAGAGCACTTATATCGGCGCAACATTCGCTCTGAGCTTCATCCAGCGCTGCCTGTTGGCGGCGCGCGCGCTATGGTTCTATGCGAGTAAGTTGGTTTGGCCCGTGAGCCTTGCGTTTACCTACCCCCGCTGGAAGATCGATCCAGGCGAATGGTGGCAATATTCATTCGTTGCCGGAGCGGTGGCGCTGGCGGTCGGTCTCGCGGTGCTCGCACGGCGCCGACGCGGGCCTCTGGCAGCCTTCTTGATTTTCGCCGGGACTTTGTTTCCGGCCCTCGGTTTCTTCAATGTCTACCCATTCCGGTATTCCTGGGTTGCGGACCATTTTCAATACCTCGCAACTTTGGGAATCATCGTGCCGGTCATGTCCACCCTGGCGGTTGGAACCACCCGGAGGGTCGCGGGTACTGCGCTGCTGGCCATCCTCGGCATCCTGACTTGGCGGCAGAGCGGAATCTACCGCGATCCGGAAACACTGTATCGGGCAACCCTCCATCGCAATCCCGAAAGCTGGCTGGCGCAAAATAACCTGGGCAACCTCTTGTTAGAGATCCCCGGCAGGCGCGCCGAAGCAGTCGCCCACCTGGAAGCCGCGCGGCGCATCGAGCCCGATTATTCGGAGACGCATCTCAGCCTCGGCAACGCGCTGATCGAGGAACCCGGGAGGTTGGTGGACGCCGTCGCCGAGTACCAGGCCGCCGTCCGGCTCGCTCCCGAATCCGAGAGGGCGCACAGCAATCTCGGACGCGCTCTCCTCCGCGCGGGCCTCGTGCCAGAGGCAGTCGCCGAGTTGCAAGCGGCGCTCCGCATCAAGCCCGACTATGCCGAGGCGCACAACAACCTGGGGAACGCTCGCCTGATGCGAGGCCACTTAGCGCAGGCGATTGCCGAGTATGAAGCCGCGCTCGCCGCCGACCCCAACCTTGCCCAAGCCCACAACAACCTGGGCCGCGCCCTCGCTCAGATACCCGGCCGGCTGCCCGACGCCATTGCCCAATTCGAAGCGGCCATCCGGCTCGATCCCGGCTACTGGGGCGCCCACAGCAATCTCGGCAACGCGCTGTCGGAAGTTCCCGGGCGCTTGCCCGACGCCATTGCCGAATACCAAGCCGCGTTGCGCATCAACCCCGAGGCGGCCGAAGTGCACAACAACCTGGGGTACGCGCTCTCGCAAATGCCCGGCCGGCTGCCGGATGCGATCGCCGAATACCAGGCCGCTCTGCGCATCGCTCCCGATTTCGCGAACGCACAGTACAACCTGCGCGCCGCCCAGGCGCGTTTGAACGGCCGGTGAAATCTACTTCGTGATCTCCACGTAATCCAGCGCCGCGAGCTCCTGGCCGTCCGGCTTCCCCTCGATGCGGATCTCATCGCCGGGCCGCAATGCGATGCCCGGTATCACGCGCCGCGCCGACGCTCCCGAATCCAGCCGGCGCGACGGCAGGTGCAGGGCGGCCGCCCATTCGTCCACCAGTTGCTTGTTGACGAACAAACGATAGTGCGAGACCGGCGCCGCCAGGTCGAAGTATTCCACATTCACGGTATACCAGCCGGCCTCGCCGGAGAATTTCATGGTGGCCGTACAAGGCTCCGTGCGGCCCTGGCATACGACGATCTTTCCGCCGGAGGCGTCCTCTTCGGGAACCGGCGGAGGTGTGAACCCGCCGCGGCCGGGTCCACCCGGCGCCGGAGTCGGCGACGCCGGAGCGGCGGCGGGCGGCGGTCCTCCAAATGCCCGCACGGTGTAGCCGTCGAGTTCCATGGATTCCGCTTCGGTGCGTCCAGGGTAGTGCCCGACCCGTCCCTTGGCGTCGGCGATCTTCGAGGCTTTCTGGAACCAGTTAGTGACCGCGTCGCGCCAGACTATCGCCTGCCCCGCCTGGTATTCGAGTTGCACCAGAATCTCGTTGTAGCGCTGCTCGTCCACGAGCCCTTTCAGCGCCTTCCATTGCCGCGCGTATCCCGCCACGGCATCCGCGCCTTCGTAGTGGGAATCGTAGATATACTGCACCACCGTCTTGCCGGAATGCAGCTTGTAGCTGTAAGGCACGTGGTGCATGAACAACAGCAGGTCGTCGGGACAGGTCTCGAGCGACTCGTACATCNNCCCCAGCCGTTGCGCTCGGAGGCCTCGACGTTGACGCTGTAATGATCGCCCACGATGTCGGTGAGGGTCTGTAAGCCCAGCGGACCGGTGTAATTCTCGTAGGTGCGCCAGGTGCTGAGTTGTATCGAGGCGATGGTTTCCTCCACTTTGGGGTCGGTGCCGAAGGTGAGTCTGGTCCATTCGTCAACGATGCGCTGGGAGCTCAGATCGGGGTTCCAAGCCAGGCGGCCGAAACCGTACAGGTTGGCCTGGGAAAGTTGGTTGCCCACCCAGTTGTCATCCAGGCCGACGTTGGACACGCCCACGAAACCACCGGACGGACGGTCGAAGGTCTTGCCGGCGACCAGGGCCTTGACTGGCGTGGGGGCCGTGCCTTTGGCGTGCATGTCGAAATCCAGCGTGTCCTTCCAATAAGGGACCAGGAAGACGTCGTGTTTGGCTTGTCCGAAGTATTCCTGAGTGATCTGCAGCTCCATTACCTGGTTGGTCTTTTCCAGCGCGCCGACCAGCGGCGAGGCCGGTTCGCGCACCTGGAAATCGATGGGGCCGTTCTTGATCTGGATGAAGGCGTTGTCGTCGAACTTGCCATCCAGGTCATGAAAATTATCCCAGGCGGCGCGCCCGCGGTCGTTCTTCGGGTTGCGCCAGTCCATGTGGTTGTCGTAGACGAAGCCGCGGTAACAGAGTAGACCGCCATGCGGCTTCAGTGCGCGCGCCACCACGTTAGCGGCGTCGGCGTGGGTGCGGCCATACGCGGAAGGGCCTACCCGGCCTTCGGAATCGGTCTTCATGACGAACCCGGCCAGGTCGGGCACCGCGCGATAGATGTCGTCGGCGCGGGCCTTCCACCACTCGGCGACTGTTGGGTCGAGCGGGTCGAACGTGCTCAGACGGCCGACTTTCTGAGGGCTGCCGAAGTCCACGGAGATCGCCACCCGCACGCCCCAAGGGCGCAACGCATCGGCGATGCGCGCGATCTGCGGAGCCAGTTCCGGAGTAAGGATTTTCGGGTCGGAATTGACGTTGTTGATGGAGCAGCCGTTGATGCCGAGCGAAGCCAGCAGCCGGCCGTAGTCGCTGACGCGGCTGAGATCCTCCCGGACCTTGCCGCCATCCCAGAAGATGGAGCGCCCGCCGTAGCCGCGCTCGATGGTGCCGTTCAGATTGTCCCAGTGGTTCACCCAGCGCACGGGCGCGTAGGGCGTTTCGCGCTGGTCGAGGTTGGCGATGGTCTCGCCCATGGCGATGCGGCGCAGCAGGGCGAAGGCGCCATAGAGCAGGCCGCGGTCATTGGAGGCGGTGATGACGGTGTAGCGGAGCGGACCGTCGGCGGATTTCAGCCAGAAGGCGTCGGGGGCCAGGCGGACGTCCGGAAGCAATTGCGGGGCCGCGTGGCGGATCTCCTCGACGGTCCCCACCAGAATGGCGCTCTCTCGGGGGATGCCAGATTCGGTGCGCAACGTGCGGCCGAGCAGTCCTTTGAGGCCGCGGATCAGCTCGGCGCGAGCGCTTGAGGCCACGGGGGATTGGTCGAGCACCGAGACGACAGCGGGCACCCCCTGACGAACCTGATCGAGAGCGGCGCCCTCCAGCGGGGCGTATCGCAACCAGGCATCGTAGCCGCTTTCGCCGTGCAACGCGGCGGCCATAACCAAGAAAGACAGCAGACTGGATCTTGACACTGAGATTCTCCTACGAATTCACGCCGGAAGCCAGGTAGCCTCCGTCGACGGCGATGCATTGGCCGGTGAGAAAGCTGACGGCGTCGGAAGAGAGCAGAACCGCGAGCCCCACCAATTCTTCAGGTGAGCCGAAGCGCCGCATGGGGGTGCGCATGAGGATCTCCTGCCCGCGGGCGGTCCCCATCACCAGGTTTCGATTCAGCTCGGTGGGGAAGACGCCGGGAGCGATGGCGTTGACGACGATGCCGTCTTCGGCCCACTCACAAGCGAGGCTGCGGGTGAGAGACAGGATGGCGGTTTTCGCGGCGCAGTAGGCGGCCACCTGGTGAAATGCCAGGAACGACCCGAGCGATGCGATGTTGATGATTCGGCCGTGGCCGCTCGCGACCAGCAGCGCATGGAACGACTGGCAGGCGCGCAGGACGCTCATCAGGTGAGTATCCATGAGGGCCGAGAAGCGGAACTCGTCCACGCTGACGGTGGGCTCCTTGAAGGTGTAGCCGGCGGCGTTGATCAGAATATCGACGTGGCCCAGGCGGGCAACGACGGCTTCGCGCAAGGCGTCGATGGATTCGCGGTTGCGGGCGTCGGCGGGGCAGCGCACGGTTTGGCGGCCGAGGGATTCAATCTCGGCGGCGGCCGATTCGACTTCTTTCTCACGCCGGCCAGTGGCTACGACATTCGCGCCGTGCCGGGCGAGCCCTACGGCGAGGGCCCGGCCGATGCCGGAGGTGCCGCCAATAACGACGGCCACGCGATCTTCAATGCTCAGCTCATTTGCGGACATATGGCGGGCTCGGTTCTACGGGCTGATGAACAGGGCGCCATCCTCCACGCTCAGCTCGATGCCGGCCGCGGCGGCGGCTTCATCCAGGGCGGCGCGCAGCATGGCGACCGGGTCTGGGCCGTTGTCGAGCCGCCGCATCAGCCCTTCGCCTTTTTTGGCGCCGGCCGAAAGGACGATCTTCAAGCCGCGGCGCTTGCATTTGACCACGGTGCCGTCTTCGAGCTTGGCGTTCATCGGTTTGATGTAGGCATCGACGTAATGCGCGCCGATGCCGGACTTGTCGGCGGTGAATTGCGGAAGCTTCTCAGGAGCCGCGGGATTGACGTCGCAGAGTTTGGTCTTCATAGG
Organism: Bryobacterales bacterium; assembly: GCA_003152325.1. Lineage (GTDB taxonomy): Bacteria > Acidobacteriota > Terriglobia > Bryobacterales > Bryobacteraceae > PALSA-129. The sequence goes on along the minus strand of PLZX01000048.1, from coordinate 21,283 downwards.
GATTCCAGGTATTGATCGATGGCCTGGCGAACGGCACGGATGTGTTCGGGAGTGCTGCCACAGCAGGCGCCGATGAGGTTGGCGCCACTCTGGAGCAGCGGCACGACTCCCGCAACCATCTGTTCCGGCGTTTCGTCGTAGACCACTTTCATGTTGATGAGCTTGGGCTGGCCGGCGTTGGGTTGGACCATCACGGGCAGGCCGGTGACCTTCTTGTAGCGCTCGACGGCATGGCGGGCGCGCTGCATGTCCATGCCGGTGCCGCAGTTCAGGGCGACCATGTGAGCGCCGTGCTCTTCCATGAAGACGGCGGCGCGCTCGGGATCGATGCCCATCATGGTGCGGAAGGTGGATCCGTCGAGCGTGACGTCGTAGGCCATGGAGCCGATGATGGTGGCGGCGCCGGCTTCACGGGCGGCGTGGATTCCGAGCAGCAGCTCCTCGAGAGAAGTCTGCGTCTCAATGATGATAGCGTCGGCTCCGGCATCCACCAGGGCGGTGGCCTGCTCGCGAAAAGCGTCGCGTACCTGGGCCTCCGTGAAATCGCCATAGGGTTCGAGGAGGCCGCCGAAGGGGCCGATATCGCCGATGACGAATCCATCGCGGCCGTTGAAGGCGCGGCGGGCAATTTCCACGCCGGCGCGGTTGATTTCGGCGACATGGTCAGCGTGGGAGTGGCGGTTCAACATAATGCGCGAACCGCCGAAGGTGTTGGTGAGGAGGCAATCCGAACCGGCCTCGGCATAGCGGCGCTGAATGGCCAGAACGCGTTCGGGGTGCGAGAGATTCCAGGCCTCGCCGCAATTGCCCTGCTCCAGGCCGGCCAGCATCAATTGCGTGCCCATGGCGCCATCACCCAGCAGGGGGCGCTCGCGGACAGCATCGTGCAATGGTTTCTTAGCGGTTGGTGGCATGGGTTTCCGGATGGTACAGCGCGAAGTGAATGGTTTCGAGGACGAGTCCCCACTTGTGTTCCCGGCTGGCGGCTTCGCAATAGCAGCCGGCGGCGGCTTCGGAGCGTTGCCAGGCTAGCACTTCACCGAGGGGACGGCCGGCCAGGGGTTTCTCGCGGGCGATGGCGGCCATCAGGGCCGGGGCATCGGTGATGTACTGGCACATGGAGGCGTGGCCGGTATCGCCGGCCGCCGGAGTGCAGCTCTGGCCGCGGATGGGATAGCCGTCCTGCCGGGTCCCCAGATCGACGTCGTAATGGAACGCGAGCGGGCGGCCCATGTTGGTGCAAGTGGTGCCGTCATAGCGGAAGCGCGCGTGGAGCGTGCCGTCTGCGCGGGTTTCGAGCACGAGCCGTTCGGCGGCCCAGCGTCTGAGCGCTTTGACATTGATCGAATAGGCGGCGGTGGCCGGCGGCGCGGGCGACTCCTGTTCGAGGCGCGGGCGGGCGCGCAGGTAGGGAGTGCGGCGGTATTGACAGTTCGGGAGCGAGCACTGCTGGCAGGGGACCAGGTCCGCGAGACGCGCCACGCGGTCCACGTGGCGCGTGATTCCAAAAACGGCCAACTGCGATTTCTTGGGACGCAGCGCGCCCGAATCGAGCGCTTCGAGCGCGCCGGGGAGCGCCACGGCGCCGTCGCGCCGGATGAGGTCCAACAGACGGCCCTGTTCGGCCACGTCCCACTGGGAATAGCCGGGGCTGTGGTGGGGCAGCACGGCCATTCGCTCGCCGTCCGCCCAGGCGCACAAACCGGCGCCGGCCATGGTGATCAAATCCTCCACCACCGCGGAGCCGAACGTTTCGAGGAAAAAATACTCGTCGGGCTTGTCGTCGTGCCAAAGCCGCTGGGCCTCTTCTTCCGCTTCGGGGCCCGCGCCGGCCGCGGCCAGGAAAACCGCGTGGGCCTCCGCCTGTTGCAGCGCGGTGCGGAGCCGGCCGCTGTTGAAGGCGACGCCGTCGATTTCCACCGAACCATCCGCGACGTTCAAGCTGGCGGCGCAACGCGCATAGATCCAGGGCCGTCCGTGGAGCCGGTACCAATCGCGCGCCCAATCGGCCAGCTCAAGGGCGCGCTCGCTGAGCACGGCATCGCGCGGGTAACCGAGCAGCCGGTGATACTCGGCCGGTGCCACCTTGACGACGGGCGAGGATTGAACGAATTCGATCATTCGGCCACCTGGTGCGCGGGCTCCATGGGTTTGAAGAGGCAGCCCTCGACGAAGAAATCGAAGAAACGCGGGTGAGTCTCCAGGCGGCAGTGCTCCACATGGCGGGCCAGTTGTTCGAGTTCGCGGCGCTTGGATTGCGAGAGCAGCGCGAGCGAAGCGCCTTCAATGGCGGCATTGCCGGCCTGCACGACGCGGCCTTCGGGTATGGGTGGGATGAGGCCGATGCGCGTGGCGGCTTGGACGTTCATATGCCGGCCGAAGCCGCCGGCCAGGTAGAAGACCTCGATCTGGTTGAAATCGATTCCGTAGTTGCCGAAGACCACTTGCAGTCCGGCGGAATTGGCGCCCTTGGCCTGCGCCAGCTCATTGACGTCGCTTTCGAGGAAGAAGACGGAGCCTTGCGGGTCAAGCGTGATGCGGTGGGGACCGTCCTCAAAGCGGCCGCGTTCGTTCATCTGGCCGGTGCGCACCAACTCGCTCATCAGCGAGACCAGGCCGGAACCGCAGATGCCCTGGGGTGGGCCGCCGCCGATGACATCGAGTTGGAATCGGCCGTCGGCGGCGATGCGAACCTCTTCGATGGCGCCATCGAGAGCGGGCATGCCGCAGGCGATGGCGCCGCCTTCAAAGGCCGGACCAGCGGGGCAGGAGGCTGCGAGAATCCGCCGGCGATTGCCCACGACCAGTTCGGTGTTGGTGCCGATGTCCATGATGGCGATGAGACGTTCTTCGTGCGCCAGATCGGCCGCCAGCATGCAGGCCGCGGCGTCGGCTCCGACGTGGCCGCTGATCACTGGGGCGCCCCAAACGCGGGCCCGCGGATGGATGGGCAGTAGCGAGCGCCGGCCGGTTTCGGTGAGGCTGGTGGAGGCGCGCCGGCCCTCCGCCATCTGCAATTCGGTGATGGACCGGTAGGGGCTCTGGCCGATGGAGTGGACGCTCTGGCGGAAAAAAAGGTCGCGCATGGTGGAGTTGCCCACCACGACCATTTCGTAAATGGATTTGGGATCGACCGGGAACTCTTCGATGGTGTGGCTGAGGTAACCGGCGAGCGTGCGGCGCAAGAGCTTGCCGGGATGGATCGAATCGTAGTGAATGCGCGCCATCACATCGGAGCCGGCGAAGCGTTGCGGATTCTCAAAGGACGCGCCGGCGACCTGCTCACCGGTCTCGAGGTTAAAGAGGCGCAGCACGACGGTGGTAGTGCCGAGGTCCATGGCGATGCCGTGGATGGGGCCGGTGGAGCGATCGACTTCCTGGCCATCGATGCAGATGGCGTCGCCGCAACGGGTGACGGGGGGATGGGCAGAGATGCCGCGCAGAGTTTGCGGCAGGCCGGCGGCGGAGAGATCGATGCGCATATGCCCGCGGCGCATGGTGTGGCAGCGAATGGCGCCGGCATCGGCAGCGACCGCGGTGCGGCAGGAGAGGCGGAAGCGGCCGTCGAGGTGTTTTTCTTCGGGCATGCGCGGGGAGAGAAGCTCCAGGCCTTCGACCACTTCTACCAGGCATTCCTTGCACTTGCCCTGCTTGTGACAGGAAGTGGGCACGCGCACGCCGAGCGACTCGGCGCAATCGAAGATGGTGGCACCGAAGGCGGCGGTAGTGGATTGCCCGTTGATGGTGAGGGTGGCCGGCATCGGAGCGGTAAGCCTACCAGGCGGCCTGGGATTCGAGTTCCGCGGCGACGGCGTCGGCCACTTCCTGGGCCGTCCCGGGGCGATCCTGGTCGTCACTCCACTGCCACTGGGCGAGGTAATCGTCGGACTGCTGGAGCCCACGCTTGGCGGCCAGATAGTCGATGCGCTCCATAAACTTGGGGGACATCGGAACGGTGACTTCGTCCTGGTCGTCCTCAGCCTTGACTTGAGACGGAACTTCCTGCCAATAGAGAATCTTGTAGGTTGCCATCGTGATGTATGCCGGCCATCAGCCGAAGGAAAAGGTCCACGGCGGCGGAGGCGTTCTGGCCGTAGCCATCGGCGCCGATTTCGTCGGCGAACATCTGGCTGATGGGGGCTCCGCCGACGGCCATCTTGATTTGGGTCAGGCCGGCGGCCTGGAAACCATCGATCACCGTTTTCATGTACGTCATGGTGGTGGTCAGCAGGGCGCTCATCCCAATGATATCGGGTTTGCACTTTTCGGCAGCGGCCATGAATTTGTCGACGCTCTGGTCCACGCCGATATCATGCACTTCGAAGCCGGCGCCTTCGGCCATCATGCAGACCAGGTTCTTGCCGATGTCGTGGAGGTCGCCGCGAACGGTGCCCATCAGTAAGGTGCCGATGGCCCGGGCGCCGCCCTCGCGGGCGCTGAGCAGCGGTTTGAGCACCGCCATGCCGGCTTTCATGGCGCGCGCGGCGATGAGCACCTCGGGGACATAGAGAATGTTGTGCTTGAAATCTTCTCCCACCACGCTCATGCCGGCGATCAGGCCCTCATTCAGAATCTGCTGGGCGGATTGGCCTTCGGCCAGGGCGTCGTTGGTCATCTGCTCGACTTCCTTGGCCTTGCCCTCGTACAGGCACTGATTCATCAGGGCGTAATCAACCATGGCGGACTCCTTGACCAGCGAGACGCCCCGCGTTGAATTCTTCGAGCGCCCGCTGCATGGCGACAATGTTCTGGCGCGGCATGCCGGGGCTGGTACCGCCACCCACGGAGAGAATGATGCCTTCGCCGCCGGAGCCTTCGAGCACGTCCAGAGTGGCTGCGCGAACTTCCTCGGGTGTGCCGCGGACGCCGATTTCGAGCGGGTTCACGTTACCCATAAGGCACATGCGATCGCCGACGCGCTGCTTCACCTCGCGGATATCCTTCTGCTTGCCCCAGTTGAGCACGTTGAATCCGGCGTCGGGAATGTGGTCCAGGCAGGCGTCCACTTCGGCGTCGTTATGGTAGATCTTGACCCAGTCTTTGGGAAAGGCGTCGCAGATGCGCTTGAGATAGGGGTGCGCAAACTCCATGTAGTGGTCTTCGTTGACGAAGCCCACGATGTCGTCGAGGATAAAGATGCCCTCCACGGTCGAGCCCATGGCTTTGTGCTGGGCCTTCAACCAATCGATGACCACGCGCGTGCAAAGGTCGATGAGGCGGTGCGCGCCCTCGGGGTTTTCGACGAGGTCGATCATGAAATGAGTGGTGCCGCGCACGAAGCCGGCGGTGCAGAGAGGACCGCGCGAAGTCACCATGGGCAGGATGTAGCCGTGGTCCAAGATGCGCTGCCGCTGCATCTTAATGCGATGCAGGGTGAGCGCGGCGAAGGCGTCGTACTCGACTTCGTACTCCGGGAACTGGTCGAGGTCTTCGAGACGATAGAGGGTGTGGTATTCGCTGGGAGTGTTGTCCTGCCAGAACTTGATTTTCGCGCCCAGGACCGATGGCTCCGCGGCCATTCCGTATTCCATCCACCAGGAGGGGACGAAGATGATGTCGGGAAACTCCCGCATGATGTTGAGATTGGCCTGGAACCAGACTTCGGGGTCGAGGTAGTAATCCAGGTGCTGGATGCCCAGATAGCCGGGCATCCACGGGCTATCGATGATGAGGGCCATCGGAATCCGCTCGAGTTTTTCAAGACGCGCGGCGCGTTTAAAAGTTTCCCACTGGTGCGGCAGCATGACTTTTCTCAATAAGGAATCGCAACGGGTCGGCCATCGTTGGGATCGGCCCAACGGTCGTTCGGAATAATGGGAGTCCAGCCCGGCCGGCCGGGATCCTGGTCATACGGATACCCGCCGAGACGCTGGTAGAGTTCGTGATACTCCCGGAGTTTTTCGCGATTGAGCCGAACACCCAACCCAGGGCCTTCGGGCACGCGAATGCAACCGCTTTCATAGTGAAGCAAGCCGCCTTCAATGATATCGTCTCTGAGATGGTGATAGTGGGCGTCGGCGGCGAAAGAAAGATTGGGGATCACGGCGCCCAAGTGGAGCATGGTCGAGAGCTGAATGCCGAGCTCGCCGGAAGAGTGCACGGCCACGCCGGTTTGGAAAGTTTCGCAGACCGCGGCGGCTTTCACGCACGCACGGATGCCGCCCCAAAACGTGGTGTCGAGCAGGATGACGTCCACCGCGGGATCGAGCGCATTGGCGGCCAACTGCTCGAAGTTGACCACTACGGTGTTGGTGGCGAGCGGCACGCGCACCATCTGGCGGGTGCGGCGCATTCCGTTCAAGCCAAAGACAGGATCTTCCAGATAGTCGTTGCGCAGCCCCTCGATCGCCTGGCCGAAGCGGATGGCCTGCTCGGTGGACCAGACGCCGTTGGGGTCGAAGCGTACGGAATCGTTGGGAAATGTTTCGGCCAGCGCGCGGTAGGCCTCGAGTTCGTAATCCGGCGGGAAAACGCCGGCTTTCATTTTGTGGGTGGTGAAGCCGAAGCGCCGTTTGAGGCAATCGGCGTTGGCCAGCACCTGGTCGATGGTGCGGACTTCTCCATCGCCCGTGCGCGGGTCGGGATAGCGGAAAAAACAGTAGGCGGCGAAGGGGACGCGGTCCCGCAAGCGGCCGCCGAGGATTTCCGAGACCGGCACACCCCAAGCTTGCCCGAGAATGTCCAGGCAGGCGAATTCGAGCGCGGCCAGCACCTGGGTACGGTTATTGTAGAGCGAGGCGGTTGGATTCGCGATGAGGAAGCGCATCTCTTCAAGACGCGCGGGATCGTGGCCCACCAGGTACTGCTTCATGGCGCGGAAAACGGCTTCGGCCGATTCACCGCCGCCACCCATTTCACCAAGTCCCACCAGACCGTTGTCGGTCTCAACTTCGACGACGGTTCGGACGAAGCGGCCCCAGTGACAACCGTTGGCATGGCGCAGAGGCGCCTCCAGCGGCACGGTGACCGTGGTGGCTCGGATGTCCACGATCTGCATTTGGTTTTATCATACAACAATTTGCCGGTTGAACAGGTCCCGAGGCCGCAATTGGCGCCGGTAGGTATGACCGGAGTCCCATGCCTGCACCCTTACGGACGTCGGGAAGACGGCGAAACCGTACTCAGATAATTTGAGCGTCAAACTAATCGATGCGCGGAGATCAGCCGGGCGCTACTTCTCTTTTTCCGCCAATGCGGCTAGCACTTCTTCGCTATGCTTGCCGGGGCTGACTTTCGTCCACACCTGCGCGATCTTCCCGTTGGGGTCAATCAGAAACGTGTTGCGCGAGGCCATCCCGCTCTGCCCGAGAGATCCGTACTGGTCTACCACCTTCTTGTCGGTATCGGCCAACAGGCGGAAGGTGAGGCTCTCCTTGGTGCAGAACTGTTGGTGGCTGTCGGCGTTGTCCACGCTGACTCCCACGATCACCGCGTTGTGTTGTTCGTACTTGGACAGGTCCTGCTGGAAATTGTGGGCCTCGATGGTGCAGCCCGACGTCATGTCTTTGGGATAGAAGTACAGCACCACCCACTTCCCATGAAAACTTTTGAGATCCACCACCTTGCCGTCCTGGGACGGCAGAGCCACGGCCGGCGCCTGTTGGCCGACCTGCGGCATGTCGGCCGCGAATCCCACCACAGCTAGCGCCAGCGCCAGCGTCATCACGATACAAATGTTACGAACCATCTCTCTGAATGCCTCCTCAGTAGGATTAGCATATCAGAACAGGTGGGGCGAGCCTGCGCTAGATATCGCCGGCATCAGCGAACGAATTCGATCTGGCAGATGCCGGCTGCAAGAAGAGGCTCGAACTCGTGCCGATCAGTAACGAGGCTGGCACCGAGCCGGTTGGCCAACGCAGCCGTAACTCATCGGCCTTTCTTCGGATAAATTCGGCGGTGCTCGTGGGCACAAACTTGTATTTTCCCCGAACCTGCCGAGGGGCTTCGGCTGGCACCTTTGGTGGGGCAAGGCGTGGGCCAACCTGAATCTCCCGCGTCAAGGGTCGCCGGACATCTTCAACCATTTCTCTCGCATGGTCTAAAGTCACGGTGGGCGCCTGCGCGTGCGCGACACTATTGCGCAATTCAAACCATTTTTCCATCCGCTCCCGGTTTCCGGATCCTGTATGTTCCCGGAGACCGGCAAGGATCGACTCCAGGACAACGCCAGCGACCAGTACGGCCGCGGCAGGGAGATTGAACGCGAGGAGCAACTCCGCTTCGTCCAGGAACCGCAAGTGTACGCGCCTGTTGGAGAGTTGGATCGCGGCCTCCAGATGCTCGGTAACGTCTTGCGTCAGAATGGGTGCAGCCATAGCGAACGTATGGATCGCCCGGTCGGTGGTGACGGCCCACTCGGATACAATCCAGATGGACATGGGCGGAGCGAAGGTCCCGCCGGGGGCTTGTGACGAATGCAATCGGTAGTAATACGGCCCGATTCGGAAATTGCGGTTTAGCTCCCGTGGCGTGATCCAGAAGAGCGTTGACGAGAGCATCATTTGCAGAAGCGCCAGCCCCCACACCGTGCGGCAACGCTCGAACAGCAGGCTTGACGCGACGCCCCACACGAAGGTCGCCGGGACCAGTATCGGGTTGGGAAAATGCATGATCGAAAACGCGGCTCCGGCGAGCCCCGCCGCCAGCCTGCGGCTCTTGAGGTTGTCCCGCAGCGGCAGGTAGGTCATCGACAGGTAGACGATCTGTTGCGCCGCGGCCCAGGCGAAATATACCGCACCATGCGTCAGGGCCGCCAAGCTGAACAGGCTGCGGTAGCCCAGAATTAGGAACAGAGAAGCGCTAACGATCCAGACCACAACCCAACGCTGTCCCGAGGCGCGGAAGTCGTCCCATCCCAGGCCGAGCGATCTCGGCGTCAGCGAGCGCCTGCGCCACGAAACGGCGACAGCCAAGAGCACCAGTACGCCCGACCACGGAAGGCGAATTGCCAGCAACCAGAGGTAAGCCAGCAAAGCGAGGAAAAAGGCGATGGCCTCCGCGATTTCACTCACACGGCGCTGGCCGTCCGCCACGGGCACGGTCGTAGGATAACGTACTACAGCACCAGCAAAGACTTCCGTATTGAACAGCAGAGCTCGCGGCAAACGGTTTGGTCCCGCAGCATGATTTTCCGCTAATTTCGGGAACAACGGGTCTCAATCTTACGTTTCTCTTTCCATAGGAGCCACGCCGTATGCGGAAGTTCGCCGTCTCTGCCCTGCTCGCCGCTTCTGCGCTCGCGCAGAACCCGGCGGCACCGGCGTTTGAAGTAGGCAGCGTCAAAATCAATCGGCAAGAGCCATTTGTAGACCGCGACCTGAACGTCAAAGGCGCCACGCTGACGATGCGCAATCTGAACATGAGGGTCATCGCCGCCTGGGCGTACAACCTGCCGTGGTCGCAGATAGCCGGACAGTCGTGGATCGACTCCGACCGCTTCGACATCATCGCCAAGGCCGAAAAGCCGTTGTCTGAGGATGAGATGCGCCCCCTGCTGCAAACCCTGCTGGCGGAGCGATTCCATTTCGCGTCGCATCGCGAGAGCCGTAACGTGGGCGTGCTGGCGCTCACCGTCCCGAAGGGCGGTCACAAAATGACGCCCTCGAAAAAGACGGACGGCCCCAGCGGGGCGCGCCAGGACCCGGTACGGGGAACGATCATTGAGGGCGTGACCCTAGCCGAACTTTGCGAAAACATGTCCCACGACGCAAACAGTATTCCGCTGGTGGATATGACCGGCCTGACGGGCCGTTTCGATTTCACGTTCAATATCCAGAAATATCGCGACGCCATGCGCGCGCGGGCGATGTCCGAGCCGCGTCCAAGCGAAGCAGAGCTACTCCTGTCCTTCATGCAGGATCTGATCTCGGGCGAGCTGGGGCTGAAGGTCGAGTCGCGTAGGGCACCAGTGGAGTTCCTGGTAATCGACCGGGCAGATCAGAAGCCGACGGAGAACTGAGGATCGCCGCGAGCGGATCACGCGCCACTTCGCGAAGGTTACTTGGTCCCGTCGTCGGCTTGTCGGACTTGTGCCGCCCGCGGCACAGAAATGGCGAGCCGGGGGCCTGTCGGGATGCCTGCCCTCGGTTTCAGTAAACCGTATTGAGCTAGGCCAAATCGGCCGCCCGAATCGGCAGGCTGCGGATGCGCTTGCCGGTCGCGGCGAAGATGGCATTGCAAACAGCGGGCGCGATGCCGGGCGTGCTGGCTTCGCCGATGCCGCCCGGGGCTGCGTTGCTGGGAACGAGATGGACCTCCACTTTGGGCATCTCATCGATGCGGACCACGTCGTAGTCGAAGAAGTTGCTTTGTTCGACGCGGCCGTTTTTGATGGTGATGCCGCCCTTCAACGCGGCGGAGAGTCCGAAGGTGATGCCGCTTTCGATCTGCTGTGCCACACCGGCGGGGTTCACTACCTGGCCGCAATCGACGGCGCAAACTACGCGGTGGATTTTGAGTTTGCCTGCGACCACGGAGACCTCGGCGATCTGCACGGTGTTGCTGCCGATGTTGTTGGCGACGGAGACTCCGAGGGCGTGTCCGGCGGGAAGCGGTTTGCCCCAACCGGCTTTTGCGGCGGCCAGATCGAGAGCCACCAGCATGCGCGGCGATTTGGCGAGCAGACGGCGGCGCAGCTCGACAGGATCTTTCCCGCCGGCGTGCGCCATTTCGTCGATGAACGATTCACCGAAGAACACGTTCTGCGAATAGCCCACCGAGCGCCAGTAGCTCACGGGAATGCCGGGATCGACGTTGTGATAATCCACCTGCATGTTGGGCAGCGTGTAGGGGCCGTTGTGGATGCCTTCGACCGCCGTGCCGTTGCCGCCAAACATGGTGCAGGCGATAGCGGTAGTCCAGACGGAGGGCCAGCCTTCGGCGTCCAGCCCGCCGGCGAATTTGCAGTAAGAGGCGGGGCGATAGGCATCGTGTTGCATGTCGTCTTCGCGGGTCCAGGTGAGTTTGACGGGTCCGCCGATGGCTTTGGAGATTTCGACGGATTCGCCCATGTAATCTTCCCGGGCGCGACGGCCGAAACCGCCGCCCATGTATTCCGTGTAGACCGTGACCTTTTCGGGCGGCAGGCCGGTCACGCGCGCGCCGACATTGCGGGCGGTGCTTTGGCCTTGTGTGGAGGCCCATATTTCGCAGGAATCGGGCTTCACCCAGGCGGTACAGTTGAGCGGCTCCATGGGTGCGTGCGCCAGGTACGGAGTCTGATAGACCGCATCGAGTTTCTTGACGGCGCCGGCGAGAGCGGCCACCGAATCGCCGTCCTTGCGCAGGGACGCGCCTCCGCCTAGCTCGACGGCGTCGATGAACGACTTGGTGATGCCGGGGGTGCTGAAGGCGGCGACCGCGCCTTCGTCAAACTTTACGGTGAGCTTGCGGCGGCCCTCCATGGCGGCCCAGGTATTCTCGGCGACCACGGCGACGCCGCTCGAAACCTGCACCACGTCCTTCACTCCGGGCACGGCTTTGGCTTTGGTGGCGTCGAAGCTTGCGACTTTTCCTCCGAAGACGGGGCAGCGCTCGATCACGGCATAGAGCATCCCGGGCAAACGGACGTCAAGGCCGAACGTCGCGGAGCCGTCGACCTTGGATGGAGTATCGAGCCGCCTGGTGGGCTTGCCGATGATCTTGAACCGTAGCGGGTCCTTAAGTGCGACGCCGGTGGGGATGGGAAGCCTGGAGGCGGCGTCGGCGAGGCTGCCATAGCTGAGGCGCGCGTTGGAGGCGGTGTTGATGACGGTGCTGTATTCGGCGCGGCACTGCGATTTATCGACGCCCCACTGCTGCGCAGCGGCCTGGATGAGCATTTCGCGCGCGCCGGCGCCGGCCTGGCGCAGTGTGTTCCACGAAGAGCGGATGCTCTGGCTGCCGACTACGCCCTGGCTCTGGCCGTACTCGCGGCTGACGCCGGGGAACTCGGTGTGGATCTTAGCCCAATCGCATTCGAGCTCTTCGGCGAGCAACATGGAGAGCGACGTGACGGTGCCCTGGCCCATTTCGGCCTTGTGGATGAAGAGCGTCACCTTGTCATCGGAACCGACGTGGACCCAGGCGTTGAGCTTGGAATCGGTGAGAATGCCTGCGGCGGCCTTAGTGCGTTCGGGAATGTAGAAGCCCACCAGCAGCCCGCCGGCCGCGGCGGCGCTGGTGCGGAGGAAGTTGCGGCGATTGAGGGCGGCGTTCATCGGGCACCTCCCGCGGCGCGTTGGATATCGGCTGCGCGGTGTATGGCGCGGCGTATTTCTTCGTAAGTCCCGCAGCGGCAGATGTTGTTGCGCATGGCTTCGTCGATATCGGCATCGGTGGGGCTCGAGGTTTTGGAAAGCAGTGCCGCGGCGGTCATGATCTGGCCGGACTGGCAGTAGCCGCACTGCGGAACGTCTTCCTCAATCCAGGCGCGCTGGATAGGATGGCTGCGATCGGGCGAAAGGCCCTCGATAGTAGTGATCCTCTTACCGGCGACGGCCGAAATGGGAGTCACGCACGATCGCACGGGTTGGCCGTCGATGTGGACGGTGCAAGCGCCGCACAGCGACATGCCGCACCCGAACTTGGTGCCGGTCATGCCGAGCGTATCGCGCAGAACCCAAAGCAGCGGCATGGCGGAAACGGCATCCACGGACTGCGGTTTGCCGTTCAAAGTGAACTTGACTGCTGGCACAGCTTACCCTCCTCTGGTGCACTCGTTAGAGAAAGTATATGCCAACGCCGCGCCGGCTGCTGAGGAGGCTTGGCAGAAGTGCGCGCCGTGGTAGACTCCCCACGTGATGCGACGTCGAAGTTTTCTGATTTTCGTGCTGGCTGCCGCGGCTACGGCGGGGCGGGCGAATGCCGCGCCGGATTCCATGGCGTTTACGGTTTCCATGCCGCAGCCGGCCACCCATACGCTGCATGTGACTTTTCGCTGCGAAGGGCTGAAGGGCGAATTGCAGGATTTCAAAATGCCGGCGTGGTCGCCGGGATACTACGGGATCGGCGATTACTCGCGCTACGTATCGAACTTCCGCGTGGAGGACGGCGCCGGGCACGCGCTGCCGTTTGAGAAGACCGCGAAGAATACCTGGCGGGTGGCGGCGGCGAACGCGCCCCAGATCGTGCTGAACTACGACGTGTTTGGCGCCACTTCGTTCGCGGCGAACACGTATGTGGGCGAAGACCGCGCGTACCTTTCGCCGTCGGGAGTCTTCGTACACGTAGCGGGCGAGCTGCAGCATGCCGTGACCGTAGCCATTCAACTGCCTACCATCTGGAAGCAAATCTCGACCGGCCTCGAGCCGGTGAAAGGCAAGCCGGGCACGTTCACGGCGGCGAATTTCGACATGCTGTACGATTGCCCGATCCTGATGGGCAATCAGGAGTATTTGCAGTTCGCGGTGAAGGGCGTGCCGCACTACGTGGCCATCGAGAACGTGAAGGAAGACGTGGACCGGCCGAAGATGGTGGCGGACCTGAAGGCCATGGTGACGGCGGCCACGCAGTTGATCGGTGACGTACCGTATCAGCACTACACCTTCCTCATGATGGGGCGCGGGGGCGGCGGGATCGAGCATGCGAACTCGTCGTCGAATCAGTTCGACGGCAACAGTATCAGCACGCCGACCGGGTACCTTCGTTGGCTGAGCTTCATCTGCCATGAGTACTTTCATAACTTCAACGTGAAGCGGATACGGCCGATCGCCCTAGGGCCGTTCGATTACGACCAGGAAAACCTTACGAATATGCTGTGGGTGTCGGAAGGACTGTCGGTGTATTACGAAGACCTGGTGCTGGTGCGGGCGGGGTTGATGACGAAGCAGCAGTATCTGGACAAGTTGGCGGCGGCGATCGGTACGTTCGAGAATGCATCGGGACACCATTACCAGTCGGCGACGGAATCGAGCTGGAACACGTGGGGCACGGGGTCGGGGATCGGAGGGGATCGGAATACGACGATCTCCTATTACAACAACGGGGCGATGTTGGGCGCCATGCTGGATTTGAAGATCCGCGACGGCAGCAAGAATCAAGAGTCGCTCGACGATGTGATGCGAGGGCTGTACAAGAAATACTATTTGGAGAAGAAGCGGGGATTCACCGACGCCGAATTCCGGCAGGAGTGCGAGAGCGCGGCGGGCGGTGACCTGGCGGAGGTGTTCGAGTACGCGGCCACCACCAAGGAAGTGAGCTACGCAAAGTATTTCGCACTGGCGGGGCTGAACCTGGACTCGACCGCGGCGGACGCGCCGGGGGCGTACCTGGGGGTGGATACACATACGCAGGAACTGCTTCCGAGCGCGATGCCTGTGGGTGTCGGACGCGGCGCGGCGCGCGGCGGGGGTGGCGGCGGTGGCGGCGGACGAGGCCGCGGGGGCGCGCCGATGACGCGGTTGGCGGTGACGGATGTGGCGGCGGGATCGCCGGCGGAAGCGGCGGGACTGAAGGCCGCGGACCAGATTCTGGAAGTGGATGGGGTAGCGGCTCCTACGGCGGTGGTGTTGAACGATGCGCTGACGGCAAAGAAAGCCGGGGACAAGATCAAGTTGCGGATCTCGCGGGGCGGGTCTGAGCAGGAGATAGAGGCAACCCTCGTGGGGAACGTCAAGAAGACTTACAAGCTGTCACCGATGGCAGGAGTCACCACCGCGCAGGCGGGGATTATAAATAGGTGGTTGAGGGCGGGGCAGTAGGAAAGAGAAACCGCTAGCTGACGCTCACGCCTGCGCTGCGAGCAGCACCACGCCGACCGGACATTCTTCATGGCCCGGCGGTATGAGGAGGCGGCCGCGGAATGCCGCAAGAGGCTCGAGGTGAATCCCGCTTCGCAATCGGCCAGGGCGCGGCTGGCCGAGACGTACGTCGAACTGGGACGCTGCGGCGATGCCATATTGGAGCTTCAGCGCATGGAGGAGTCCGGCGCGCCGCCGGGCGAGACCCATGCCTACGTCTACGCCCGGTGCGGGCGGCCGCGGGACGCGCGGCGGCTTGACCCGCTGCGGTCCGAGCCGCGGTTCCAGAAAGTGATTGGCCTTCTGGGGTACCCGCATTGAGCGGCGCCCTGAAATCCTTTAGGTCAGATGATCGGCAACTGGAGCTGACTCACCTCAATAATCGCAACTTTTTCAGTGAGTCATGGCGTAGACCACGTAGTTGATGCCGTAGCGGTAGGCCAGGGCGGTCATCTTCTCGGGGTAGTAGGGGACGTCGGCGAATTCCCAGGCGTCGCCCACGTCGGTGTTGTAGTTGGCCGCCACCACCATGTGGCCCTTGCCGTCTTCCATGGCGCGCCAGGCGGGTTGCGTGCCCGCGGGTTGGACCACCGTGACGCTGCCGTCGTAGCCGCGGCGTAGGTGGCGCGAGCCGGGAATGAAGGTCAGATCCTTTTCTTCGATGTCGTAGAGCACGTGCATCACCGGGTCGGAAAGCGCGATATCGGCGATGGGCTGGCCGGGTAGAACGCGGCCCATGGTGCTGCTGAAAACGTTCCACTGCGTGCGGTCGGGGCCCCAGAAGTCATCGGTCACCAGGTAGCCGCCGCGCAGCAGGAATTCGCGGAGCCGGGCGATTTCGAGGTCGCTGAGATCCCAGAAGCCGGTCTGGGTGCAGTAAATCCAGGGATAGTCGAACAAGTGTTGGTCGGTGAGGCGGAAGTGGCGGGGGTCGCCGGTGTCGATGCGCGTGAGGCGCTGGACGCCTGCGGTGAAGTGGTTGTCGGCGGCGGGCCAATCCACCACCCACCATCCCTCGCCCATGCCGGCNNAAGCCGCCGCGTTGCGCCAGTGCCGCCGCGGCGAGGAACCATATCGCCAGGAAGGCCGCCGGCGCGGGCCAGCGGCGTTTCATGGGAGCGCCCGCTTGAGGAATTCGAGGACCTTGGGAATGGAATCGAGAGAGGATTCGGCGTCGCCTTTAGGGGACCCTCCCGTGTCGACTTCCTTGCCGGATGTGGGGTTACGGACTCTGCCGTGCCAGGCCGGAATAATGTCGGGGCGGCCGGTATAGTGGCCGGCATGCGGATACTTCAGGTTCTCGAAACTGTAAGCGAAATGGGAATGCTTGAGGCGGGACACCACGTCGTCAGCCATCTCTGACGAGGGCCACACATGGTCGTCCTGGCCGGAGATCATGAGGATGGGCCCCTGGGTTTTTTCCACTTCGATGGCAGCCCGCGCCAGCACCTCAGGAAGCCGACGGCCGCCGGGAATCGCGTAGGGCAGGGCACGGCCGCCCCAGGTCCACGCGGGTCCGCCACTGTTGCGGCAGCAGGCTGCGACACGCACGTTGGAGGGGACGTAAGCCACCACCGCGGAAATGTGCGGGAACAGGGAGCCGAGCAGCAATGCGAGTTCGCCGCCGCGCGAGCCCCCCATCACGGCAAAGCGGTCGCCGGAAATCTCGGGACGCTGCGCCATCCAGGTGAACGCCCGCTGGAAGTATTCCAGGGGAATCGCTTCCAGTTGCGCCGGCAGATCCTGGTAGCGGAAGTAGGCCAGCGCCAGAGCGGCGTATCCGTGGGAGGCCAGCCACGCAGCCCGGCGGCTGGGCAAGCCGCCTTCCGATCCGCCCACCACCAGCACCGCCCGATGGCGCTCGCTGCCGGGTGGCACGAAAAAAACGCCGCGCAGCCCGTCCTCACTCACCGCCAAACGGCGCACGCCCTCGGCCAGCGTTACCTGTTCCAATTGCGCGCTCGCCACCGGTTGGTTCTTGCGCAGCAGGTGGAACTCGATGGGTTGCGGGCCCAGATCGCGAATGGCCGTGTAGTTCTGCACGCTCTTCAAAACCGGCAGCATGGACCAGATCAGCCCCATGGGCGATACCTCTTTATAGGAACCGGAAACAGGAGGTTGCCGGGATGCATCCACGGCTCCGCCGGCCCCGGCCACGAACTCGGCCTGGGCTGCCCAGCGCGCGCCGGCTCCATCGGTTAGCTCGGCGCGGATGACCACGTGTTCGTTGGGCTCGAGGCCGCCAGCGCGGATGACGGTCCCTTCATCGGCCAGCACGCGCGCCGGGGACACCTCCAAAGTTTGCGCGGCCGGGCTGTATACAAAGGTAAACAAACCGCATATTACGAACAGGATGGATCTCATGGGCAGGCCACCACAGCCTTACAGAGATATTACACAAAGCCGCCGGCGCCGGTAGTTATAATATTTTCAGCACTGAAACTCGATTATATGGAAACCCACCCGAAGGGCTCCAAAGCCCGAATCCTGCTCACTTCCGTTTTTGGGCCTTATGCCCAGGACGATGAATTCGGGAGCCGTAAAATCAACCCGATGGAGCTGTACCACAATCAGGTGACGCGCGAGCAAGGGCCGTTTTCACTGCGCATGTTCCACCGCTCGTGGGGCATCCTGATGATCCAGCAGAATATTTCCGCCCCCACAACGGTGCTTGATTTCCCCACCCGCCCGGCCTTCGAAGCCGAACTGGCGGCCAACGATTACGATATCGTGGGCATCTCCTCGATCATCGTGAATATCGGCAAGGTGCGGGAGATGTGCAAGACCATCCGGCGCCTGGCGCCGAAAGCAACCATCGTGATCGGCGGACACGTGGCGGCCACTCCGGGCATCGAGACCATGGTGGATGCCGATCAAATCGTGCGCGGCGACGGCATCTCCTGGATGCGCAACTTCCTGGGCGAAGACGCGACAGCGCCCATCAAGCATCCGCAGATCGTTTCCGGTTTCGGCGGCAGAACTATGGGAATGCCGCTGCCGCAAAACAAGGGAAATACGGCGGCCACCATCATTCCGTCGGTGGGCTGTCCGATGGGCTGCAACTTCTGCACCACCTCGGCCTTCTTCGGCGGCAAGGGAAAGTATCTGAACTTCTACGACACGGGAGCGGAACTTTTCGCCGTGATGTCGGAGATGGAAGAGAAGCTGAACGTCCGGTCGTTCTTCATGATGGATGAGAACTTCCTGCTGCACAAGCGGCGGGCCATGGAACTGCTCACACACATGAAGGCCGGCCACAAGTCCTGGTCGCTTTACGTCTTCTCATCCGCCAACGCCATCAACCAGTACACCATGCGCGAACTGGTGGAGCTGGGCGTCTCGTGGATCTGGATGGGCCTGGAATCTCCCCGTTCCTCCTACATCAAGCTGAAGGACTCCGACACCCTCTCGCTCACTCGCGAACTGCGGCAACACGGCATCAAACTGCTTGGCTCCACCATCATTGGCCTCGAGCACCACACCCCGGAAAACATCCACGAAGAGATTGAGCATGCCGTGGCGCACGACACGGATTTCCACCAGTTCATGCTCTACACACCGGTGCCCGGCACGCCACTCTTCAAGGAGATGTCGGAGCAGGGCCGCATGCTGGATGGCGTCAACCTGGCCGATATCCACGGGCAGCATGCGTTCAACTTTCAGCATGCCGCCATCTCGCGCGAAGACTCCAAGAAGTTTCTGGACGAGGCCTTCCGCCGCGATTTCGAACGCAACGGTCCCAGCATCTATCGCATTTGCCGCACCACCTTCAACGGCTGGCTGCGCTACAAGAACGACCCCGATACCCGGGTGCGCGCCCGCTTCGCCTGGGAAGCGCGCTCGCTCAAGGATGGTTATGCGGCCGCACTGTGGGCCATGGAGAAGCACTTGCGCCCGACCAATCCCGCGGTGAGCGAAAAGATTCGCGCGCTGCGAAAGGAAGTGGGCCGGGAGTTTGGACTGATGAGCCGCGTGGCCACTCTGGTGGTGGGTCCGGTGCTGGCATGGTCGGCGCGCCGCGAAGAGCGGCGCTTGGCGCAAGGCCAAACCTACGAGCCGCAGACCATTGTGGAACGCCGCAACTGGGCGCCCCCGGTCCTGCTGCCTGCGGNNTTGCCGTCTTTCCATTCCACCGTGATGCTGTAGGTGCCGGGCGCCAGGTTGATCTGGGCAGGCGTGGACTGCGTATAGCGCTTGCCGTTCACCAGTACGGCGGCGCCCTCCGGCTGGCTGGTGAGCATGAGGGTTCCCTGCACGGCGCGCAGCACCACCGCGGGCAGTTCCACGGGACTTGAGCCCACTTCCACATCGCGCCTCTCGACATCGTATCCCTGCTTGGCGATTCCGATGGTGTGACGGCCGGGCGCGGCTTCCATGGAGCAGGGCGTGGTGCAGGCGGTATCGGCTTGGCGATCGAGCGTGGCGATGGCGCCTCCCGGGCTGCTGATCACCATGATCGGTTGAGGCAACACCGCGCGAACCGGCGGAACGCGGCGCGGGGGCGGCGCAACGTGAGTGTCCTTCTTCGACGCCGGCGGTGTGACGGGCTCTTCCTTGGGAGGCGTTACCTCGGCAGCCGGCATGGGACTGGGTTTTGCGTCGGTTGTTTGGGTAGCCGGTGGCGGCGACGGCGTCTCCGGTTGCGGCTGCGGCTGTCGCTGCGGCGGCTGAGACTCGGTTTGCTTGGGCACGTCCGGGTGGATGAGACCGCGCCACGGCTTGGTTTCCCAGCCGACAATCGCGAGCAAGCCGGCGGCCACCAGCGTGGCCATCAGAAACGGCAGAAAGCCGGATTTCCGATCGCCGCGCGTCTCACTGGTGCCGGTGGATTCCCGGCGCGCTGCGCGTCGCGGCGGCGGCAGGGCTACAGCGCTCATCGCTTGCGCCGGTCCGACAGTGGTTGCATTGAGACTGCCTCCGCGCGGCAAGGCATGCCAGTTCTTGCTCGAAGCGCAGGCAGCCTCCAGAGCTTCCGCGAATTCCTGGCACGTGCGAAAGCGCGCATCGGGCCTCTTAGCGAGCCCCTTGCGAAGAACGCCCTCGATGGGTCCGGCGAGGCTGGGGTTGATGCGGCGCGGCGCGGGCGGCTCTTCCGCCACAATCTTATAGACCACCGTCGTCAGGTGCTCGCCGGTATAAGGCTTTTCGCCGGTGAGGACTTCATAGGCAATCACTGCCAGGGAGAACTGGTCCGAGCGGCCATCCACGATTTGGCCCTGCACCTGCTCCGGTGACATGTAATGGGGCGTGCCGACGATCGAACCGGTCATAGTGAACTGCTCGGAGGCGGTGATCTTGGCGATGCCGAAATCCGCGATCTTGGCCGTGCCGTCCTTGGCGATCATGATGTTGGCCGGTTTGATGTCGCGGTGCACGATGCCCTTGCCGTGCGCGTAATCGAGAGCCACGGCGGTCTGCCCGAAGATGCTGAACATGCGCTCCGGCGCGAGCGCGTCGGGCTGGGAGAGAAGCTGGTCGAGCGTCGGACCATCCACGTATTCCATGGCGATATAGGCCAGATCGCCCTGCTGTTCCACGTCGTAGATGGTGACGATGCCGGGATGCGACAGAATGCCGGCCGAACGAGCCTCGCGGAAGAGGCGCTCGCGCATGCGTTCCTGGTCTTCGGCCTTGGGGACAGCGCCGAGATTGATGGTCTTGATGGCGACCGGCCGGCCGATATTGGGGTCGATGGCGTGATAGACCACGCCCATGGCCCCGCGTCCAAGCTCCCTTACGATCTTGTACCGTCCGATACGGTCCATTCAGTCTAGGAATAGCACACGGGGGGATAGGGCGCCCCACCGCCGAAGCTCCACGGAAACCTGATAAGCTTTTTGTACGTCCCATGAACATGTCCATCGGCTCCATCCGCCGCGCACTGAGTTGCGCCCTTTTCTTCTTTGTTTTGTGCACTTACCCGGGGTTTGGGCAGCCAGCGCGCAAGCGCCCGGTGAAGCTCGCCGCGCCGGAATTCGTTCCCAACCGCTATATCGTCTTTCTGCAGGACCCGCCGGTTTCCGCGCGCTATCCCGAGAGGGAAACCATGTCGACTGTCGCAGCGGTCGGCTATCAGCGCCAAATCGTGGCGCGCCAGCAGTCTTTGATGGCGGAATTGGCGGGCCGGAACATCCGCGTGACGGGCTCGGTGAACACGCTGTTGAACGCCGTTTTTGTGGCCACGGGGCCGGACCGGCTGGCGGAGATCCGGGCGCTGCCCGGGGTCATCGGCGTGATGCCGGAACGCGCCATGAAGAAGAGCCTCAACAAAGCCACGGCGCTCGCTAACGCGCCGGCGGCGTGGAACCAGCCCGGCATCGGCGGACAATCGAACGCCGGCAAGGGAATCAAGATTGCGATTCTGGATACCGGAATCGACCAGACGCATCCGGCTTTTCAGGATTCCAGCCTGACCGCGCCGGCGGGCTTCCCGAAGTGCAATGTGCCGAGCGACTGCACCAACTTCACCAACAGCAAGGTGATTGTGGCCCGCAGCTACGTGCCGCAGATCGCGGCGCAGAGCCTCACCCTCAAGACCCCCAATCCGGCGACGTCTTCGCCCG
>PLZX01000188.1:4727-5412 GCA_003152325.1 Bryobacterales bacterium | reverse complement strand
GGCGGCGCCGTGCCCGGCTTTGTTTCGGCCCGTACCCGGTTATAATCGAGGGGTGCGATTTGCTTCCGTTTTGCTCTTGATTCTGTGCCTTGCCGCGTGTCAGCACGGCATTCAAACCAACGAGGCGGTGCGCCAGGGCGTCACCGACCACCTTACAAAGAGTGGATTTAACCTCAATACCATGGACGTCACCGTGTCATCGGTGCAGTTCAACGGCAATAAGGCGAGCGCCCAGGTTTCCGTGACCGCGAAGGGCGTCACCGGCGGAATGCCCATGAGTTTTAAGTACCTGCTGGAACAGCAAGACAAGAAATGGGTAGTGACGGGGCGCGACACCAGCGGTGACGCACATGGCAAGGAGGCGGCTCCTGGAGCCAACCCGCACGGCGGGGGTGCCATGCCGGACGCGATGCCGGGCGCGGCGAATCCGCACGGCGGAGCAGCGATGCCGTCACCGAATGACCTGCCGCCCGCCAAGAAGAAGTGAGGGCTCATGAAGCGTGTCGCCATACTGGGAGGCGGTCCGGCGGGATCATTCGCCGCGGCGCAACTGGCCTCCGCCGGTCTGGCGGTGCAGGTCTTCGATGAAAAGCTGGCGTGGGAAAAGCCATGCGGCGGCGGCCTAACCCACAAGGCATACACCCAGTACCCATTCCTGATCGATAACGACACGCCCAAGCGGCTG
>PLZX01000188.1:0-4698 GCA_003152325.1 Bryobacterales bacterium | reverse complement strand
GGCGCGCGCAACCCGCTGCGCAACGTCGGCACCGAACTGCGCTCCGACGACACCATGTCAGCCCTCGGCTACTACGTCCCGGGCGACCAGAACCGCATCGACATTCAGTTCCTCCCCCACCTGGAAGGCTACATCTGGGTCTTCCCGCGCTGCGGCCATCTTTCGGTGGGCATCTGCGGCAAGGGCGAAGCGGCCGGTTCGCTGCGGCGGCGTCTGGAGTTATACATGGCCGAACACAGCCTGTCGTGGAAAGGGGCTACTTTCTACAGCCACCTGCTTCCCTCGCTCGCCACCAGGTCATGGCGCAACAACCGGGTCTCGGGTGAAGGCTGGATGGCGGTGGGAGATGCAGCCGGGCTGGTGGATCCGATTACCGGCGAGGGCCTCTACTACGCCATGCGGTCCGCGGATCTGGCCGCCCGTACGCTTCTCGCGGAAACCGCACCGGCGGCTAAGCCCGATGCGTACCGCGACTTGCTGAAGCGCGATTTCGCGACCGATCTCGAATTCGGTTCGCGCCTGGCCGGCCGCGTCTTCCTGGGCCGCTTTCTGTTCGGCTCGGTTCCGGCGCGCATGGTGCAATTCACGCGCCACAGCCCGCGATTCTCCGAGATCATCCAGGATCTCTTCTCCGGCAAGCAGCCGTATTCCGGGCTCAAACGCCGTCTTCTGCGCAATCTCAACGGCAGCCTCTACGACATCGGCATGAGCTTCGGCTTCAGCCGCATGGTTCCCCGCAAAGACGAAGCATGAATCATTCCAAATCCGAACAACTCTTTCGCCGCGCCCAAGAGACGATTCCCGGCGGCGTCAATTCTCCCGTACGCGCCTTTCGCAGCGTGGGGGGTAACCCCGTATTCATCGCACGCGGCCAAGGCTCCCACATCTTCGACGCCGACGGCAACGAGTACATCGATTATGTCGGCTCCTGGGGGCCGTTGCTGCTGGGCCACCGCCATCCGGAGATTCTCGCGGCGCTCGAACGGGCGCTCACCATCGGCACCAGTTTTGGAGCGCCCACNNCGCGCGGCTTCACCGGGCGCGACCTCATCGTCAAGTTCGAAGGCTGCTACCACGGCCACGTGGATTCGCTGCTGGTGAAAGCCGGCTCTGGCATGGCCACGCTCGGCATCGCCGATACACAAGGCGTGCCGAAAGCCTTCTGCGATACCACGATCGCGCTGCCGTACAACTCGCCCGAAGCGGTGGAAGAGGCCTTTCGGACGCATGGCGACCGCATCGCCGCGGTGATCGTAGAGCCGGTGGTGGGCAATATGGGCTGCGTGCCTCCCCTGCCCGGCTACTTGCAGATGCTGCGCGAGGTGACCGAACGCCACGGCGCGCTACTGATCATCGACGAAGTGATGACCGGCTTCCGCGTGGCATTCGGTGGCGCGCAACAGCTCTATGGCGTGAAGCCGGACCTGACCACGCTCGGCAAAGTGATCGGCGGCGGCTTGCCCGTGGGCGCATACGGCGGGCGCAAGGACATTATGAACAAGGTGGCGCCCGCCGGTCCGGTTTACCAGGCTGGAACGCTCTCTGGAAATCCGCTGGCGGTAGCCGCCGGCCTCGCCATGTTGCGCCACCTGAAGGCGCATCCCGAAATCTACGATCAGTTGGAAGCCCGCGCCGCCGCGCTATGTGCAGCCGCGCCCGCGGGCGTCACGGTGAATCGCGTCGGCTCCATGTTCACATTCTTCTTCACCGACGGTCCGGTGACCGATTGGGAATCCGCCAAACGCAGCGACACGGCGCGTTTCGGCCGCTTCTTCCGCGCCATGCTGGAACGCGGCATCTACCTGGCGCCGTCGCAATTCGAAGCCGCCTTTGTTTCGGCCGCGCACACGGAAGAAGACATCGCGAAAACCATCGAGGCGGCAGAGGAAGCCTTCCAGGCTTGAGATTGCCGGAGAGGATTCAGCGCTTGACGGCGCGCCATAAACGCCGGCGTTGCGACTTCGTGCCGCTCTAGTGGACCTTGCCGGCGGAGTTCGCGAGAACCACATTGGAGAGCACAGCAGTATCGGACTTGTCCGGCAGGTGCGAGCAGAAGCCAGTGCCCACGTAGAAAGGCCCGTCGATGCGCAGGGTGATGGGTGGGCCGAACTGGTGCATCGGTTCGCCTTCCAGGCTGACGAAAAGCGCGAAGGAGTCGCCGTGCTTTTCGATGCCGATGCGCTGGGCCACGACGCCGACGAGGCTGTCAGGGCTCTCGCCGCCGGGACGCCCGCGACCCCCGATGCGATACTCCATGTCCTTGACGCAGACGCCCTTCTCAGGACGCTGCGCCAGGTGGATCATGCCGAGACCGTGCAAGGCGGCGATGGCCTCCTTGGAATCGTCATCGAGGTCCTGGCGAATGACCAGGACTGCCTTGCGGTCGCCGTAGCCGTTCGGGTCCGGGTACGTGATGTCGGCCGCGAGGGAAACGTCGCCGTACATCTTTTTCCAGAGATAACGGAACTCATCGCGCGTGTACCAGATGTTGTAGCCGGCGGAGTTGATGGTGTACCGCTTGGTGCCGGCATCGTAACTGGCGGCGCCCGGCACCAGCGCGCTTCCAATGTCGGACTGGCCCTCAAATATGCCGATCGGCGTGTCGAAATTCCGGCTGGGCCTGTGAAAGTCCGCCGGTGGCGCTACCTGGACGTGCGTGGCGGAACCGGGCTGTGCCCATTCCGGCACTACGGGTGGTTGCGAGCGGAGCGGATGCGGCGCGGTGCACAGCATCAGGGCTAGCAGCCAGGGCCGGCAGGCGAGTTTCATAGCAGGCAAGAAGTTTGCTCGTTGCATGACGACCCCGTCGCGACGGCGCTAGCGCTTGACCGCACGCCACAAGCGCCGGCTGGAATAGGTCACGATTCCGAAGAAGACCGCCAGGCTGACGGCCACCACCACGAACTGGCGCTCGGGAGCGAGTTCAGTAACCTCCGGACCGCGGCGCCCGCCGAAATCCAGCCACACGCGCAGATGCACGGTGGTAGCCCCTGCGCCGTCGCGATTGTCCAGCACCACGGCATAGTCGCCGCGGCGGCGAAACGCATCGGTGAGTTGACCGGACTTTCCCAGCGGCGTCTCGGCGAGGTGGCCGTGCGGCAGGTCGTCCCGCATCCGCTCGAGGTCTTCGCGGCGCATCAGGGCCANNTCATCCGCCAGTTCGCCGCGCGTCGATGCCGTCAGCAGAAGCATCCATGCGAAGAGCATCATGGGCGGCGACCGGGCCCTGCGCCCGCCTGAAGGACTACAATAGGGCTCATGATCGACAGTATGGCACAGCCGCTGGGGGGGCTCGCTTCGCTTGCGCCCGCTTGAGCCGGCCGGCTGGAAGACAGCATTCGCCTGGATAGCCGCCATCGCGTTGTCGGTTCTGTTTCTAGCCTCGGGCCTCTGGAAGATCACCGATCCCCAGAGCGCCGCCATGCGGATGTCGCAAGCCCTGGTGCCGGAATCGTGGAGCCTCACTGCGGCCGTGGCATTCGGCATTGTGGAAACCGTGAGCGGCGTGTTTGTGCTGGTGCCGCGTTTTCGCCGCTGGGGCGCGATTCTCACGGGGTTGCTGTTGCTGGCGTTTCTGGGCTGGTTTGCGATCCACTACGCCGCTCTTCGCGGCGCCGATTGCAGTTGCTTCCCGTGGATCAAGCGTGTGGTGGGCCCCGGCTTCTTCATCGGCGACGGCCTCCTGCTGCTGCTCACCGCCGCCGCGGGCTTATGGTCCAAGCCTCCCGCCAGCCCACGCACGGCAGCGCTGATCTTCGCGGCCGTCGCGGTCTTCGCGGGGGTCTCCTATGGCGTGGACGCGGCTCATCAAACCGGCACCCGCGCGCCGGCCGCCATCACCGTCGATGGCCGGCCCTACTCGCTGCAGCATGGGCGCATCTTCCTCTTCTTCTTCAATCCCGAATGCCGCCACTGCATCGACGCCGGCAAGAGCATGTCGCAACTCGATTGGGGCGATACGCGCGTGGTAGCCATTCCGGTGGAAGAGCCGCAGTACTCCGTCCAATTCCTGCAAATGACCGGCCTCAAGGCGAACGTGTCGAGCGATTTCGCGGAGTTGAAGCAGGTGTTCGGCTTCTCCGGCTATCCTTCCGGAGTGGCCCTTCTCAACGGCCGCCAGAAAGCCTTACTCACGCAATTCGAAGGTTCGGAACCAGCCGCCGCACTCAAGCGGCTCGGCTTCGTTTACTGAACAAGTGGGGTGCCGTTGGTAATCCGCCAAGAAGACAGGCCAGGAGGCCTGCCCTACAGCCCGCCGCCCCCGCCGGCATCCCGGCGTTTCAGGGTGGGCCGATCGTCCGCATCGGGTTTCGGCTTGGTGCCGTCGTCGTTGGCGTCCACGGGTCCAGTGCCGCTGCCCGGCGCGCGGCGCAACTTCGGACGGTTGGGGTCGTCCTGCGTCACCTTGCGGCGGTTGTGCAGCATGTTCAGCCGCCCCTTAACGTCGTTGAATTCCGACGTGTTCACCACGTACTCCGGTTTTGGCGCGAGAATCGTCTGGATCTCATTCTGCGAGGTCTTGATGCGATCGTCGGTCATCGGATGCGTCGAGAAGACCTTGGAAATGCTTCCGGGCTTCTTCTTTTCGAGCGATTCGATCTTCTCAAAGAAATCTACAAACGCCGTCGGATCGTAACCCGCCTTGTACATATACTGCAATCCCAGGTAATCCGCCTCTCTCTCGAAAGCCCGCGAGAA
>PLZX01000362.1 GCA_003152325.1 Bryobacterales bacterium | reverse complement strand
CGGCGAATCGGTACAATTGCTTTAGTTGGTTTCGGGCGCGGCATCGCCCGCGCCTTGCAGTTGAAGAGGAACGGTGAACCGGCAAGACGAACAGTTGCACAAACAGCTCGAAGACCTGCAACAGCTTCTGAAAGAAGGTGGTCCGGCCGTTTCCCGGCAGGAACTGCTAGCCATGGCTTCGCTGATCGCGGAAGCCCTGAAACGGAGCGACACGGACCACAACACGTTGCTCCGCCACGACAGGGATCTCGAAATCCGACTTCAGGCGATCGAGAACAGCCGGTTCTTCCATGTCCTGCGCCTTCCCGGGCGCTTCCTGCTGGACTGGAAAGGGCGCTTCGGACAACTGCTTCTGCGCTCGCCGCTGCATCCTCTTTATATGAAGCTGGTGAGGCCCGAGGCTGCTGCCGAGCGCTACCGGCTCTGGATGGAACTGGAACGACCGGTGGTGGCGCGGGTACTCCAGCGCCGGCCGCTCATCAGCATCATACTGCCCGTGCAAAATCCCAGGCAGGATTGGCTGCAGGCGGCAGTAGAGTCGGTCAGGAAGCAGACCTACGGCGACTGGCAATTGTGCGTTTGCGACGATGGCTCGAGCGGAACTTGGGTGCAGGAGTATTTTTGCGCCCTGGCGGGCTCCGACCGTCGTATTGTCTTTACCCGTTGCCCGAAACAACTCGGCATCTCGGGAGCCAGCAACCGCGCCGGTGAATCGGCCGAAGGCGAATATGTCGGTTTCCTGGATCAGGACGACGTGCTTGCGCCGGAGGCACTCTATTGTTTCGCGGAGGCGCTCCAGGAGAAACCCGCCGATCTGCTATACAGCGACGAGGATTACCTGACCAGCGACGGGCACCGGGTACAGCCCATTTTCAAACCCGCTTTTTCTCCCGACCTGCTTCGTTGCTGCATGTACATGGGTCATTTTTTGGTGGTCCGGAAAGAGAGGCTGCAGGAAATTGGGTGGCTGCGCAGTTCATGTGATGGCAGCCAGGATTACGATCTGGCCCTGCGGGTGACCGAGCGGTCTCGATCCGTTCGGCACATCCCCCGAGTGTTGTATCACTGGCGCCGGCATCCCGATTCTACGGCTTTCCGGGCGTCGGCGAAACCATTCACCGACGAGGCTGGGCTGAGGGCTCTTTCCGAGTCGGTACAAAGGACAGATGGGCGCGCGGTGGTGGTACCTGGCTCCACTCCAAATACCTACCGGGTTCGGTGGCCAGTGCCGGCGTCCCTAAAAGCCAGCATCGTGATCTGCTCGCGTAACCCCAGGCTGCTCGCCCGGTGTCTCAAATCCATACGAAGAACCACCTCATACGCGAATTTCGAACTTGTTGTGGTGCAGCATCGAATCGGAAACACGGCGGAGATGGACAGGTTGCTACGCGGTCTGGGCTGTCTGCGAATTCCCTATGCGGGCCCCTTTCATTTCGCCGTTATGAACAATCTGGCAGCGAAACGCGCGGGCGGCGAAGCCCTGGTTTTTCTCAATGACGATGTGGAACCTCTGGCGCCGGAATGGCTTGGTGAACTGCTGGCACATGCGAACCGGCCAGAGGTTGGGCCTGTCGGCGCCAAACTGCTGTATCCATCCGGCGCGATCCAACACGCCGGAATGGCGGTCGGGATCATGCAGGGCGCCGGACACCTCCACCGCGATACGTTTGGCGCGGAGCATTGGAACTGGCTGCCATTCACGCGAAATGTCTCCGCAGTGACCGGCGCCTGCCTGGCCGTCCGAAAGACGGTTTTTGAAGAGCTAGGCGGTTTTGATGAGTCGTTTGCGATCAACTACAACGACGTGGATTTCTGCCTGCGCGCCCGCCAAGCCGGCTACGAGGTGATTATCGAGCCCGCAGCCGTCTTGCGACACTATGAATGCCAAACCAGAAAGCCGGGCGTGAGCATCGAAGAGCGCGACCTTTTCCACCAGCGCTGGGAAGCCTGGCTCGAACGAGGCGACCCGTTTTACAGCCCGTGGCTCAACCGCTCTGGCGAAGATGCCGGTTTAGCACTCGAACATAATTGTGAGGTGAGGCCTCGGTAAGGAGTCTTAAGAGGGAAGCTGCCGGGTATAGATGAGCTTACGGAATAGTCCTACGCCGATCAGTCCAATGGCGAATAGCACCATAAGCCCATTCGATGGTTCAGGCACCGCGGCATCGATCTGAACATCATCGATGAAGGCGGTCCGATCCCCGAGTAGAGTATCAACTGCCAGAAACGCCAGTGTGCCAGTACTAGCCGTTGCCGTGAACGAGGTGACGTAACCCGAGAAGCTCGTCGATGTTGGGAAGAAGTAGCCAATCACGCTGTCATTCCATAAAACATTAAAATCCTGATCTCCCCCAAAAAGAAAAGCCCCAGTAGGGCCTAGAGTATCAGGGCGTTGCGCAGCCTGGAAGGAAACAACGTAAGACTGGCCGAAGACTAGCCCGGTAAGGGTTTGAGTCATTGTTCCGGGGTGCGAAGCTGGGTTGGCAGTGTCCCACTGGATAAAACCAGTTTGAGTGCCGTCCGCGGTTGAGCCCAAGTTGAAAGGGTTCGACGCATCGATATCGGAGGCAATCCCGGAACTTCCGGTGAACGCCCAATTAGCGGTCACGGGCTGATAGGCGCAACCATACAGACCACTCACACCACACAGCATGCCCGACACGTCCGGGTTCTCGAAGGAAGAATTCGCCATGATGCCCGCCCAGCCACAGCAGTTCATCAGCAACACAATAATAGCGATTTTTTGAAGGCGCATACGTTGCCCCGATTACGGGCCTCTGTCGCTAGGATACACCAGTATCCCCCGAATAATCCAGTTTTTTAGCCTTAGTACTGGTACTGTAGGTTCAGAGACCGCCTAGAACTGTCTCAAAATATCCAATAGTTTGGACTGCGCAGCGGTCCCAGCGGAACTGTTCGGCCCGCGCCCGGCCCGAGACGGAAAATCTGGTACGCAGCCCGGGAGAGGTCAGCAACTTGACTAGGGCAGCAGCCAGTTCGGCAGTGTTGTATGGATCGATGAGTTCAGCGGCGTCACCAGCAACTTCCGGCAAGGCCGAGACCTGCGATGTGATTGTCGCCACGCCTGCAGCCATCGCTTGTACGACCGGGAGGCCAAAGCCTTCGTACAGCGAAGGAAACGCGAACACCGTCGCGCCGGCGAACAGGCCCGGCACCCATGGTTCCGGCACATATCCCAAGTACCGAACGCCGAGCGGCTTTGACGCGATCCGCTTGATCAACTCCTCGTTTGCCCATCCCGGAAAGCCGGCAACGACCAGATTGAATTCTTCTCTGAGAGACTGGGGCAGGCTAGCATAGGCGTCCAGGAGCCGGCCTAGGTTTTTTCTGGGCTCGATGGTTCCTTCAAAAAGAATGTAGTCCCGGGTCAATCCGAACTTTTCCCGGGCTGACCGTGCACTTTCGGAATCAGCCTGAAAGTAGGCATCCGGAACGCCGGGATAGATCACTTCGATCCGGTCCGGATTTAACCCCATGACCTGTATGGCATCGGCGCGGGTATGGCGGGACACCGCAATCAATCCATCCGCCCGACTGAGAACTTTAGCCGCGAACTGCTTGTCGGCTTTCACATTGGCGGCAGTGTGCAGCTCAGGGAGCAGCCAGCATGTAGCATCGTGCAGAGTGGCAGTGACGCGGCATTTTTTTGGGGGATAGAGGAGTTTAGTTGCATGGAAGACATCCACTTCAGGACCAACCCAATCCGAAATCGCGTTCTCCCGGAGGTTCAAAAGGCGCAGGTATGCCAGGCGTACCAGTGTGGCCCCAGGACTGCACAAGGAATGCTCATGGTCAAGCGGGCCCAACTTCTCCAGAAAAGGGAAAAGCTTCAGTTGGCAGCCGGAGAGGTTCCGGAGGCTGAGAATCCAGTGATAAAGATAGCTCTTTACGCCGGCGCTGGGCACAAGCAGGGGCACCGCGTCGACACACACCCTCATGGGGCCGGGTCGCATGGTTCGATTTTAAAGCACTGCGGCTGTTTTTATCGCGTGAACTTTTGGAACGTCAGTCGTTTTGTTCCCGGTTAGGGTGCGGCATTGGCTCCAGTTCTGCGTGCGCCTCCCTGCATTGACTCCATCCGCGCTACCTAAGATAATTAGGTTCTAATCATGTACCGCGCCCTGACCGTGGCGAGGGAGTACGAAAGCGGCGGCGACCGCATTGCGGCCCTGGTGGGGAAACGCCTGGGCTGGGAGATCCTCGATAGCGCCCTGATCGAGGAAATTGCCAATGTCGCCCACGTGGATCCGCAACTCGCCCGCGAATTTGACGAAAGAGTGGACTCGTGGTTCCACCGGATCAGCCGCCGCGCCCTCTGGCATGGCGGCTTCGACTCCGTGGCGGTGCTGCCCGAGACCGCTGTCTTCGACGCCGAAACGATGGCCCTGCTGGCACGCGCGGCCATCGAACACGCCTGGGAAACCGGCAATTGCGTCATCGTGGGGCGCGGCAGCCAGTGCATCCTGCAGAACCATTCGGACACTTTCCACGTTTTCATCTATGCACCCTTCGGCGACCGTGTGGCGAGCGCCCGGCAGCACATCCGCAGCGCAGGGGACGCCCCCGGGTGGGTCCGTGCGATGGATGCGGAGCGCTCGCGTTACGTGCAGATGAATTTTGGCCAGAACTGGCGGGACCCCCACCTCTATGATCTGATGATCAGCTCAAAGCTCGGCGATGAGCTGGTGGCCTCGATGATTCTGTCCGGGATGGGCATCCCGGTTTAATGGCTTCTTCTCAAGAAAAAGTAATGTCATCCAGAAACAAATACCCTAAGATTGCTTCACAAGCCGCCGGTTCTTTCGGGTTGCTGGCGGCGATTCTCCTGGCCGGATGCGGGGCGTCGGGCCAGAAGACTTTGCCGCCCCAAGCGCCGACGATCGCCGTGGTTGTGATGGAGGTGGTGGCCGCCGACGTCCCCATCTTTGCGGAATTCGCGGCGCAAACCTATGCCCGTGACATGGTGGAGGTCCGCAGTCACGTGGAAGGCTATATCGAGAAGTGGGATTTTCGTCCGGGCGCCGAGGTAACGGCCGGTCAGACGCTGTACGTGCTTGATCTTCGGCCGTACGATGCCGCCGTGCAGCAAGCCAAAGGGAACCTCCACCAGAGCGAAGCCGACCTGGAGTTCGCCCGCAAGCAGGTGGCGCTCCCGCAGGCTCAGGCCAACCTGGCCTCCGCGGAAGCGAACCTCCTCAAGGCCCAGCAGGACGTCGACCGCCTGACCCCATTGGTGCAGGCCGACGCCGCTTCCAAACAGGACCTGGACGCCGCTGCCGCCGCGCTGAAAGCCAACCAGGCGAACGTCGACGCCTTGAAAGCCACCGTCGAGCAGGCCGGCCTTTCCACGCGCACCCAGATCGCCTCCATGCAGGCTAAGCTCGAAGCGCAGCAGGCCGCCCTGAACGCCGCGGCGCTGAACCTGCAATACGGCACCATCGTCGCGCCCATCAGCGGCCGCATCGGCGATACCCTGATTCCGGTCGGCGGCCTGGTGACACCCACCTCGCCGCAACCGCTCACCACCATCGTGCCGCTCGACCCCATCTGGGTCCGCTTCAAGGTTACGGAATCGGAATACCTGTCGTGGGCCCGCCAGGGCGGACTGCCCGCCGCCGCCTTGCCGCTCACCTTGATTCTCGCCGACCAGTCTGAATTCCCCGCCACCGGCCACATCGANNATGCCATTCTGATCCCACAGAAAGCCGTCCAGCAGTTGCAGAGCGTGCAGACGGTCTTCACCGTCGGACCGGGCGACAAGGTTGAAGTGAAGCCGGTGTCCACCGGCGACCGGGTGGGCAACTCCTGGATCGTGGAGCAGGGCTTGCAGCCTGGAGATCGCGTCGTCGTCGAGGGCCAGCAGAAGGTCAGGCCGGGAAGCCAGGTCCAGCCGCAGCCGTACCGCGCCCCTGAATCTGCGCCGGCAACTCCGCGGAAGGCGGGCAACTGAGCCATGGCCCGGTTCTTCATCGATCATCCCGTCTTCGCGATGGTGATCGCCATCGTGATCGTCATCCTGGGCGCTGTCGCCATCCCCAGTCTTCCCCTGGCCAGTTACCCCGAAGTAGTGCCGCCGGTGGTCCAGATCAGCACCAGCTATTTGGGTGGCAATTCGCAGGACATCGAGAAGACCGTAGCCCAGCCCATCGAAGAACAGTTGTTCGCCCTCGACGGGATGATCTACTTCATGTCCAATAGCGCCAACGATGGCAGCGTCAGCATCAATGTGACCTTCAAGCTGGGCACCAATCCGGACGTCGCCACGGTGCAGACCCAGAACCGCGTGAATATCGCCATGCCGCGGCTTCCCCCCGAAGTGCAGCGGCAGGGCGTGGTGGTCAAGAAGGTCTCAACCGCCTTCCTCACCAGCGTCAGCCTGATTTCTCCGGACAACCGCTACGACTCGCTGTTCCTCACCAACTTCGCGCAGATCAATCTGCTGAACCAATTGGCCAGCGTCGAAGGCGTCGGCGACGCGCGGCTCGGCGCCGCCCAGGTCTACTCCATGCGCATCTGGGTGAACCCCGATAGGATGGCGCAATTGGGAGTCACTGCCGGCGACATCGCCGACGCCATTAAGGCGCAGAACCGCCAGAATCCCGCCGGCTCCATCGGCCAGCCGCCTTCGCCCGCCGGCGCCGCGTTCCAGTATTCGGTGAGCGCCCAGGGACGCTTGGTGACCGCTTCCGAATTCGGGGACATCGTGTTGCGCTCCCGCCCGGACACCGGCCTGCTGCGCATCCGCGACATCGGCCGGGTGGAACTCGGCGCCGCCACCTACAGCGGCTTCAGCCGGGTCAACGGCACCCCCTCGGGCAATCTCATCGTCTACCTTGCCCCCGGCGCCAACGCGGTGGCCACCGCCGACCGCGTCCGCCACTTCTGCGAAAACGCCAAGAAGACCTTTCCCCCGGGCATGGACTACCTCATCCCGTACGACTCCACTGTATTTGTCCGCTCGGCCATTCACGAAGTCATGATGACCTTGTTCGAAGCTACCGGGCTGGTGATTATCGTGGTCTTCCTGTTCCTGCAAAACTGGCGCGCCACGCTCATCCCGCTGCTCACGGTCCCGGTGGCCATCGTGGGCACCTTCGCTTTGTTCCCGCTGCTCGGATTCTCCATCAACATGACCAGCCTGTTCGGCCTGGTACTGGCCATCGGCATTGTGGTGGACGACGCCATCGTGGTGGTGGAGGCTGCCCAGCGTCACATCGACGAGGGCGCGGGGCCGCGCGTGGCCGCCATCCGGGCCATGGAGGAAGTGTCCGCTCCGGTGGTGGCCATCGCCTGCATTCTGGCCGCGGCGTTCATTCCGGTGGCCTTCCTGGGCGGCATCAGCGGACAGATCTACAAGCAGTTCGCCCTCACCATCGCGGTGTCCGTGCTGATCTCGGCTTTCAACGCCCTGTCGTTGAGCCCCGCCCTCAGCGCCATCCTCCTGCGGCCAAAAATGCAGACACGCGGCCCGCTGGGGCGCTTCTTCAACGGGTTCGACCGGGTGTTTGAGTGGACTCGCGGCCGTTATCTGGAAGGCGTCGGCGCGCTCATCCGCAAATCGGCGCTGGCGATGCTGGGGCTGTTCTGCTTCTGGTTCGCGGCTGGTTCGCTCTACCGCCGGCTTCCCACCAGTTTTCTTCCCGACGAAGACCAGGGCACCATCTACGTTACCGTACGCCTGCCCGACGCCGCCTCCGCGGAGCGCGCCGGTGCGGCAACCGCCAGAGTGGAAGAGATCGTCGGCAAAATCCCGGGCGTATCCGGCACCTTCACTCTCGGCGGCCTCGACATCTCCACTCGCACCTCCAGTTCCAATGTCGCCACCGTGATCACCCGTCTGAATCCCTGGGACGAACGCACCACCCCGGACCTGCAGTTCCGCGCCATTATCGCCAACATCCAGCGGGAGTTGGCGCGTGTGCCGGAAGCCAGCACCAACGCCTTCGGCCAGCCTCCCATCCAGGGACTGAGCACCACCGGAGGATTCCAGTTCATGCTCGAGGACCGTACCGGCGTCGGCGTCGAAGACCTGGCCCAGGTGGCCGACCTGACCACCCAAGCCGCCCGCCAACGTCCCGAGATTGGAACCGTGGTCAACACCTTCCGCTCCAATGTCCCGTCGTACAAAGTGGATGTCGACCAGGATAAGGTCCAGACCCTGGGCATTCCCGCCACCGACGCCTACGATGCCTTGCAGACGTTCCTCGGCGGGCTCTATGTCAACGACTTCAATGTGTTTGGCCGCACCTGGCAGGTGATGGTGCAGGCCGAGCCGGAATTCCGTACCGAGCCTCGCGACATCAACCGCTTCTACGTGCGCACCCGCGGAGGCGACATGGTCCCGCTGGGCACGCTTTCCACCGTCACAGCCACGGCCGGGCCCGAGGTGATCTACCGCTACAACCGCAATCGCGCCGTCCAGTTGATCGGCACTCCGGCCTCCGGCTACAGCAGCGGCCAGGCGGTCCAAGCCATGGAGGAAGTGGCCGCGTCCACGCTCCCCGCCGGCTACAGCTACGAATGGACCGGAACCACCTATCAGGAGAAAGAGGCACAGGGCCACGAAGGCTTCATCTTCGGTTTCGCCGGGGTACTGGTCTTCCTGTTCCTGGCCGCCCTGTACGAGAGCTGGTCGATACCGTTCGCCGTCCTGCTGGCGCTGCCGCTCGGTCTCTTCGGAGCGCTGTTCGCCGTCTGGCTGCGCTCCTATCCCTACGATATCTACACGCAGATCGGCATCGTCACGCTGATCGGGCTGGCAGCCAAGAACGCCATTCTGATCGTGGAATTCGCGCGCACCCGCTATGAGGGCGGGCACTCCATCCGGGAGGCGGCCCTGGAGGCCGCGCGTCTCCGCCTGCGCCCCATTCTGATGACCTCGTTCGCCTTCATCCTGGGAGTCACGCCCCTGCTGATCGCCCACGGGGCCGGCGCCGCTTCCCGGCGCTCGCTGGGCACCGCGGTCTTCGGCGGCATGAACGCTGCGACGTTGCTGGCCATCTTCATCGTGCCGGTGCTCTTCGCGGTGATTCAGAAAATCGCCGTGCGCAAGCCGAAACCGGGCATCGAGCCCGTGACGGAGACCCCATGAGAGCCCTCTGCTGTTCTCTGGCCCTGCTCCTGGCCGCCTGCACAGTGGGACCCAATTACAAGCGGCCTTCCGTGACGGCGCCTGACCAATACCGGGGCGCTCCGGCGCCAAGCCAGGCATCGCTCGCCGACACCCGCTGGCCCGACCTGTTCCCCGACGACACTCTCAAACAACTCATCTCCACTGCGCTGGCGCACAACTTCGACCTCGCGCTGGCTTCCG
This sequence comes from Bryobacterales bacterium, assembly GCA_003152325.1. GTDB lineage: Bacteria > Acidobacteriota > Terriglobia > Bryobacterales > Bryobacteraceae > PALSA-129. Next base: position 4,417 of record PLZX01000362.1, on the reverse strand, counting down.
AACGCGTGGAGGAAGCCCGCGCCCGCTACCGCATCGCCGGCGCCAGCCAGTATCCATCCGTCTACGCCGGCGCACAATACACCGGGACGCAGTCGTCCACCCTCGGCACCCAACCGGCTTCGCCCGGTTTCCCGTCCCCGGTCAGCTACGCGCAGGCCGACGCCTCGCTCTCCTGGGAGCTGGATCTGTGGGGCCGCATCCGCCGTCTGAAGGAATCCGCGCGCGCCGAATACCTGGCTACCGAAGAAGCCCGGCGCGGTGTCACCGTGTCCCTCATCGGCGACGTGGCCGGCAACTACTTCACCCTGCGCGAGCGCGATCTGGAACTGCAGATCGCCCGCGGCACGCGCGACATCGCCGATCGCAACCTGCAGTTGATCCGCCTGCGGCACGATCACGGAGTCGCCACCGGACTGGATGTCTACCAGGCGGAGCAGTTTCTCTACCTCGCCACGGTGCGGATCGCCAGCGTGGAGGGGGACATCGGACCGGTGGAGAATGCCTTGAGCCTGCTGCTGGGGAGCCTCCCCGGCGATATCGCGCGCGGCAAACCGATCGAGAGTTTCGTGCTGCCGCCGCAACTCCCGCCCGGCTTGCCGTCTTCCCTGATCGACCGCCGGCCCGATATCCGCGCGGCCGAGCAGAAACTGATCTCCGCCAATGCCCAGATCGGGGTCGCCAAGGCGTACTACTTCCCGCAGATTTCGCTCACCGGCGTTCTCGGCGGGCAGAGCCGCGCGCTCACCCGCTTGTTCACCGGTCCGGCCAGCTATTGGACCCTGACTCCCGACGCGCTCCTGCCCATCTTCACCGCCGGCCAGACTCGCGTCGCCGTGCGCCTCTCGGAGGCCCAGAAACGCGAGATGCTCCTCGACTATCGGAAGACCATCTACACCGCATTCCGCGAGGTGTCCGACGCGCTGATCCGCTATGATTACACCCGCGAGCAGCGCGGCCAGCAAGACCACCTGGTTCAGGCGCTGGCGGAGACCGTGCGCCTCTCCACCCTGCGCTACCAGGGCGGCACCGATAGTTACCTGCAGGTGCTCAGCGCCGAGCGCGACCTGTTTCAGGGACAACTGACCCAGGCCCAATTGCGCTTGCAGGAATTGCTCGCCTTCGTCGATCTCTATCGGGCCTTGGGAGGCGGCTGGCAATAGCGCACCGCGGGCCGGAATGGAGAGAAGATTGGAAGAGCAGTTTTTTGAGCATCCGAAAGGAGTCGGGATGAGAGTTCTATTTATCGGAGTGGCGGCTTTGCTGGCGGTTGGGCTGGCAGCAGAACTGGCTTTGATCCAGCCGGGGGAGGTGGCGGCCCAACTGGCCACGAAAGGTGTAGCCCCGGTTCTGTTTCATGTGGGTCCCAACCTGCTTTACCGCGGCAAACATATTCCGGGATCCATCTACGCGGGCCCCGGATCCAGGCCCGAGGGCCTCGAAGCACTCAAAGTGGCTGCCGGCAAACTTCCTCGGGACCGTGAGATTATTATCTACTGCGGCTGCTGTCCGTGGAGCCACTGCCCGAATGTGAATCCGGCCTTCGAATTATTAAAGCAGATGGGTTTCACTCGCGTAAGGGCAATGTTCGTCGAAACCAACTTCGCCAAAGACTGGATCGATAAGGGGTATCCCGTCGAGGCCGGAACGGCGATCAAATAAAGCCGATGTCCCCGCCCCGGGAACGATAATTTTTGGTGAGCCGGGCGGGAACTCGAACCCTTGACGGGGTAATCCACAGTGTAAGTTATTGATTTTTCGTTGGACCCAAAAGCTCAAAATGACCAAAATGCCCCTACAGCGTGACACTATCATGAGAGCAGATTTCGAGGTTGTGTCCAGAAACCATCCTTCTAAACGGCCCGATATTGTATGGATCGAAGTGTCCGTCAACGCTGAGAGAATAGCAGTTCTTGGAGAACTGGTGCGGAGGTCGGAGTGTTCCACTACAGCATCCAGTCGCAACAAGATTGGTTCATATGCCAGCCGAGCGTAGCTCTCTTCCTTCCGTGACCCGTGGACCCACGCATGGTCGTGCCGGATAATGGGTGGATGGCGGTTGACCATCCCAGTTGCCACGATCTGGTGGGCCGGGACGGACAATTTGGAAGGGCCAACAGGCGCATGCTTATTGACAAGCGTATCAACCCTAGACTGGGCGACAGGGGAGTTTACGCCGATGTGTTTGAAGTGGACGGCAGGGCGTATAAGTTATTTCTGAGCGGCCCTGAGATTCCGCCAAGGCAGACAAGGGCAGGGCGCAAGCGTGTTTTTGAGAGCCAGTGCGTGGCGTTCCGGTCGCTGTCACAAGACCCGTGACTTCAGAGTCACACTGCCGCATTTTTCGGCCAATGCTCGGTTGACGACGTGATTGGTGAGGATGGGACGAGCACCAAGGATGATTATCTCCTGGATTGCTGCTACGGTATTGAGCTTTTGGATTTGGGAGAAATCAGCCAAGAAACCCTGTTGTACAGAAATGAGGCCAAGGCGTCATCAGTGACCGATGACGACCACCAACACATAAAAGAAGCAAGGACACGATTCAAAGCCCTTGGCATCTCCACAATGGATGCCTCTGTAATATTTCCCGACGATCCACAGAAGTTCAAGTTCATTGACTTCGAGATCGTGAACTACTATTGACGACGTTGCGTGTTACGCCTTTCGGTGGACCCGAACATGCGGCCAACGGCAGGGGCGTGCGAACCGCTCAGACGCTCATTGTGGCTTTCCCAGGTGCGGAAACCAATTGCCGCCCCATGTCGTCTGCATTCGCTTCTCCCAACCGGGCGGGTGCATCTCTGACAACTGTTCCAGCTTTCCCGTTCGTTCGCACCATCGCACCAGGGCGGCGAACCGGCCCAATTCGATGCCACGATTTCCGGTTATCGCTAGCTATCGTCAGCGCCTGTTTCCGCTGCCAAGCGGGGGCGGGAACCGCCGACAGCTCATACCGGGGTCCGTCTTCTTCCCTTCCGTCCGGGGAGACGTAGACGATCTGGGCGATCATCGGCTCAACCGCCGGTGCGATTCCTGGCCTTAGTTGATCTTCAAGCCGGCGAAGGCGCCTGACTAACGTTCTCATGGCATCCCTTGCGCTCGCTTCCTTCGACGTTATCCTCGTCGGCATCGTCTGGGGTTGCCTGCATGACGGCGCCCACACCCTCCAGCGTGAGCTGTACGTGTGGCTGGCCCGTCTCGTAAAGGCGGACCTGCTCCTGCCAGAACTCCAGTCATTGCGAGGAATCGGGCACGAGGCCGCTGCCGTCCGTCAATCGCGTCTCAAGCTCTTCGATTCGCCGAAGAAGGTTCGATCTGCCGGGTTTCCGTTTCTCACCGTGCCTGCTTGGATGCATCTGCCGCCCTCTCTAAATCCGTTACTCGCGCCTGGATGTCTTCGATCTCGATGAACTTCGCACAGGGCGAGTCGCAGACGGTCTCCGCCAAGCACGTGGCCGAAGCGGTGCAATACCGCAGCCTGGATCGGAATTACTGGAGCTAGCGCCAGGAAAGCACCCGCGGCGCTACTATAATTCAATGATGCGGCGCTTCCGGAACGTGCTGGTGGCAGGGGTGGCTGCGCTCCTGGGTTTGGCGGGCGCGGATACCCCGGCGCCCCCGTCCATCGCTCCAGGCGGCATCGTCAACACCGCGAGCCGGCTGCCCGCGTCGTTGCGGGGCGGAGCCATCGCGCGCGGCGCGCGGTTTACGATTCCGGGTGTGCGGCTGGGGCCGGCCACGGACGTGCGTGGGAGCGAATCGGACCCGCCCGCCAGGCTGGCTGATGTCTCGGTGCGGGTCGCGCAGAGGGATGCGGTGGTGGATGCCGGGCTGCTGCTCGTAAGCGCCACGCGCATCGATGCCTGGATGCCGGAGGGGGCGCCACTTGGCGACGTGCAACTCACGGTGACTTACCAGGGGCGCACAAGTGAGCCGTATGAGCTCACGCTGGTTCGTTCCAGCGCGGGCTTCTTTTCGAGCGAGACGGCGCCCGAAGCGCTGCCCGCTGCAAAGCCCAAACCGGAAGCCGCTCCCGGCGGCACCGTCATGATGTGGGGCACGGGTTTGGAAGAAGCGGCCTTGGATCTGTTGGTGGGCGGCACGCCGGCCGAAGCCGTTCGCACGACCGCGGCGGCTTGCTGCAAGGGAGTGGAGCAGATCGAATTCCGTGTGCCGGCCGGCGCGCCGCAGGGGTGCTTCGTGCCGGTGCAAGCGCGCGCGCGGGACGGCCGTCCGAGCAACGCCATCGCCATCGCGGTTCACGCGCCGGGCCATGCCTGCCACGATGAAGTGGATTGGTTTCGCGACAGCGTGGAGCACGCCGCGCGCGCGGGGTTCGTGGTGCTGGCCCGTGTCTCCATCGACATCCGCTTCGTGCCGCATGCCGGCTCGCAGTTCGAGTTTGATTATGGCGTCG
>PLZX01000061.1:4711-13605 GCA_003152325.1 Bryobacterales bacterium | reverse complement strand
CGCCGCGCCGAAGGCCGGGTGGACCCGCGGCAGAGAATTACCGCGGCCGGAGCGGGGCCGGAGGTGCTGAGAGAAGCCGACCGGTTGGTGCTGGCGGAACATGGTCCGCCCGGCGCCATCATTGACGACGATATGAACATCGTTCAGGTCCGGGGCCGCACAGCTCCGTACCTGGAGCTTTCGCCGGGCGAGCCGACCCGGAATCTACTAAGAATGGCGCGTGAAGGCTTGATAGCGGGCCTGGGTAAGGCGATCGGAGCTGCCAGACAGCGGAATGCCGCAGCCAAAGAAGACGGCTTCCTGATCGAAGACAGCGGTCAGTTAAAACACGTCACCATCAAGGTAATCCCGTTCGGAGGCTTGCCCGCTTCCAAGGAGCGCCATTTCCTGGTCCTGTTCGAGGACTCCGAGGCGAACGGTGGCCCGGCGTCGATCGGCAAGCCCGCGATGCCGGACAAGGGGGGAAGCGCGCGGCTGCGGCGCGAGCTGGTAGCAAGCAAAGAGTACCTGCATTCGATCGTCGCAGATCATGCCACTACCCTGGAAGAGCTTCGGGCCGCGAACGAAGAGGCGCAGGCGGGCAACGAGGAACTGGAAACCGCGCAAGAAGAGCTGGAATCAGCCAACGAAGAATTGAACACGCTGAACGAAGAGCTGAAGATCAGCAACGTGGAATTCAGCAAAGTCAACCGGGATCTAAGCAATCTTCTCGAGAGCATCAGCATACCCCTGGTGATGGTTGGGCGAGATCTGCGCATTCGCCGCTTTACGCGCGCCATGGAGCCTATGTTGAATCTGATCGCCTCCGACGTCGGACGGTCGATCACCGATTTGCAGCCTCGAGTGGAACTACCCGACCTGCGGCGAGTGCTCCTGGATGCGATGGAGGGCCGCAATCGGGAACCGCGCGATATCCGGGACTCGCACGGCCACTGGTATTCGCTACGCATTCTCCCGTCCGTGGGAGGGGATGGCAAGATCGACGGCGCCGTGCTCATGTTGATCGATATCGATGCCGCCAAGCGCGGTCTCGACTTCGCCGAGGCGATTGTGGAAACGGTGCGCGAGCCGCTCGTGATCCTGAACCAGAACCTGCAGGTCATGAAGGCGAACAAGACGTTCTACCAAACGTTCCGGGCGGTGCCGAAGGAGACGGAGGGGCGTCTGATCTACGACCTGGGGAACGGACAATGGGATATCCCGAAGCTGCGCGAGCTGCTGGAGAACATTCTTCCCGCACACTCCACGTTCCGGGACTTTGAAGTGACCCACGAATTTGAGCATGTCGGAGGGAAAGTGATGGTGCTCAACGCGAGCGAGATCTTCAATCCGAATGCGCAAGCGCGGACTATCCTGCTGGCGATTGAGGACGCCACCGACCGCAAGCAGGCTGAGGAAGCACTCAAGACGACCAATGCCGAACTGCAGCATTTTGCCTATGCGCTGACGCACGACTTACAGGAACCTCTGCGGATGGTAGTTAACTTTACCGAGCTCCTGGGGCTGGAGTATGCCGGAAAGCTGGGCAAAGAAGCGGACCAATTCATCTCCTATTCGGTGGAGGGGGCCCTGAGGATAGAGGCGCTGCTGAAAGCCCTGCTTGACTATTGGGAGGTCAGCGAGCGGAACCAGGACAGCTTGGCCTCGATTGATTGCGGCGCTGTTCTCGCCGAAGCGCTGCTCAACCTTCAGGTGGCCATCACGCAAAGTAGCGCCATCGTAACCTCCGATCCGTTGCCAACTGTGATCGCCGAAGAGGTCTTGCTGATGCAGCTTTTCCAGAACCTCATTTCCAACTCGATCAAGTACCGAGGCGCGGAAACGCCCAGAATCCACATCTCGGCGGAAAGAGACGCGGACGGGTGGCTGTTTGCGGTGCGGGACAACGGAATCGGTATCGCTCCGCAAGATAGCGACCGGGTGTTCGGCATGTTCAAACGCTTGCATGGGAGCGAAATCCCCGGTACGGGAATCGGTCTTGCGATTTGCAAGAAAGTGGTTGAGCGCAAGGGTGGCCGGATCTGGGTGGAATCGGAAAGCGGGCGGGGCGCTACGTTTAAGTTCACAATTCCCGGCGGCCATAAAGGGTCGGGACGCCGGCTGGCAGACTGACTCGAAAACTCATGTTGCCTTCCCCGGAAACGCCTTGGCAATCTGCGCAATCTTCTGAGCGATATCCTCAACCGAGAGAACAAAATCTATATGCCCGGTCTTGATAGCGCTCTCGGGCATATCTGACCACTCGGCCGTGTCGGGCGCCTGTGCGATAGTAATGCCGCCGACTTTCTTGATTTCTCTCAGTGCTTCTGTCCCATCCGCATCCAGCCCGGAGACAATCACAGCGACTAGTTTTCCGTCCCAGTTCTGCGCCAGAGAACTCAGGAAAATTGTAATCACGTCGGGCCATCCCTTGGGTTTGGATATCGGCTTTAGACGGAACTCTCCATCAAGAATCCGTAAGTCGCGATTTGACGGGATGATGAAGACATGGTTGGGCTTAATGGCTAAGCGCTCCGTGATCAGATCAACCCGCATTTTTGTGTAGCGGGGAAGAATCTTGTGGAGCGTGACGGAGGTTCTTGTTATGTGATTAACGATGACGATAGCAGCGCCCATCTCGGGCGGCATATGTTTTAGTAACTCGAAATAGGCGGCGGAGCCACCGGCAGAGCCGCCCACGCAAACGATAGGAAAGTCTTTTCGGAAAGGATTCATTGCCTCGCTGACCTTTCTCATTTGCCGTTCTTGCGGGGAAGATGCGCTGTAAAGGTTGTTCCTTCCTCGTCACTCGATGTCACAGTGATCTTGCCGCCGTGGGCGGTCACGATTCCTTTGGCAACGAAAAGCCCGAGGTCGAGCCTGGACTTCTCGCTTTGGATCTGATTCTCATCCTCCCCGCGTGGCAGCGGGTCAAAAACAGTGGCAACAGCATTGGGGGGAATAGCGCCGTCATTATGAACGGATAGGATTACTTCCTGACCCGCGCCTTTCGCCGCAACGGCAATCGCAGAGGTCTTCAGTCCGTGCAGGACCGCGTTGCCGATCAGGTTTGACAGGACCTGCCCGACGCGGGCGCGGTCCCATTCCCCTTCCAGGTCGCCCGACGTTTCGATCAAAATTGTCCGGTCGGGGTGGGCTGCCTGAACTTCCTTTGCAGCCTCCTGGATAGCGGCTTCTATATCCATCGGCGCAGGCGCAATCGGTATGTCCTCGTGGAGACGGATGCGGATGGCGTCGATCAGGTCGGAAACGAGCTGGTTGATGAGGGAGGTGCTGGTTTCGATCTGGGACACCAGGTGGACCTGCTCGTCGTCAAGCTTGCGTCTCACTAACAATGCCTGGGCAGAGTTGTGTACTGCCGCGAGTGGACCGCGGAAATCGTGAACCAGAGTCCCGACGAACAGGCTTCCGGAATGAGTAAATCTTTGGGTGAAACGGCTGAGGGATTCACTCATGACCTGGTCGATGGCTTCGTTAAACCTCAGCAGCTCCGGAAGAATGTCCGCGGCTTCGGATTTAGACCACCCCGCTCTCCAAAGCTTGATCACACTGGCACGCAAGGCCCGAAATTCGGAGATCATCTCGATCGTATCAAAGCCTCCCGTAAACCGAATGGCGGCATGGGCTTCGGCAGCGCTGTCCTGCGCTCCTCCCTCCTTCGGGCCCTGTCCTTTGGCTTTCTCGCTCCGCTCCCGTTCGGTTTCGGAGGTCCCAAGATCGTCTGCAATGAAGCGAAGCAGGCCGATAATGTGATCGCGCAGCGCGGACCGGTCCATATGCGCGGCGGAGGGCAAGTATGTTTGTGCGAATGCTTCCCATTCCGCGACGATGACGTCCTCATTGGACCGGATAAATGCCGCTAATTCCATAATGAAATTCTCCTCAAGGTGAATACCACCTGACAAAGGACTCTGTACGCTATTAGCCGTACTCTTCAAGTATGGGCCAACTGGAAGGGGTTCACGGCAGAAAGAAAGCTTGCGTTGGACCGGTTCCGTCTGTTACAACCCCTTTCGGGGGAGAGCCGTCCATCGCGGCGCGTAGCAGCCGCAGTGGGAATTGCGGGGATTCCGCCGTGAATGGTCTGGAGCTGTGCTAAGACCTGCGAAAATACCAGGAGGGATGTTTGATCGCTTGCGAATCGGAACTCGGTGCAACCGTGGCCTCATCTTTGGTGGCTTGCTCCTTACTGGTCTGCTCTGTGTTTGGGGCGGCCCGGCGCCCGATTCCTTTCGCTTTGCGATTCTGGGCGACCGGACCGGAGAGGCCCAGCAGGGGGTCTACGAGCAGGTGTGGAGGGATGTGGCAGCCGAAAGCCCCGCATTCGTTGTCAGTGTGGGCGACACCATTCAGGGCCTGAACGACGGAAGCGCAGAAGCGGAGTGGCGCCAGGTGGGCCAGATTCTCCAACTCTTCCAGCGCTATCCACTTTATCTCGCGCCCGGCAACCACGACGTCTGGTCTGCGGCATCGGATCGGCTATTCCGGCAGTACGCGGCGCACCCCCTGCACTACAGTTTCGATTACGGGCAGGCGCATTTCACCATCCTGGACAATAGCCGGTCCGACGAGTTGGCGGCCGGGGAACTGGTCTTCCTGGAATCGGACTTGAAAGCCCATGCCGCGCAGCCGTTGAAGATGATCGTCCTTCACCGTCCATCCTGGTTGCTCGACGTGGCCCTACAGAATCCGAATTTCGCGCTGCACCAATTGGCCCGGCGTTACGGCGTCCAATACGTGATCGCCGGGCATATTCACCAGATGTTGCGTCTCGAACTCGAAGGCGTCACGTATGTCTCCATGGCGAGTTCCGGCGGGCACCTCCGGCTGTCCGGAATCTACGACGACGGTTGGTTCTTCGGACATGCGCTGGTCGAAGTGCAGGCTAAGAGCATCGACTTTCAAATCAGGGAAACCGGTTCCCCGCGCGGCGAGGGCCGGATCACGAAACTAATGGATTGGGGCATGGCCGGTCTGGTCAAGAGAGACCAACGAACGTCCGCGCCGGCGAAGTAAGCGTGGNNGCGCGGTTGATCGCAGAAGCCTCATGACCCGCATTCAATCCCCCGGCTTTTCCGCTGGTACGCGCGATGCAGTAGTACCGCCAAATACCCGCAGCCTCCGGCTCGAGGTAATAGATCGACTGGACTTGGCCCGGTTCAAAAACGGGGATGAAAAGGTATCGGATGGTAGTGGCGTTCTCGACTTCAAACACCAGGCGGCCCGCCGCAGCGCTCCGAATGCGCATTCGATAAAGCACCTTGCCGAACCGGTTGTCCTCCTGCTGAAAGAAGAGGGTCCGCCCTTCCGCGATCTCATCGACGGAGAAGTCCGGGCGATGTTGATTGCTGTCCGGCCCCGGCGAAGCATAGGCATCGAGAATCAACTGCTGCCATCGTTTCTGTGTGGCGGACCAATAGAGCACTCCCTTGGTTTCGGATACTGCGCCGATCCGGCGGCGCAGTTCGTCGGTCCCCGCAGTGAACCGAAAGCGCGCGGCCACCGCGACGATATTCGGGGAGTCTGACGCGCCCCAGCCGGTACAGGCGGGAGGTTTCCAGTCCGGCCCGAGATCGGACGGGTTCCATACTCTCACGACGGGAGAAGCATCCAGCGTGGGAAATGGGGGGACCGGCTCCGCCGCACAAGGAGGCTGCGGTCCGGACTCGGCGCGGATCGAGTTTCCACACCAGAAGACCGTCGCGACCAAAGCCATGGAAGCCAGGCCGGGCAACCTCCGGCGAAGAAGCGCGTCGGACATGTTCTTGGAAAACCTTCCTTCGCTTGTATTTTAGCCGACGCTGCTACCGCCGCAGTCCGCGGCCTGGTGCGACTCCTTCCACCAAGGAACCGTCCCGCACTACCGGCACGCCGTTCACCAGGACGTAAACCATCCCCTCGGCATACTGAGCCGGATCTTCAAAGGTGGCGCGGTCGATCACGCGCGCGGGATCGAACACGGCAAGGTCCGCGTCCTCGCCCACTGCAATGCGTCCTTTGCTGTGAATGCCAAGGCGTTCCGCCGGCGCCGATGTCATCTTGCGCAGCGCCTCCATCAGAGTGAGCACGTGCTGCTCGCGCACATAACGGCCCAGCACACGCGTGAAGGTGCCGGCCGCGCGGGGGTGGCCCTTGCCGTTTTCGAGAATTCCGTCGGAGGCGATCTCGACCAGCGCGTTACCAATCGCCACCTTCACCATATCTTCCGGGATCGAGTGAATCGCCACCATGCCCCCCTGCCGCCGGTAGCGCGCGAAGCTGTCGGCGGTCAGGCGTTCGCCGGTAGCCGCCCATTGCAGGTCGCTGAAGGTGATGCCGCCCTGCCGCGCCTGCCAGCCTTCGCTGAAGACAGCCGACCCGATATCGGTCATTCCAGCCGTGTATGGATACGCCTCGGTGGTCACGTCGAGCCCGCGCCGGCGCGCGCCTTCGATCATTTCCAGGCACAGCGGCGTCTCGCGCAGGCCCATGCTGGTAATGTGCACCACGTGCAGGGATGCACCCGTGGCCGCTGCATCGGCAATCACTTCTTGCAGCGCGTCGAGCGCGCCCGGCTCCACCGGACCGCCGCTCCGCATGTGAACGTAGACCGCCGTCTTTTTCTCCGCCGCGAGCCGGAACAGGTCGAGAATCTCGGCGCGCGATGCCAGCGGCACATAAGCGATTCCCAGGCCGATGCCCAGCGCGCCCTCATCCAGCCCGCGGCGTACCAATGCGAGGATTTCGCGCTGCTCTCCCGCTGTCGCCGCGCGTTCCACGGCCTTATCGCGCGGCAGCAGCGCGCCGCTGTCGTGCATCACCGCCATGCGCGCCGGCAGATGGCCGGATGAGGCGCCGAAGTTGACCAGGGCTTTCCCTTCCCGCGCGGCATACCACGGAGACACCGGCGAGGCCCCAACCTCCATTTCGAGGGCGGTAGTGACGCCGTCCATGGCCTTGAAGCGGTAGTTCTCCGGCGTCTGTCCGTGCGAATGCAAGTCGACGAATCCCGGCGCCACCACCAGCCCTTTCGCATCGAGCACGGTTCGCCCGTGGAGAGCCTCCGTGGATATCGCCGCGACCTTACCGCCGCGAATCCCGATGTGGCGCACGGCGTCCAGGCCGCTAGCGGGGTCCATCACCCGGCCGTTTGCGATCACCACGTCAAATTCCTGTGCCCACGCCACGCCCGCCAGCACCANNCCGTCTCGCGTTCTTTCAGTTGCGCCCGCCGCAGGGCTTCGTGCGCGTCGAGGCCGCCCAGCCATTGCTGATAAAAAAGCGTCATCAACTCCTGCGTCTCCTGGTCCGGCACCGGCCACATGCTCATCAGCACCGATTCGGCTCCGGCTTCCTGCAGCCCGCGGCGCAACCCGAAGACGCCTTCGCCGTTCGCCTGCTGTCCCAGTCCGGTCTCGCAGGCGCTGAGGACCACCAGTTCCGTCCCTTGCAGGTGGAGTTGGCTTGCTTCGTAAGCCGTCAAGACGCCATCTTCCAGGCCGGCAGCCGGGCGCTCCCCCGCGCGTGCGCGATTCGCTCCGGCAAAGAACAGCCCAGACCGCAGCATCGGATCGCGCAACGCGGATTGTCCCGGCGATTGCCCGGCAGGTTGCCCCACGGGTCGCGCGCCTGGCGTCGACTTGTCAGCGGTCGCCGGGTTGGCCAGAAAGAATCCGTGCGTAGCCAAGTGCACCACGCGCGGGCTGCGCGCCCGCCCCATCACTTCTTTCAGAGCCATGCTGCCGGTATACAGCGACACTTGCCAGCCGGCGTTCTTCAGGGAAAGAGCCACCGCCTGCGCTTCCGCTTGCGTGGCCGGTAGTGGCGGCAGAGGGCCGCTGCGCTCGCTGCCGCGCGAGGATGGTTCAGCTTCGGCGGACGCCGCGGCCGTGGGCGCTGCGGCTCCCGCATTGAGTTTCGAGACGGCCTCGCGTTGCGCTGCCTCGGTCAGATCGAATGCCGGATTCCCCATCACCACCGCTGTCTTGCCGCCTGCGCCGCGCTGCGGCCGCAACAGATCTTTGGTGCTGTTGACCACCCGCAAGTCGTACTTTTCGAGCAACAGTTTCCCCGTCGGATCGCTGAACAGGCCAATCGGAACCTGGTTGAGAATGCCGTCGGCGGCGACGTACACCCGCTTGGCGCCGCCCAGTAATCCTTCGAGAGGCTTCCAGAACGCGGCGTAAGCCGCGCCTGTGCCGGTGCCGGCAGGCGGCTCCGCGCCGGCCTTTCCCGCGGCGACAGAGATTCCTCTGCTGCGTCCCACATCCGCCCGGTAGGCCGCCACGGGCTCGGCTTCCAGCTTCTGCGCGTTGCCCAGTAACAGCAACCGCGGCGTGGCCGATGGCGTCAGCACCACGGCCGCATAAGCATCGGCGTGCATCCAGCGGGCGCCATTGTGAACCGGGAAGCGGACATACTCCACTGCGGCCTCGTCCGGCTTCAACCCCTTCTGCACATCGTGCCAAGTGAGCCGCGCCACGGCCTTCAGGTCCGCAGGCACCGCCGAGCGCTTCACCAGGTCCGTCTCGATGGCGTTGGCCTCCTGATCGAGTTGCCCCATCGCCTTCCGCCACTCGGCATCCCCCGCCGGAGCCGCTGCCAGCGCCGCCAGGTGGGCCCGCTTCTCCGTCAGCCGGTCAAACAGCGCCACCGCTTCGCGATCGCCGCTGTCCAGAATCTTTGCCCGCAGCGCCGCCGCGTTGGCCGCGATCAGGCCTTTTTCCCAAAGCAGCGCGTCGTACATCTTGCCCGCCAACGCCGGGTCGCGCTCTTGATTGGCCACCGCGAAGCTGAACAACAGCGGGAATGCCCCTGGCTCGGTCGCCAGAAACTGCAGCCGCTGCCGTTCGCTCATGTAAGTGAAGCTCGAATCGACTTGCTTGGCCAAGCTCGCCAAGCCCCGGTCGAAGTAA
>PLZX01000061.1:0-4673 GCA_003152325.1 Bryobacterales bacterium | reverse complement strand
GATCGCGATGACCCGCTCGTAAACCGGCGCGGCCTCTTCGGGGTGTCCTCCGGCGTCGGCAACGTATGCCAGATAATTGAGGTCGGCGCCCACCTGGGGATGGTCGGGCCCCAGGCACTTTTCGTCAATGGCCAGGGCCCGCTGGAATAACGGCGCCGCCAGGGGCACTTGAACCACGTCCATATACAGGTCCCCCAGGCCGTTAAGGATCCGCGCCACCTGAGGGTGTTCCGGTCCGAGCGCCTTTTCGTCAATCGCCAGTGCCCGCCGGTACAGCGCTTCCGCTTCCGGGTACTGGCCTTGATCCTTCTTGAGCAGCGCTAAGCCGCTCAAGGTGAGTGCCACCGNNGCTTCCTGATACCGCCCCTGGCCGTAATACAGGGTTGCCAGGCTGTTCAGGACCTCGGCCACTGCGGGATGTTCCGGCCCCATGGCCTTTTCGTCGATGGCCAATGCGCGCCGGTACAGAGGTTCCGCCTCGGGATACCGCCCTTGGCTGGTGAACAGACCGGCCAAATTATTCAGGTCCGAGGCAATCGTAAGACCCTTCCCGACGGCCGCCTTTTCGTCAATCGCCAGGGCGCGCCGGTAAGTGGCTTCCGCCAGCGCGTACTTTCGCTCCTCCGCATAAAGCGCGCCTATGTTAGTCAGATCGCCCGCCACTATGGGGTGTTCGTTGCCGAGCGATTTCAGGTGGATCGAGAGGGCCTTGACGTACAGGGGCTCGGCCGCTGAATATTTCGCCTGGTGGTAGTAGACCGCGCCAAGATTGTTCAGATCCGTCGCCAAGCCCGCGTCTTCCGGTCCTAATGCTTTCTCGTCGACGGCCAGCGCGCGCCGCTCCAGCGGCTCCGCTTCGACGTACTTGCCTTGAGCCATCAAAACCGTGCCCAGGTTGCCCGCGTTGGTTGCCGTATCGACATGGTTCGGGCCGAGCGCCTTCTCCCGGATGCTGAGAGCGCGCGCCAACAGATCCCGCGCCTCCGCCAGACGGCCCATCTTGAGATAGAGAAGCCCCAGATTATTTAGGTCGGAAGCCACTTCGGGATGCTGCGGTCCCAGCGTCTTCTCATTCACCGCCAGGGCGCGGCGGTATAAGGGTTCAGCTTCCGCCCAGCGGTCCAACTCCACCAGGACCAGCGCCAGGTCGTTCAGCGAGGTGGCAACCTGCCGGCTCTCGGGACCGAACGTCGGCCCGGCGATGCGAAGCGCTTCCTGCGCCGCCGGCAATGCCTGCTCGTACTTGCCCGCGTTATAAAACTGCCTCGCGCCCAACGCCAGTTGACGCCACCGCGCATCCTGAGCGGAGGCCGGGCAACAAAGCAGGATCAGGCCGGCCAGAGTAGCCAGGAGCATGCACCTACGCCTAGCCTTCCACGCCGCGTCGGTTCCGAACCCAGGCACAGCCAGTCTCCTCCATCCACCATGGCACAATCTATCACCGATTTCCGCTCCCGCGCACCCGTTCCCGCGACCATCGGTGAATCAGAGTCTGAAATCTGATAAACAGTGGTATGGGCTACGAATGAATACGAAGGAGCAGGATCGCGCGCTGGTCAATCGCCCGCGGATGGTCGCGGTCGCTTGCAACCACAACTGCGGAGGACGGTGCCACCTGAAGGCCCACATCCAGGATGGCGTCGTCACCCGGATCAGCACCGACGAGTCACCCGACACCGCCGGCCGGCCCCAGTTGCGCGCCTGCATGAAAGGCCGCGCGATACGGAGCCGCCTGCGCAATCCGGCGCGCCTGCGGTACCCCATGAAACGCGTAGGGCCGCGCGGCGAAGCGAAATTCCAGCGCATCTCGTGGGACGAGGCGGTGGCATCCATTGCGGCGAATCTGAAACGCGTGGTGGAGCGCCATGGCCCGGCGTCGGTATACATCCAATACGGAACCGGGGATTGCGGCGCCATCAGCGGGCACGCCGCGGCGCAGCGGCTGATGAACCTGATGGGCGGTTATCTGGCCCGGTACAACGACTACAGCTCCGCGTGCTTGAATTACACGGCGCCATTTGTGACGGGGTATCGCGACACCAACTCGTACCAGACGCTGGCACATTCGAAACTCATCATCCTCAACGGATTCAATCCGGCGGAAACCATTTTCGAGACCAATTCCAACTATTACCTGGCGCGTGCCAAGGAAGCGGGCGCCAGGGTGGTGGTGATCGATCCGCGTCTTACCGAAACGGCGGCCACGTTTGCCGACGAGTGGCTGCCGCTCAATCCCACTACCGACGCGGCGCTGTTCATGGCCATGGCCCACGTGCTGATCGCCGAGAAGCTGTGCAACCGGGCGTTTCTGGACAAGTACTGCACCGGCTTCGACGAAGAGCACATGCCGGCGGGCGTACCGGCAGGGCACTCGTTCGAGAGCTACGTGCTGGGGCGCTCCGACGGCGTTGCGAAAACTCCGGAGTGGGCCGCCGGGATCACCGGAATCGAAGCGCACGCGATTCACAACCTGGCGCGGGCATACGGCACGCTTCATCCGGCTCAGTTGTTGCAGGGACTGGGGCCGCAGCGTCACGCCCACGGCGAGGAATCGGTGCGGGCGGGCATCGCGCTGGCGTGCATGACCGGCAACCTGGGCGTGCTCGGCGGCGGTTGGGGCGGCGGCGAAGGGGTCCGGCGGCTGGAGATCCCCATCGGCGGCCTGCCCACCGGAGCCAACCCGGTCAAGGCCAGGATTCCCGTCTTTCTGTGGACCGACGCCATCGTGCGCGGCACCGGGATGACCGCCGAGGATGGCGTCCGGAACGGACCGCTCCAGAGCAACATCAAGTTCATTTTCAACCTCGGCAGCAATACCCTGGTCAACCAGCACGCGGACGTCAACCGCACGGTGGGGATTCTGCGGGATGAGGGGCTGGTGGAGTGCATCGTGGTGTCGGACCACTTTCTGACGCCCAGCGCGCGGTTTGCCGATATCCTGCTGCCGGCGGACAATTCGCTGGAACGGGAGGATATCGGCGTGCCGTGGTCGGGCGAGCGGTACATCGTATTCGGCAATAAGGTGGTGGAGCCGCCGTTCGAGTGCAAGCACGATTACTGGTGGTTGAGCCGCGTGGCGGAGCGGTTGGGGATCGGGGACGCGTTTACCGAAGGCAAATCCGAGCAGCAGTGGATCGAGCGGATTGTGAGCGACGCGCGGCAAAAGGATCCCCAGTTTCCGTCCTATGAGGAGCTGCGCGAGCGGGGCTTTTACCGCAAGGATCCGGAAGAATACGTGGCGTTCGAAAAAGAGATCCGCGATCCNNATTCCCGGCGTGCCGCACTACATTCCGGCGTGGGAAGGGCCGCAGGACGAGTTGACGCTGCGGTATCCCCTGCAGTGCATCGGGCCGCACTCCAAGCGGCGGACGCATTCCACGTGGGACGAAGATCCGTGGATGGAGGAGGCTGATCCGCAGCAGATGTGGATCAGCCCGCGGGATGCGGCTGCGCGCGGCATCGCGGACGGCGACCGGGTGAAGGTGTTTAACGATCGTGGCGCGCTGCTGGTGCCGGCGCGTGTGACCAGGCGCATTCGCCCGGGCGTGGTGGCTATCCCGCAAGGCGCATGGTACACACCCGGCAAGGATGGCGTCTGCCGGCGGGGATGCATCAACGTGTTGACCAGCCAGAAGGCCACACCGCTGGCGCACGGCAATACGCAGCACACGATTCTGGTGGAAGTGAAGAAGGTTTAGCAAAACATGGCCATCGCTCGCGAGCAAATCGGGTTCTTCATCGATGCCACCAGGTGCATCAACTGTAAGACCTGCGAGATCGCCTGCAAGGATTTGAACGATGCGGCGGTGGGGCGAAGGATTCGCAAGGTGCGCAGTTTCGAGGGCGGCGAATTCCCGGCGGTATTCGCGTATAACCTGTCCATGTCGTGCAATCACTGTGAGGAGCCGGCCTGCGTGGATGGCTGTCCGGCGGGAGCGTATAGCAAGCGGGCCGGGGACGGCATCGTAGTGCACGATCCCGAAAAGTGCATCGGGTGCCGCTATTGCACCTGGCTGTGTCCGTATGGCGCGCCGCAATACGACGCGCGCGAGGGCCGGGTGCGGAAATGCAATCTGTGCGCGGGCGAAGCGACGCCAGTGTGCGTGGCGTCTTGTCCCATGCGCGCCATCGAGGTGGGCCCGCTAGCGGAGATGGCGGCGCGGCCGGGCGCCACCATCGCGCTGCGGGAGTTACCCTCACCGGAGCTGACCAGGCCATCCATCCGGTACCGTGTGCGGAAAGAGGCCCAGGCATGAAACAATGGCCGCTCATCCTCTTCACTTTGGCGACGCAACTTGCCTGCGGGCTGACGCTCGGGGCGACGGTGTTCGAGATGCAGGCCCGCCCGGCAGATGCGATGCTGATGCGTCCGCTGGCGATGGCGATTTTTCCGGTGGTCGCGATGGGGATCTTGCTATCCATGGCCCACCTGGGACGTCCGCTGATGGCGTGGCGGGTCGTAGTGAACCTGGGGCGATCGCGACTTAGCCTGGAGGTGATTCTGACGGCGGGGTTCGCGCTCCTGGCGCTGGCGTACAGCGGGTTCTGGTGGATGGGCAGAACCGACGGCCGGTTGCTGTTGGGCGCGGTCACCAGCTTGGCGGGCATCGCGGCAGTGATAGCGGGCGCGGCTCTCTACACGGTTCCTACACAACCGGCGTGGAATTCGGGAT
>PLZX01000194.1 GCA_003152325.1 Bryobacterales bacterium | reverse complement strand
ATTCATGATTGCCGGGCAGCACGTATGCTTTGTCGCCGCGGCGTTCGAGAATCTGGCCGTAGCGGTCGAAGCCTTTGTTCCAGGTACACTGATCGCCGGCGGCGAAGTAGAGGTCGGCTTCGATGGCGAGGAGTTCTTCGAGCCGCTTCCAATCGTTGTGGATGTCGGAGAAGAGGAGGAGTTTCATGGCTGGGCCTACCTCAGGGGGTTTTGCCAGTCGAGCGCCGGGAAACGGGCGAAGTCCGCGTCGCAGGAGCAAAGCTGGGCATTCTGCTCGATGGCGAGAGCCGCGAGATGAGCGTCGGAGGCGAGATTGCCCGCAGTGCCGAGCGGCGTGAGCAGGCTGCGCAAGATGGAGAGATGGCGCGGGCCCGGCGCGACGAGCCGGGCGGCAGGCTCCGCGAGCCAGGCAGCGACCACGTCAAAGGCGTGCTCCGGGGACAGGGGTTTTCGAAAGATCCCCGGCCGCGTTGTGAGCCGGAGAAAGGCCAGGATTACGCTCCAAGCGAACGCCACGGGCTCGTCACCGGCGAGAGACCGTTCCAGCCAGGCCTTGGCCTTGGTGTGCAGTGGCGTGTCACGGTTGAGGGCATAGAGTAGCAGATTGGCGTCGAGGATTTTCATTTGCGGAGGGAAAGCTTGCGGACGAGTTCCTCATCCTCGATGGCGTCGGCGACCGCTAAGGCCTTATCCCAGCGGAAGAGCTGCTCCGCACCGAGCGAGTAGGTCTTTTGAACGAAGCGGCGTTTGCGGCGAGCGCCGTTGGGCACGAGGCCCGTTCGGACGGCGTCGTTGAGCGCCTGCTTAAACGAGATACCCCGCTGCCGCATGGCGTCTTCTAGACTGCGCTGGACATCCGCGTCCAATGTGACGGTGGTCCTCATATTGGCATCATAGCATCATTTTCCATGCTGTCATGATGCGGGCGTGGGGCTTGCTATTCTAACTCTTTGGTCTTCTGGTACTGGTTCTTCGCCGGGCCGGCGCTGTTGCTGGCAATTCTCTCGCTGCGCGGGGAGCGCAAGCGCGCCGATTACGTGGCGCGGCGGCTCTCCGAAACCTGCCACCAGTGGCCGCCGGCCAGCGTGATCGTGCCAGTGAAGGGCGAAGACCAGGGACTGCGCGAAAACCTGGCGGCGCTCGAGTCGCTCGATTATCCCGACTACGAGTTGCTGGTGGTGGCGCATTCGGCGGCCGACATTCCCCCGGGGGTGCTGCCGCATAAGTGCAGGGTGGTGCTGGCACACGGCGACGATCCGGCGACGGGCGAAAAGGTGCAAAACCTGGCGGCGGCGGTGCGGGCGACCAGCAAACGGACCGAAATCCTGGCATTCGCCGATTCCGATGGGCGCGTGACACGCGGATGGCTGCGCGCGCTGGCGGCGCCGCTGGCGGAAAAAGGCGTGGGCGCTTCCACCGGCTACCGCTGGTTCACGCCCGTGCCGCCGACGTTCTGGAGCCTGATGCGCGGTGTCTGGGACGCGGTGGCGGGCGGGCGGCTGGGGCCGGGCGACAACCACTTCGCGTGGGGCGGCGCCATGGCGATCCGCAAAGAAGTCTTCTACGACGCGTGCGTGCCGGACCATTGGAAAGGCACGGTGAGCGACGATTACGCGCTGAGCGCGGCGGTGCGGTCGATGGGTCTCACAATCGCGTATGCGCCCGGCGCCCTGGTGCCGTGCTACGAACACATCGCCGTGGGCCGGTTTTTCGGCTGGATTCGCCGGCAAATGACCATCACGCGCGTCTACAATGCACGCCTGTGGTGGCCGGCTCTGATCGCGCACGCGTTCTATTGCGGCGGCATGGCGGCGTCCGCCGTTGCCTCGATTCGCGGAAACCGGCTGGCGGAGTGGGCGCTGGTCGCGCAGCTTTCACCGGGAATGCTGAAGGGGCTGAACCGGGCAACTCTGGCGAAGGCCGCGCTGCCGGAATGCGAAGCCTGGTTCAAGAGGCATCAGTGGGTACACGCGATCTGGACGCCGCTCGCCACGTGGGTATGGCTGGTGGCGCTGCTGTCGTCGGCGTTTGGGAACACCATCGAGTGGCGGGGAAAGCGGTATAAGCTGCGGCTCCCGTTTACTCGTTGAAGGCCATACCGGCGAAGCTGACGACGCTCTGTTCGTCGATATTCCATTGCTCGTAACGCAACAGGCGGCCGCGGGCCTTGGGCGCGATTCTCAGGAAGGTGTAGAAGGGCGAAGAGCCGCACCACTTAAGGTCGTCGTGATTCTGCTGCACGAGGTCCCAGAAGGCGGCGGGGTCGGCGGCATTGATGCACTGGATGCGCTGGGCGTCGCGCGCGGCGACTTCGGTCATCTGGCCCTGGTTGGCGGCGGCTTCGAATGGGTCCTGGTAGCGCGAGCCCATGTGGGCCATGTCGACGCCGAGGACGAAGAAGAGGTGGTCGCCTTCACGGTCTCGCAATTCGGCGAGCGCATCGAGGAAGCGCTTCACCGGGTCGGAATCCTCGGGCATGCCGCCCTGGTAGATGCTGTGGGCATAGGAGCCGCACAGAATCGGCAGGATGCGCACTCCGGAGCCCATGGTGTGCTGCAGGAAGATGGTCTGAAACTCGACGGTATGTTCGAAGGAGTGGCAGTAATCTTCCATCTCCACCGCGCTGCCGCCGCGCTGGGCCAGCCAATCGACCAGGCGCGTGTCGGTTTCGCAATCGCCGAGCGGCGTGCGGAAGGGCTTGCGCGTGAGGCCGAATTTATCGGGCTCGCCGTAGTGCGAGGTGGCGAGGATGACGAAGGTGCGGTCGCGGTGTTCGGGGCGCAGCATGCGGTAAGCGGACTGGTAGGATTGCCATCCGCCTTCCGGGCTGACGTGTGGGGCGGCGATGGCGAAGAGGTTGTTGCCGTCGGCGTCCGGGGCCGCAGGGGCATCGGCGGTCATGTATTCCTGCATGGTTTCGCGCAGTTCGGCGGCGTCGACGGGATAGGCGGCACCGGCGTGAGACGGCTCGCGGACCGGGCATGCGGCGAAAGCGCTGCGCTTCTCGTCACGCATGTGTTCAAAGGCTTCGTCTTCCAGAAAACCGGCGGCGCTGAGGGTTTCCATGAGGTGTCGCGCGGGCTGTTCCACCTCCAGGCTGTTGGTGAGGCGCACCAGGACGGCGCGCAGGTCGAGCTCGGTCTGGGTGCCGTCGAAACAGCGGAGGCATTCCACCAGCAAGGGAGGAACAATCAGCATGGCGTCGGAAAACTTGTAAGGATCGCGCATGAAGAGGCCGGGATTCTCCGGGGAGGGAGACGGCATGAAATCGAGGGTCAGACGCAGACGCGGCAGTGGCTGGGACAAGTCTTATCGTAGCTCAGCTTTTCCCAGTGCGCGGTATTTGCGAAGCAGTTCATAAAGAACGACGCCGCCGGCGGTGGCAACGTTCAGCGAGTGCTTGAGGCCGAGCATGGGGATGCGCACGTGGGTGTCGCACAGCGCGGAAACCTCGGGGCGGATGCCATCGACCTCGTGGCCGAAGACGACGCAGACGGGGAAGCGCGGCGCCCAGTCGAAGAGGTCGACGGCGTGCGTGGAAGTTTCCACGGCGGCGATTTCGTAGCCGCGCTCGCGGAGGCTGTGGATGAGAGGAACCGGCTCCCAGCAGTGCTCCCAGGCCACCGTTTCTTCGGCGCCCAGAGCGGTCTTCGCGATGGCGCGTTTGGGCGGCTGGCCGGTGATGCCGCACAGGTAGAGCTTCTCGACGGAGGCGGCATCGGCGGTCCGGAAAAACGCGCCGACGTTGTAGAGGCTGCGCACATTGTCGAGGAGCACGGCCGCGGGCAGGCGCGCGATCTGCTCGTATAGGGCGCCCGCGGCGGTTGCCTGGAATGGGATGCGGTCCATGATGATAAACTATTATCGTCCGTGGCCATGTTGTCGATCGTCATCCCGATTCACAACGAAGAGCTCTCCATTCTGCCTCTTTACGACCGGCTGAGCGTGGTGCTCGAGCAGGTGCAGCGTCCCTACGAAATCCTGTTCGTGGACGATGCTTCGAACGACCGCAGTTTCGAACTGCTGTCGAACCTGGTGGAGACCGACGGCCATCTCAAAGTGATCCGGCTGCGGCGCAATTTCGGGCAGACGGCGGCGCTTTCGGCGGGATTCCACGAAGCTAAAGGCGACATCGTGGTGGCCATGGACGGCGACCTGCAACACGCGCCCGAAGACATTCCGGCGCTGCTGCAGAAGATCGACGAAGGCTTCGATATAGCGAGCGGGTGGCGCAAACATCGCGTGGACAACGCCATCATGCGCAAGATTCCTTCGCGGGTCGCGAACTGGCTGATGGCCAGAGCATCCGGTGTGGACCTGCGGGACTTCGGCACCACGTTCAAGGCTTATCGGGCCGAGGTGCTGAAGGACGTGAACCTGTACGGCGAGCTACACCGCTTCATTCCGGCGCTGGCCAGTTTCTATGGCGCGCGGATTGCCGAAGTGCCGATTCGCAGTACGCAGCGGGTGGCCGGCGACTCGCACTACGGAATCGGACGCACGTTCCGGGTGATGTTTGACATCCTCACCATCAAGTTTCTGCTGAAGTACTTCACGCGGCCGATGCATTTCTTCGGGGTGCTGGGCCTGTGTGGCACCATCTCCGGCGGCGGCATCATGGTGTGGCTGGCCGCGGAGAAGTTGCTATGGCGGCAGGACCTGGTGACCGAGCACGGGCCCA
Source organism: Bryobacterales bacterium (assembly GCA_003152325.1). Taxonomy (GTDB): domain Bacteria; phylum Acidobacteriota; class Terriglobia; order Bryobacterales; family Bryobacteraceae; genus PALSA-129. The sequence continues at coordinate 805 of PLZX01000194.1, read as the reverse complement.
TCATGGTGGCGGGCGCGTTGCTGCTGCTGGCCGGCCTGATGATGTTTTCCACCGGGCTGATCGGCGAGATGATGATGCGGACGTATTTTGAGAGCCAGGACCGGCGCATCTACGCGGTGCGCGAGATTCTGACGCGGAAGCAACGCGGCGTCCCCGGCGGCACGCGCTAAGTTCGGGGGGTTGGCAGGCGAAGAGCGCCTGCCCCACCCGGGATCGACTAGACTAACGTGACGTCTTCGGCTTGCAGGCCCTTGGGGCCGCGCTTTACGACGAACGACACGCGAGCGCCTTCATCGAGGGAGCGATAGCCGCTCGCCGAGATCGCGGAAAAATGGACGAAGACATCTTCGCCACTCTCACGCTGAATGAAGCCGAATCCTTTTCCGGCGTTGAACCACTTGACTGTACCTGTTTCTTTCATTACTTCTCCTTGGCAACAACTCGAAGCCGGCGTATCGAATGAGGATGGGATCCGACCGGGGAACTCGCAAGCGCTTTCCGCACACATGAGGCCATGTGTGATGTTGAAGACCATTCCGATTCTAGCATTTCGGCGGAGGTTTGAGGGCCGAGGCGTGCTCTTATGCGCCCTGAAGGATCGCGGCCCGGCCGCCAGATGATTGTTGCAAAAGGAGTTTACATGCAGCATCGCGCGGAACGGGGTGTCCTTGTGACACAGCCGAGAGTCATAATGGTCCGCTATAATAGGTGTGATTCATGCGCTTCGCTGTAGATGCACACGCCATCGGCCGGCACCTGACGGGGAACGAAGTCTACGTTCGTAGCCTGCTGACCGCCTTCGCCG
>PLZX01000221.1 GCA_003152325.1 Bryobacterales bacterium | reverse complement strand
CAGGTTCTCGGATGGATTTCTAGGGCACAATACGACGGTTTTTACGCGGGATAGCGTTTCGGCATTCATGCGCTGAGCTTTTCGGCAATTCGGCCAAACCGGTTCTGATGCTGGGCCCATCGCCTGCTATCCGGAAAATGCCGAGTACTGAAAGGAGTACACGATGAGCTGGGCTCCAAACTGGGTCGGCGTCAGCGGGGGAGTCGCCGCTCCCGGGACCTCCATCAGCGCGATCGCCAGATATCCACAGCATCTCGATGCCTTTTGCGTCGGGACCGATTTGGGGATCTACAGCACGTGGTGGGACATCTCCATGGCCGCCAGCGGTTGGGCGGGATGGTTCAGAGTTGCCGGAGGCGTTGCGGCCCCCGGCACGACGATCACCGTAGTGGCTCGCAACCCGAACCATCTTGACCTCTTCGCCGTGGGATCAGACCACGGGATCTACAGCATTTGGTGGGACGCGAACGGCGGATGGGCCAGTAGCTGGTTCCGGGTCTCGAACCTCACCGCGGCCGCCGGCACCTCGGTGGCGGCCATCGCCCGCAACCCCAACCACCTCGATCTGTTCGTCGTCGGCGCCGACTTGAAGGTCTACAGCATCTGGTGGGACGCGAACGGCGGGTGGGCTGGCAGTTGGTTCATCGTGAGCGGTGGCGTCGTCGCTCCCGGCACGTCGATCACGGCGCTGACCCGCAATCCCAACCACATCGATCTCTTTGCCATCGGGCCCGACCACCATATCTGCAGCACCTGGTGGGACGCCAACGGCGGATGGGCGGCTTGGTTCAACGTCGCCGGAGGGGTGGCCGCTCCGAACACCTCGGTGGCCGCCGTGGCGCGGTACCCCACGCACCTGGATCTCTTCGCCGTCGGCACGGACCAGAAGATCTACAGCATCTGGTGGGATGCGAACGGCGGGTGGGCGGGCAGTTGGTTCAACGTGAGCGGCGGCGTGGCCGCTCCGAACACGTCGATCAACGTCGTTTCCCGCTATCCCAACCACCTCGATGTCTTCGCCGTGGGCTCGAATCATGGCATCTACAGCACCTGGTGGGACGCCAACGGCGGATGGGCCAACTGGTTTCAGATCGCGGGCGGAGTGGCAGCGCCCAACACTTCGGTTTACGCGCTCAGCCGCTACCCCGACATCCTCGATGTTTTCGCGGTGGGCACCGACCACCACGTCGACACCGTCTGGTGGCTCGACGAAATGTACTTCTCGATGCAAACGCAGCAGCAATCGAACTGGTGCTGGGCGGCAACCGCGACCAGCGTGGGGCTATTCTACAAGCCCGCTAGTGGCTGGACACAATGCACCGTTGCCAACGACGAACTGAGTCGCACGGATTGCTGCGGCAGCGGGGCTTCAGGTGCTTGCAACGTCTACGGGTTCCTTGACCAGGCACTCACCGTCGTCGGCCATCTTGACCACTGGGTGGGCGGCACCGCCACTACCGCGCAAATTGATACGGAAGTGACGTTCGCCCGCCCGCTCGGAATTCGTGTCGCCTGGTCGGGCGGAGGCGCTCATTTCTTGTGCATCATGGGTCAATATAGCGCCGGGGGCGTCGATTATGTGACCGTCAATGACCCGATCTACGGTCGCTCGGACGTGGCCTACTCCACCTTGCAGACCGCGTACCAGGGGACCGGTACATGGACCCATACGTATTACACGAAGTACTAAGGAGTTTCCGATGCCGCTACACGCTCCAGAGCCGCCTCGCCAAGTCGTCGACACCGTGCAATCGACCTTTCAGGCAATGATCAAGACAGGGAGTGTCCGATTGCCGGAGTTACGCAACCCCCCGGGACAGCTTGCGCTCGCCCAGCCCCACCAGATCTTCTCGCTGGGTCTTGCCGACCTGGCCGCCGGCAAGGGACTGGAGGCAGCAAAGTCCACGGGATGGCGCTATCTCGTGCAAGCTGGCGAGAACTCACTGGCCTCCGCGGAAACGGCCGTCACTCCGGCGGGCTCGCAGCATGTCTTCTCGGCTTTCAACTCCGGCCGCTTGGTGGCGTCGACCGTAGAGGCAATCCGAACGGCTCAAGGACTTCCCCAGGTGGGCCAGGGCAGTTTCGAGCTGCGCCTGCTCCGGGTGCCGGCCCTGTACTTCACTGCTCTTTGGATGCACAGTGCCCAGGGCACCGACGACGTCCTCATACCACTGGATCCGTCGCCGGGAGTGGTGACAGGAAAACCGGTTCCCGCCGCGCCACTGCTCCAAGAGCTCGCGTCCAAAGCCAAGTCAATCCCAGCCGTCGGGCCGACCGACCGCACCGGGGGATGACGTGGCGGGCGTGGCGGGTTGGCCTTCTGACAGCCAGATGGAAACGTCTTCCGAACACTTCCCTAGCGCCGGTTTTCAGCGGGCAATCTTTTTGCATAGAACGGGAGCCGGCAAGATGCGCTATATTGGCCCTCGCGGCGACTCTTTCATCAGCCTGCTAAGTTGAGGGCTAGTTACAGCACAGCAAAATTCAAATTTCAAAGCGGGTAGCCGCGGCGATTGGCGGATCGTGATCAATTCCCGAGGGATCGGCGAATAGGTCCTGCCTAACGGCGCAGCGTTTAGTATTATCGATTCCTGTTGATAGATCACCTTCCTCACGCTACATCCCAACCAGAGCTACCGGCCGACGAAAGTTGCTCCTAAACTCCTTCACACGCCAGCCGTCCCGCCTTCATTCAACGCCCGCTG
>PLZX01000249.1 GCA_003152325.1 Bryobacterales bacterium | reverse complement strand
TCGACAATCCGCCCGCCTACTTCAACCTGAGCATGAACGTGGTGCAGCCGGGCCACGGCGCCGGCGTCGGCCTCATCTACCGCCAGTGCTTTGCGCCTGTCACCATGCTCTACTACGTCCTCAAGGACCCCAACGATCCCGGCCAGGGCGGCGATTTTCTCTACGCCAAATCCGGCAAATACGCCTCAGTCCCAGCGCGCTGATCTACAAATCGATTGGGTGTGGAGCGGGCGGGTTTTGTCCTTTTCAGCCTAGCCTGAGGAATTTGCAATCCGGCTAAAAGGAGACGCACTTTCCGAGAATTTCAGGGGTAGGGGAGCGCGGGAAAATGCGTCCCCTTTCTTCCGAAAGGATCCCCAGCGCCGAGATCGCCGCCCCGCGCGCGCCCGCCATGGCCATGGCCGCGTCCGCCGCCACCCGCTTCGACGCCGGCACCTGCTCGAGCGGCAACAGATACAGATACGCTGCGTTCAACGCCACGTTGAACTCACAGTCGCCGCGGCTTTACGGTCATTACTGCACCGGCGGCGCGCCCGCTCCATGATGCCAGTCGCCGAGGCCGAGAAAGGCCGCCAGCCCCTCATCCACCGCGGCGATCTCTTCCCGCGCAAGTTCCCCAAACACCCGCCGGATCCTCCGCTTATCAATCGATCGCAGATGGTCGATCAGCGCGAAGGACTTCTTGGCGAGTCCGCTCGGGCCGGGCGCAAGCGGCGGATAGAGCAGTCCCTCGCCGGCAGTCCCTGTTACCGGCACCACGCACACCAGCGGAAAGCGCTGATCGCTGATCACGTCCGGATCGCTCACCACCACGCAAGGCCTCGTGCCATGCTGTTCGTGACCGGTTGCGGGGTCGAGTTCCACCAGAACTACGGCGCCTCGGCCAAGTCTCACTCGCTCCCCTCCACCCAGCCCTCGCCGGGCACCCACCGAACCGCATCGCCAGCCCTGCTGTCGACAAGTCCCTCGCCATCTTCTTCGGGCAAGCTGCGTGCCCAGACTTCAAGTCCCTCATCGGCGAGCTCAGCACTTTCGGGGTGGGGGTTCTGCAGTGATCGACGAAGTTCCTCACGACGGCGATGATCGAGTTCGTGGCGGACGGCCTCCGCGACGAACTTGCTGCGGTTCTTCTCCCGGCGATCAATGTCTCTGACGAGCTCCACCGACAGGGTTACAGTCACACGTTCGACGCTGGCCATTTCATACTCCCAGTAAGATCATACCATTGCCGCGCTTCGCGCCGACCTTTGGCAGAACTGTCAGCGGGCCGATCTCGCGCAGTTTACCCAGCAAACGTCGGAAGACCTCATATAAGACTGAGATGCACCACAGCCCTGCAACTGTTCTCACCAAACTGCTACAGTAGGCCGAAGGAATCCAGATGGTCCCTACCGATCAACCTGAACATCGCTTCTGCGCCGAGTGCGGCCGGCCCACCCTGCCCGATGAACTCGCCAGTTTCGCCGGCCACATGGTCTGCCCGGAGTGCAAGAACGTTTACGTTCAGAAACTCCGCGAAGGGGTCGCGCCCGTCGCGCGCGCATTCCGCTTCGGCGGCTTCTGGATCCGCTTCGTAGCATCGCTGCTCGACGGCATCATTCTGTTTATCATCGCCGGCATTTTCAGCGCGTTCCTTTTCCCCTCCTTCATGCCCCGCGGCATCATACGGGGCAGCACGACGCCCGATGAAGCCCTCGCTATCATCGGTCCCATGATGGGCATGCTGGGCGTCAGCATGCTGTTGAACCTAATCGTGGGCTGTTCCTACGAAACTTTTTTTATCGCCCGCTTCGGCGCCACACCCGGCAAGATGGCGCTGGGACTCAAAGTGGTCCGGCCCGATGGCGGCCCCATCACCGCCGGCCGCGCCGCCGGCCGCTACTTCGCCAAAATCGTCAGCAGCATGATTTTGATGATCGGTTACATCATGGCCGGTTTCGATTCCCAAAAACGCGCCCTGCACGACATGATCTGCGACACCCGCGTCATCAAGAGCCAGGACTGACGCCGCCCTCATGCCGCTCCTCTGCGCCCGCTGTCAGATGCCTCTACCCGGCTGGGAACTGGCTCGTTCCGAGGGCGCCCGCTGCACTTCCTGCTGGTCGCTCAACTCCGTGCGCCCTTTTCCCGCCATGTTCCGCGAGACCGCCGCGCCCGCGCGTCCCGCGGTTGCCCTGGATGGCGAAGCCGCCTGCTTCGATCATGCCGGCAAGCGCGCCGTGGCCGCCTGCAACCAGTGTGGCCGCTTCGTCTGCGACCTCTGCAAGGTGGAATTCGCCGGCCAGGTCTGGTGCCCTTCGTGCGTGGCGGCCGGTAGCGGCGCTGCCCGCGCCGCCAATCCCGATTCTTCGCGCATCCTCTACGATTCCATCTCGCTCGCAGTGCCCATTCTTTCCCTGATTTTCTTCTGGCCCATCACCACCCTCACCGCGCCCGGCACCCTGGTGTTCGCGCTGGTCAAATGGAAACAGCCGCTCAGCCTGGTCCGCCGCAGCCGATGGCGATTTGTAGCGGCCATCGCGATTTCGCTCGCCGAACTCATCGCCTGGCTTTGGCTGCTGGTCTATTGGGCGCAACGCCTGAGGTCGGGGCACTGACCATGTCTCAACCCTCCACGCCATACCGCAAACTTCCCGGCCGGCTCCGCGGCATCGGCTACGGCTCGAGCGTCTGGTTGGCTCCCGACCACCTGTTGCTGGTCCGCACCCGCATGTTTCGCGAAGACTACAAGCGCTTCTATCTGCGCGATATCCAGGCCATCGTCATGGCTGCGCGGCCGCGGTTCCTCATCTCCACCCGCTCCCTGGCCATCGCCTTAGCGTGGTTGTTCCCGTGGGCCTCCTGGTTCCTTTTGCTCTCCGGTTTCGGCGTCGTCTGGTGGGCCGTAGCCGCCATTCTGGCCGGTGCGTGGCTGGTGTTCTCGTTCTTCTTTAGCTGCACCTGCCGCCTGTACACCGCGGTCAGCAATGACCCGCTGCCATCGCTCTACCGCACCTGGACCGCGCGCAAATTCCTGGACGAAGTGAAGCCCTGGATCGACGAAGTGCAGGGCTCGCTCGACACCAACTGGGCCGAGGCCGTCGAAAGCCACGCGGCCGGACCGGCCCCAGCCAGCCCGCCCACCACGCCAAACGCCGCCGCGCCGGCTCTCCGAACACACACCACCGCCTGCCTGGTTCTGGTAGCCAGCTTCCTCGCCAAGGCCACGCTGGACCTCCTGACTTTGCACTCCGTCTCGACCGCCGCGGTCTGGATCCTCGCCTGCCTCAGTCTCGTCCAGGTCGCCAGTGCGATTCTCGTCATGGTGGAGCGCCAACGCGGCATTTTGCGCGCCCCCATACAGCGGGTGGCCATCGCCGCTCTGGTTACGCAAGGCCTCCTTTATTACGTCGCCGCCACCTCCGCGGCCTTCCTCAACCCGGGCCGCTACGTAGCCACCGGCGGGTTTTCGCGCCTCATGCTTCCCCAATTCATGGTGCTGCGCGAGATCGCCGCCGTCCTCTACATCGTGCTGGCTGTAATCGGTCTGGGCATCATGCTCCGGCCCGCCGCCGGCCGGCCGCCGGATATCATAGAGAACTGAGAAGCCGATGACGCCCCCGGTGCTCGAGCAACGCTGCTGGAACCACGAAGACCGCGAAGCCGTCTGCCGCTGCCCGCAGTGCGGCCGGTCGTACTGCCGCGAATGCGTCACCGAGCACCAGTCCCGGCTGCTCTGCGCCGCTTGCCTCCGGTCGGTGGCGCACCAAAGCCGGTCGGGCAGCCGCATCTTCCGCCGCTTCCTGCCCGCCGCCATGATGCTGGCCGGTTTCGTGCTGGCCTGGTTCGTTTTCTATGGAGCCGCCGAAGCACTCCTCGAATCCACCGCCCACATGGAGCAATCGATATGGCAAAGCCATTGACCCGCGATGGCGCCGTCCCCTTGCTCGAAGATGCCGTCCACCTGCTCCGCCGCGCGCCGCTTTCGACCCTGCTCTGCCACCTGGTGGGTAGCGCTCCCCTGGCGCTCGGCCTGCTGATTTTCTGGAGTGACGCCACCAACACGCACACTTCCAATTCCACCTGCGCCATGGAATCCATGGTGCTCGCCCTGCTGCTCGCTTGGATGAACTGCTGGCGCGCCGTCTTCGCCGGCCGTCTCCGCCGCCTGCTCAGCGGTGCGGCCGATGCGCCTTGGTCCTGGCAGCGCGTCTGGAACCTGCTCGCCGGTCAGGCATTTCTGGGAGCCACCCGCCTCATCGCCGTTCCCGCCGCCGGTCTGATCGTTTTCCCGTTCGCCTGGGTGGTCAGCTTCTATCGCAGCGCAACCGCGCTCGGCGACCGCGAAGACCTCGACGTCCTGCAACTGATGGCGCACGCCCGTCACCTGGCCGGCCTGCAAAAACGCCAAAGCTGGTCCGTGCTTCCCATCCTGTTTTTCCTGGGGTTGCTGGTGACCCTCAACCTGGCGCTGGCGCTCGCCCTGCTGCCCCAACTCGTCCGCATCTTCACCGGCTACGAATCCGACTTCTCCCGTTCCGGCGTCTACTTCATCTTCAATCCGCTCTTCCTGCTCTCGGTGGTCTCCGTTTCCTGGATGGTTTTCGACCCCTTCACGCAAGCCGTCTTTTGCGTGCGCTGCTTCCGCGGCGAATCCATCACCAGCGGCGCGGACCTCCGCGCCGCCCTCCGCACGCTGATGGCCTCCGCCATGATGCTCCTCTTATTCCTGGCGCCGTTGCATGCCGCCGCCGTTTCGCCCCAGGATCTGGAAGCCTCCGTCCGCAAAGCCCAGCTCGCTCACGAATACGATTGGCGTCTGCCGCCGCCCGGCGCTACCGGCGGCCAGCCCCTGCCCTGGTTCGTCAAAGTGACCGACCGCATTGTCGATGGACTCCGCGCCGCGAGAGATGCTGCCGGCAACGCCATCCATTCTCTGTTCGACTGGCTGAAGCGCCAGTTGGATTTGAATCCCTCGTCGCCGCCCGGCGCCATGCCCTCTGCCGGCCTGCACCAGGGCATCTATGTTTTAATCGCCGCCGTGGTGGTCTTTGCTCTGTGGATCGCCTGGCGCCGCCGCTGGTTTGAGCGGGCCCGTCCCAAAATGGCGGCCCTCCATTCCCTGCCCGCCGTCGATCTGGACGCCGAAGATCTCACCGCCGATCGCCTCCCCGAAGAGAGCTGGCTCCGTCTGGCCGCGCGCTCGCTCGATGAGCGNNCCTGGTATGGCCTCCACGAAGTGACCGCCAATGACGCCGCCGAATTCCGCCGCCGCACGGACGCCATGAAACAGGGAGTCCCCGCATGAGCTCCGGCACGCGCGCGTCATTCCTCTTCATTCTCCTTGCGGCCGCCTTCACCTACGGCCTCATCCGTCTCTTCAGCCTGCAGTTCGCCTCCGGCGACGTCTACCCCGAACTCTCCAGCCTGCGCGCCGATCCCGCTGGATCGAAGCTTCTCTACGACACCCTGGCGCTCACGCACGGCATCAAAGTCACGCGCAACTATCTGCCGCTCGATTCGCTCGAACCAACCGGCGCGGCGGTCTTCCTGCTGGCTTCGAACCCCGACACCTTCGACGATGAGCCGTACCTCAAGATGCTCGAATCGCTCGCCGGCCGCGGCAATCGCGTGGTCGCCGCCATGGACTGGCAATACCACGACGCTCCCGGCGGCGGCAAGGAGCTGAACAATCGCTGGCATGTCCGCTTCGCGGTCGATCCCGATAAACAGCACATTCACCATCTCTACTTCGCCGAAGCCTCCGGCTGGCAGGTGGTGGATCAGGTCACGGGGAAGCTCCTCGCCGTGGAGCGCACATTCGGCAAGGGCACGGTGGTTCTCCTCTCCGAATCGGAGGCCTTCACCAACCAGTCCACCGCCGCCATGGATCGCCTCAACACCGTTTCCGCCGCCATCGGCTCCAGCAGCCAGGTGATTTTTGACGAGCAGCACTTCGGGATCGCCGAATCCGGCAGCGTGGTCGGCCTGGCCCGCCGCTTTCGCCTCGGCGGCATGTTCATCGGGCTCGCCATCTGCGCCGCGCTGTTTCTATGGAAGAGCGCTTCCGCTTTTCCGCCGCCCGCTCCGGCTGCGCCCGTCGAGCGGCTGGCCGGCCGCACTTCGCTTTCCGGATTGCTCACGTTGCTCCACCGGAACATTCCAACTCGCGACCTGGCCGCCGTCTGCTGGCGCGAATGGCTCTCCACCCATCGCCGCGACGTCACCCCCGAACGTCTGCGTGGCGTGGAGACCGTTCTGCGCGACCGCGCCGCCCACCCGCTCGAAGCCATGCGCGAAATCCAAACCGTTTTGCAAGCGAAAGGACCGCTTTGAACCTCGATCAATTCCAGACCGCCGCGGAAAATATTCTGGCCGGCATTCGCAAGGTGATCATCGGACAGGATGAGGTCATCCGCTATTCGCTCGTGGTGGTGCTCACCAACCAGCACGCCCTCATCGAAGGCGTCCCCGGCCTCGGCAAGACGCTTCTGGCGCGCACTCTGGCCGCTGCGCTGGGTTGCGAATTCAAACGCATCCAGTTCACCCCGGACCTGATGCC
>PLZX01000044.1 GCA_003152325.1 Bryobacterales bacterium | reverse complement strand
TCCGGTCCGTGCACAAACTCGAGCAGCTTGGGCAAAGTGGTGCCGGGGTGTTCCACCATGTAGATGGTGGCATCGACAATCTCCGTCAGGTTGTGTGGCGGAATGTTGGTCGCCATACCGACGGCAATGCCCGACGATCCGTTCACCAGCAGGTTGGGGACGCGGGTGGGGAGAACTTCAGGCTCACTTTCGCTATCGTCGTAGTTCGGCTTGAAATCGACCGTTTCCTTGTCGAGATCCTCCAGCAGGGCGGCGGCGATTTTCGCCAGGCGCGCTTCGGTATACCGGTCGGCGGCCGGCGGATCGGGATCGATGGATCCGAAATTTCCTTGCCCTTCGATCAGCGGATACCGCAGCGAGAAGGGCTGCGCCATGCGCACCAAGGCGTCATAGATCGCCAGATTGCCGTGTGGATGGTACTTGCCCATGCAATCGCCNNCCCACGATTACGCTCATGGCGTAATCGAGGTACGAGCGCTTCATCTCGTCTTCAATATTGGTCGGTATAAGGTTCTGATTGCCCCCTGTTGGGGGCGGACCTTGCGGTGGTTGTTCCTGATCGGCCAAGGTATCTCCTCGCTGCGGTTAAGTCCCTATTTTACCAAGAATTTAGTTGCGAGTGAAGCGGTGGCGATGTTCGTGTTGTCTTCGCCTTTATTTGCCGTCGCCGAAGCGGATGGTGGAATCGGCGGAAAACTTGCGGTATTCGCGATACTTGGTGTGGTTCCGCGCCCACAACTCGGGCGAGTGCATCTCCGTCTCTGAAGACGCCGGCAGCAGGTATTGCTTGCCCCCCACGTCGGAGAAATCGTAATTCACGGTTGTAGTAGCCGAGTAGATCGGATAGGTCTTGGGAATCGTGTCGGCGATGTAGGTCAGGCGCCGCACATCGCCGGTCTCACGGTCCACTTCCACCATCCCGTGGTAGCCGACTCTGGCCTGAATCAGCCCAGCGGAAGCCAGGAAGTTCAACGAGTACCGGGAGTGGGGCACGTCAACCTGGTAGAGGTAGACGGCGGCCCGGCGCTGGCCCACCTTGGTCCACTTCTCCCAGGTGAAAACAGCCTGCGAGTCGGGGTAGAAAATCTGCTGCAGAATGAGGCCGAATTCCCCCACCGATATGGCCCCGCCCACGGCTGCATATGACTTCTCGCTGGGTGTGCCATTGACGAGCACCAGCGTGTGATCTTCTCTCTGATCGAAGTAGCTCAGCTTGATGGTCAGGGAGTCCAACGCGCGCCAGGAGCCGCGATGCGTGATGTCGGCATAGCGGTGGACCAATTGCGTGCAGACGAAATCGGGCAGCGAGCGGGTATAGGTGAGCGCCACATTACGACTCATCTCGATGGCCGCACCGGTTTGCTCCGGAGTTGGCGCCTGGGCCCGCCCGGCGGCTGCGCACGCCAACAGCGCCAGCAGCCCCACACCGCGCCGCATCATGCCTCATTGTACACGCACGGTAATTGGCCCCAAAGGGCTATCAGACAACCCGGTTGAACGCGTAACCTCTCCCCGTCCCGCAGCGTTTACTCTTGCAACCGGGTGTCTGAGGAACCCCGCACGATGTTCCCGTGTGCCTCAAAAGGAGCAATCATGCCGAACTGTAAGTCGCCTGCAAGACTGGTGTTAGCCTCCGCGTTTCTGTTACTGCCGCTGCTGGCCGCCGCCTCCGATAAGGACCACTGCTACTTCCGTGACGCCTCGGCGCCCACGGTGTCAAGCGCATTTCTGCTCTGCGAACAGGGGTTGGTCTACGCCACCACCGACTCCGGAGTCACCTGGACCGCGCGCGATACCGCCGCGTCCGTGACCTTACACGCCATCGGATTCAGCGATGCGAACCACGGCTTTGTCGCCGGCGAGGGTGGCACGCTGCTTGCCACTGCGGACGGCGGCAAGACCTGGCAGGCGCGCAACACCGGATCTACCGATCACATGCTCGCCATATTCACGCTGGGCGACCGCGCGTGGGTTGGCGGCTTCAATGGCACAGTTCTTTACTCTTCCGATCGAGGCGCCACGTGGGCCCGGCAGAAGACCGGAACCACCATGGCCCTGGAGAATATTTTCTTCCTGGACCCGGATCACGGCTGGGCGGTGGGCTGGTCTGGCACCATCCTGCGCACCGGCGATGGCGGCAAGACCTGGCAGAATATCAAGACCGACGCCGCTTCCTGGTCGCTTGCGGCGGTCCATTTCAGCGATCTCAAGAATGGATGGGCCGTGGGCTTCGCCGGCCAGCTTCTGCATTCGACCGATGGCGGCGCCACCTGGGCGGCGCAAAAGAGCCCGGTGGAATCCTGGCTCACTTCCATGGCAGCCGACCATTCCAACCGGCTCTGGATCGCCGGCGACGATCAGCTCCTCTTCAGTGCGGACGGCGGAGCCACGTGGCGCGGCATTCCGGTGGAGAACATGTTTGTCTCGCGCGTCTTCCCGCTGGGCGGTTCGCTGCGCGCGTTAGGCGAACTGGGCATTCTCAAGCAAGGCGGCGCGTCCGGCCTGGAGTGGAAACGCGACGAGACGCTGGTTCCCGCCGGCTCCCATATCGGCAACTCGTTGGAGGACGCTGCGAAGCCGACCATTGGCAAGTAGCCCCGCCAGAGAACTTCCGAAACAATCGCGAAGGTATTTTCGCACCTGAAACTCGTTAGACTGAGGCATGCACGCCTTGCAAATCGCCTCGTGGCGGATTGCCATCGCCGGCCGCTGGACAGCGCGCATCGCCGGAACGCTGCTGTTCCTCCTCTTCCTGGCCTTCTTCTTCGGCGAAGGCCCCCCGGATTTCTCCCGTCTCACCTCCACCGAGCGCCTCCAGTTCCTGGGAATGGCCGCCCTGTTCCTGGGCTTGGTGATCGCCTGGAAATGGGAAGGCTTGGGCGGCCTCATCACCGTCGGTGGCTTCACCTTCCTGGTAGCCATCAGCGCCAGCCACCTCCGCATGTGGGCCTTTTGCGTCCCCGCAATCGTCGGCGCCGTGCACATCGCCAGTTGGGCAAGGCTGAGAGTCGGTGTCCCCGCCGGTCTGGCCCCCTGGCGCCTGCCCCGCTCCTTCGTGATCTCTCTGGTTGCCGTGCTAGCCGTCTTTCTCCTGCTCTGCGCCAACGAGATGTTCGGCCAGCCGCCCCTGATGACCCCCACCCTCCACCCGGATGGCGTCCTCCTGGGAGCCTGGCACGGCGCCGCCAATTCCACCCCCGTCGAGTTCATCATCCACCCCGATGGCTCGGTGGCCGGCACCGTCGGAGACGCCACCGTCACAGCGGGCCGCATGACCTATGGCCGCAGCTGGTTCGGCCGGCTGCTCCACATGAACTCGCCATACATCATTACCGGCAAGGTCCGGGGCGATCGGTTTACACTGCCTTTGGAGACGCGCGGCGAGGTCCTCGACGGCTCGCTGTTTCTGCACAACCGCCCCATGCGCCTGATGCTAACCAGGCGCCAAGCCGGCAGGCTCCAACCGTGATCCACCACTTCGGGCCGTTCCGGTACGACACGGAGCAGCGACTCCTGTTCCGCGACGACGGAATGGTGCCGCTCGTGCCCAAAGCCATCGATACTTTGCACGTCCTGCTCGAGCGTCGCGGCCGCGTGGTGGAAAAGACCGAACTCATGAAACTGGTTTGGCCCGACACGGTGGTTGAGGACGTAGACCTGGCCCGCAACATCTCGCTCCTTCGCAAGGCCCTCGGAGACGAAGGCGCGGAGTCCTCTTACGTCGAGACCATTCCACGCCGCGGATACCGCTTCGTAGCCGCCGAGGCGTCGCCGTCCGGGCCCACACCTCGCCGGCGGTCCAGGGAAAGTTTCCCTCCGCTCGCTAGACCCGAATGCTTTGCGAAGCTATTCCGCAATTATTCCGAAGCGGCAGTCGCCCCTTCTCCGCCGTAATCTGGAACCGAAAAGGAGCTGTTCCCATGAAACTGTTTTCCGTTCTCGCAGCCACCGTCGCGGTCACCGCCGGTCTGGGCAGCGCCCAAACTATCCGTGTCGGCACTTTCCACAAACCATCGGTCGTAGTGGCCTTCTACCGTTCGCCCCTCTGGGCGGATGCCCTCAAAGCCAAGCTCGCCGAACTGGAGGCCGCCAAGCAGGCCCACGACACCAGTAAGGTGCAGGACCTCGAAGCCTGGGGCAATACCCAACAGGAACTGGCGCACCGCCAGCTCTCGGGCGATGCCCCCCTCACCAACATCCTGGAAGCCCTGTCCCCCGGGCTTGCTGAGATCGCCCACCGCGCCGGCGTGAAACTGATCGCCTCCGACATCCCCTTCGCCGACCCCACTGTCCAGACCGTCGACGTCACCGATCTTCTCCTGGACTACCTGAAGGCTGATGCGCACACGCTCTCCATCGTCCGCGATCTGCGGAAGCGGTAAGACCGGCGCGCCAGTATCCGCCGTCGGACAACCACCACTAACTATCGGGGTCCTGGACCGGGGCCGATGCAACCAGTAAACTGGGGGGCTGCAACATGCCACGACACTGGTACTGCCTCCCTACTCTTGCTGCCCTGGCTACAGGCTTCGCCCTTGCTCAAGCGCCCGCTGCGGAACAAGGCATCGCCAGTTGGTATGGTGGACCGTTCGAAGGCCAACGGGCCGCCAGCGGCGAGGTCTACCAACAGGAGCAGCTTACCGCAGCCCATCGAACGCTGGCTTTCGGCACGAAGGTGCGGGTTCGGCGCCTCGATTCCGGCCAAAGCGTGGTGGTCCGGATTAATGATCGCGGACCTTACGTGGCCAGCCGCATCATCGATCTTTCCTATGCGGCGGCGCGCGGACTCGGCATGACGCATCCCGGTCTGGTGCCGGTGGCGGTCGAAATCCTGGACTCCCCGGTCTCCGGCCAAGCCTCGCGATTCGCCGTGCAAGCCGGCACCTTTCACGCCCCGGCGAACGCCAGCCGCGCACTCGCTCTGATGCAACAGAAATGCGACGTGGCGCGAATCGTGCCGGTGCACGGCAAGGTGGAGCTTTACTCGGTGTTGGTTGGCGAGCCGGCTACGCAGGCCGATGCCGAAATGCTGGCGAAGAAGGTGCGGAACGTCGGCCAAGCCTACGAATCGGCCTTCGTGGTCCGCCTGGACTCACGCCCAGCAACTACCCGGACGGGTGAGGTGGAGACGCTGGCGCGCCTCCACCCCTGAGCGTTTTACTTCGGGCAGCCTAACTTTTTCACATCGGACGCAGCCAGGCTTTGGGTCGCCGGAATTCCGGCGGGCATGTCGGCGCCGCCCGGCACGAACCAGATTTCGACGCGGCGGAACGGAGCGTTCTTGTCGCTAGCCTTCACGGCCTGACCGCTCTTCTCCTTCACGTCCGTGGAG
>PLZX01000213.1 GCA_003152325.1 Bryobacterales bacterium | reverse complement strand
CGCCTCGACGGCCAGATCGTCTGCGGCGCGCAGCCGCCGCTGGTAGGCTCCTCCTGCCGCACCCTCCCCGCGCCGTGCGCCCTTGACTCCACACCTTCGCCGTATCTCTCCGGCATCCTCACGGACGGGCATCCCGGAGTTCTCTCCGGACGCGGCTGCACCCATCACTGCCAGTACTGCTGCTTCGCGGCTTTGGGCAGGAAGACCCTGCGGTTGCACTCCAACGAGCGCGTGCTGGCTGAGTTGGAGTGGGTAGCCTCTCACCAGGAGCGCACGGGGGATCGCTATATCGTGGCCATCCACGACGACGCGTTCACGCTCTCCCCAACTCGCGCCAAGTCCCTCTGTCAGGCCATCGCCGACCGGAAACTGGGGCTCCTGCTCTCCTGTATCACGCGCGCCGACGCCCTGGACGAAGAACTGATCCGCCTCATGCGCGAAGCCGGCTTTATCGGCATGGCGTTCGGGCTGGAGAGCGCCGTTCCTTCCGTCCTCCGCGCTACGGGCAAGGTACGCCCCCCCGACTTTCCGGACCCGGACCTTGCCCCGGAACGCGAATTCGTCGAGCGCGTCCGCAGCAGCGTCCTGGCCGCCAAGAAGTGCGGCATGAACGTCGGAGTCAGCATCATCCTCGGGTTGCCCGGGGAGACCGCCGCGGACGGCGAGGAGACGCTCCGCTTCGTGAAAAGCCTCCCCGTCGACTACTACATGCACAACTTCCTGTGGGTCTTCCCGGGCACGCCCCTCTGGGAGACCAGCGACCGGTATGGCATCCACTGCCAGATCAACTCGATGGGCCTGGGGATCACAACGGAGTACGCTTACGACGTAGCCAAGATCCGCCCCATGCCCAGGTGCTCGCTGGAACACGACGCAAAACTCGTCCGCGTGCTGGCCGCCGACTCTCTGTACTCTTGCGGCGCCCCCGGAGCGGATTCGGAGGCGGGCACCTCGGTCGCGGTGGTGCGCGGGCCGGAGTTGAAGCCCGCTGTGGCGGATTGGCTCGGTGGAATTCTGGACATCGGCAGCCTTCTCCTCCAGGTCTACGAGCCGCTGAAGCGCAGAGACGAGAACTATCGCCTGTACTGCGACCGCACCGTGGTTACCGAGAGCCTGCTTCCCGCGCGGCACCACATCCAGATGATTCCTCGAGCGGGAACCAACGGCGGCCGCCGGTGGATGTTGTCGTGCGCGGGGTCCGACCTGTACTGCTCGCACAAGCCCTTCCTGCTGTCCATCCGTACTTCCGACAGCCCTGCGCCCTTCCTCGACTGGATGGAGGGGCGGCCGGTGGAGTGTTCGATGTGCGACGTCTCCGGCTGCCTGCGGTCCCCCAGGGAACTGGCTCGGTTTGCGAAGAATGGCGGGAACAAAGATCTGGGCGCGCGGATGCGGCAAATGCCTCCCCCGCCGCCCATGTACTACCCCGGGCGATGGCTTCGCGGAAAGGCCCCCTGCCTCTCGCTTTCCCGCATCGAGGTCGACGCAACGGACCAGGTTCGATGCTGCAGCCACGGACAGCCCATCGGATCGGTGGGCGATAGCCGCGCGGCCCTCGTTGCCCGGCTGGCTTCACTCGCCGAAGAAGCCCAACGCCGGCGCGGGTGCGCTGAGTGTCCTCTGACGGATTGCCCCCGCTGCCCTCTCCCCGGCATGACCGGCCGGGAGTACTGCGGTTTGAGAAGGCGGCGCGCCCGGGAACTCGGCGTCTTGGATTGGGTGCACGCCTATTCGCGTGTGCCTTCCCTTCTGGCTCTGCAGCGTGACAAAGTCGGTAGTTGATTAAATCGTGTCGGACAAGAAAGGTGCGTGGAGAAAGGACGGTATGCCTACTAAAGCCAATGTTGCATCGATTCTGAAGAAACATCTTGGCAAAGAAGTCGCGGATGCGATGACAGCCAAGATCGACAAGATGATCGCCGAAAAGAAGAGCGCGGCTTACATTGAGAAGGCGATTCGCGCGGATCTGGCCACGCAGATCGAGAAGCAGGTGGTCTCCGCCGTCATCGCCAAGATCGGGCCAATCACGCCCCTCAAGGTGAAGCCCATTCAGGCGGACGTCAAGGTGGCGGTTCGCCCTCTCAGCGTGTCTACCGAACTTCGCGCGCCCATCGAAGTCAACCCGACCACGATGGGTGTGCATCCCCCCGTCCGAGGTAAGAAGTAACCCTTCCGTTCGAATCGCGCCAGGTTTGAAGCAACTCCGTCGCGGTGGCGGCTGAGTGTGCGTCTGTCGAACCGCAGAGAGCCGGCGCGTAAGCTCACGCCAACGGGGCCGGAAGCGGTTGCCCCGGCGCACACCTCAGTGTAGACTTTGTCAAAAGGCAAGCACGCCCAGGATTTCCAAACGGCGCCCATGATCGGCCGCACTATCTCGCACTACGAAATCACGGAGAAGCTTGGCGAGGGCGGGATGGGTGTGGTCTACANNTGGTCTACAAGGCCCGCGACAGCCGGCTGAAGCGCTTCGTCGCCCTCAAGGTGCTGCCGCCGGAGAAGGTGGCCGACCCGGAGCGTAAGCAACGCTTCGTTCGGGAAGCCCGCGCGGCCTCGGCACTGAACCACCCGAACATCGTTACGGTCTACGACATCGACCAATCGGATGGCATTGATTTCATCGCCATGGAGTACGTCGAGGGGAAGACGCTCGACGAGGTGATCGGCCGCAAGGGACTGAAGCTGAACGAGGCGCTGAAGTACGCCGTCCAGATCGCCGATGCGCTGGCCAGGGCGCACGCGGTGGGGATTGTCCATCGAGATCTCAAGCCGGGCAACGTAATGGTAACAGCGGAAGGCCAGGTCAAGGTGCTGGACTTTGGCCTGGCGAAGCTGACCGAACCGGCCCCGGTCGGCCCCGAAGACCCGACCGTGACCGCGGGGCGGTCAACGGAGTCGGGCAGGGTCGTTGGCACGGCCGGCTACATGTCGCCGGAGCAGGCCGAGGGGGAGAAGGTGGACGCCCGGAGCGACATCTTTAGCTTCGGGTCGGTGCTCTACGAGATGCTGACCGGGCGGCGGGCTTTCCGGCGGGACAGCCCCGCCCTGACCCTTGCGGCAATCTTACACCAGGAGCCGCCCGCCCTTCCGGAGGGAGCGCCCAGCGAACTGGAAAGAGTCGTCGCTCGATGTCTGCGCAAAGATCCGGCCCGGCGCTTTCAGACCATGGCCGACCTCAAGGTCACCCTGGAGGAGCTGAAGGAGGAATCGGACTCGGGCAAGCCGGCCCCCACGGCGCCAGGCCCCTCAAAATGGCGCCGGTGGTTTCGGAGGGCCGCTTTCGCCACGCTCGCGGTCTTGGCGGCGATTCAGTTGTATCGTTGGCTGGCGCAGAGTCCCGCCGGGCCTTTCACGCGAATGGAGCCTACCAGGCTGACCGACTCCGGGAAAGCCAGCGCGGCGGCCATCTCGCCCGATGGCAAGTTCGTGGCCCATGCCGTCTCGGACGGGGGCATGAGCAGCCTCTCCCTGCGCAACGCGACTACCGGGAGCAACGTGCCGATGCTGCCCCCCACCCAAGGCGCGTTCAGCAATCTGGAGTTTTCGCGCGATGGCAATTTTCTGTACTATCTGTTCGACACGGGCACGCCTCCGCCGGCGCTGTACATGATGCCGGTGCCGGGCGGCAACCCCAAGAAACTGGCTGCTTTCGCCGATATAGGGACCGCGCGCCTCTCGCCGGACGAGAAACGACTCGTTTTCACCAGGTGGGTTGGCACTGATAGCTCCCTATTCATTGCCAACGTGGATGCCAGCGGCCAGCGGCGACTGGCGGGGCGGAAGTTTCCAGATGTGTTTCTGGCTCCGGTGTGGTCCCCGGACGGCAAGACCATAGCGTATAGTGCCAGTTCCTACCGCGGCGGATTCTCTAGCCGCCTGGCGGCCATGCCCGCGGACGGCGGTGCGGAAAAGCGCTTTGGCGCGCGCTCATGGTACGACATTTCAATCTTGGAGTGGATGCCGCACGGCCATGGGCTAATCATCGTGGCTTCCGAACAGCCCGGCGACCCGCACCAACTCTGGTATGTCTCCTATCCGGACGGCGATGCGCGCCGCATCACGAATGACCTGAACGACTACAGCGGCCTGAGCCCGACCGGAGACTCCAGCGCACTGGTTACGGTGCAAGGCGAGAGCGCTACTCACATCTGGGTGGGCTCGGTCGGTGACGCCGCGAGCGCCCGCGAGATCACCGGCCGCCTAACCACTTCCGACGCTCACCTGGATTGGGCCGGCGACAGCAACATCGTTTTCAACGCCCCGGACAGCAAGCAGCGGTCGCGCATCTGGATCGCCGCGGAGGATGGTACGAGCCAGCGGCAACTTACCGAGGAAGGCCCTTACGATGGGCTGCCGAGCGCTTGTGGCGATGGCCGTAGGGTTGTATTCCTCTCATATCGTGCAGGGGGAGCGCATATTTGGCGGTTGGATCTTGATGGCAGCAGTGCCCGGCAGTTGACCAGTGGGGTGGGCGAAGCTGGTCCGTCGTGTTCGCCGGACGGGACTTGGATCACTTATGGATCACTGGATCCGAAGACCTACGGAGTGTGGAGGATGCCGATCGACGGCGGCTCCGCAGTCCTTATCTCCAACGAGTACGGGTGGTCGTCTATCTCTCCGGACGGGAAATTAGTCCTCGTGAACGAACGATTCGCTGCAACGAGAAAGGTCAGTATCATCCCCGCCAAAGGGGGACAGCCCATGAAAACCTTCGACCTCGGACAGGGCCGCTGGCGATGGTCCGCGGACAGCAAGTCTCTCTTGTTCTGGAAGACCAGCGGCGGCGTGTCAAACGTGTGGCGGCAGCCCCTGGACGGCGGCGAGGCGAAACAGGTGACCAGCTTCCAGAGCGATCGGATCAGCGACGTCGCCGAGTCGCGCGACGGCAAGAAGTTGGCCGTGGCACGGTATTCCACCACCAGCGACGTGGTCATGATCAGAGATCTGAAGTGAGGTACGGACCCACGGTCGATACGAGAAGCCGATCAGGTAGACGTTGAAGATCGGCCGCGCCATTTCGCATTGCGAGCGGCATGCCGGTGTTAGCCTTCCGCAGAAGTGCTGCCGGCCTGAAGCTCCTCCGAAACTGCATTCGGGGAGATCACTCCCGTGAAGTCCCGGTCACGTCAACTGGCCGGGAAACGCCCAAACCGCCGAGGTGTGTACGGGCTTTTCAAGCCGACCCACTACCCGTGACCACAGAGGCGGAGGATGATTGCGTCGGTAGGGGGCGCATTGACGAGGGAGTGCAGACTCAGTGTGCGGAATCGAGCCTCTACGCAAAGAACCGTTTGCTGGCGGAAGGCGACTCGACGCATTACGCCCGTCCCGAAATCCGCCACCCCGCGGGTCTTTCAGACCAGGTTGGCGGATGGGACCCAAACCGCATTTACCGTGGTTTGTGCTTCCGGCCCGTCGTCGGTGGACCTGTGGTGGGCACCGGAGTGGCGATGGAGTTGTAGGCAATCCCCAAACCACCACGCCATCCCAAAACCTCACCACGGTCGCCGTATCGCTTCTGGCGAGCATCCTGTGAGCGGACGCAACAAAAATCAAAATGAACTCCTGCCCTGGCTCCGCCGACCACCGACCAGCGCCGGGCCAGTCGATGCACATAAATACCGTTGTGAACTCCAACAACAACCACCACCTCGAAACCCAGAAACTCCGTACAGCCCTCACCGCCGAAATCGTGGCCGATGTGGAATACGAAATCGGCGACATGCTGGCGTGGGCACCAGANNGATGCACCCGCCCTTAGAAAATGATCAGTCAAAATGGATCGAAGCTGAGGATCCGGGCGCAATGTTGAATTCCTACTCAGATCATCAAACCTCGTCATCAAGTACTCAAGAGCCCTCGGGTCACGGACGAGCTTGGACTTTCGGCCTAACCCCGCAGCGCGCTCAGCGTCACACGTCCGCGCGGCGGCGCCGAGCGGGGGAAGGCGTCGCGGCACGCGGGCGCCGGCGAAGAGCAAGAGCAGCGCCGCTCGGGCCCGCTCTCACGTGCACGGCAGTCTGGCGGCCGCGCTCAACCGCCCGGCCGCGCGCGCATGCCTCGACTGCGCATTCGGCGCGTAGCCGACGCGGCTGCGGCGAGTGGGGAGAAAAAGGCCGCGCTTCGCCGTCGACGGTGCCTCCCGCGATGGGCGCGTCTGCGCGCGGAGGAGAGCGCGGGCGGCGGCGACGGCGCAAGAGCAGCGCCGCGCGGGCCGCACTAACACGTGCATGGGAGTCTGGCGCGCCGCGGTCGCCGGGCCGCGCGTGCCCGGCCCGGCCGTGGGCGCTGGTTCGGCTCGCGCGCGAGGCTTACGAAACCGCCGCTTCATCGTCGATGCTGCCTCCTGCGACGGTGCGTTTGCGTTCCTGTACGAGTTACGAGCAGGTCGCCCTGGCGGGAAGACCGGATTTCGGAGGTTTGTGGTGGCAATGAACCCCCACCCGTGCATGTATCAACTGAACTTTTGAACGGGTCCACAGAATGCCCGTGAGGGCCCGGGCTGCGGCGTGATCCGCCATGCCGACGGCCAACCAAATCAACAGGTTCGAGGGCCGCGAACGATGTCAGGAGAATGTCTTGGCGGTGTCCTCGTCAGACAAGGCCGGGTACACGTCGAACGACATGAGATCGGACCACTTCTGCGCCCACTTGGCGACGGCTAAAGCGTCGTCGCTTTCGGCCAAGCAGACACCCTTGTTGGTGCCGATGCCGTGCCAGCGGCCCAGCATTTTGACTCCCGCCGGTGGCAAGCCCCCGGTTTCCTTGAACCGGGCTTGTACTGCGTTTCGGTGTTCTGGTTTGAAAGTCCAGGCGATTACGTGGATCATGGTTTTCTCCATTTCGTACCAGGGATTCCTGGTTTGTTTTCCAGGCGGTTGAGAGTATACACCTAAAACCATTCGAAAGTATCGGGGATTGTCCCTCGTCCATGCCTTACCTGCTGCTGGATGGTTTCCGGCAGAAGCTCCACCTGATCCGCCGTCATAACCCCCTTTTATATCCGTAGGTTCCAGACTCCAAGAACAGCTTCAGAGGTAGACCATAATGCCCCAATCGCAGAACCGTCAGAAGCCAGGTGCGCTTCAAGTCGGCCAGCCCTTCAATCCCTTCCGACTATTCACCGGCATTTTCATTCCTGAAGCCCTCGTCCGCTCCTCTCTGGTGTCGCCTGGAGCCAAGTCTGGCAGATGTCGAGCACCAGCGGCGTGGCGCTGGACGTTCTCGGCCTTCACCTCCCGCAGTTGGTTGCCGCGCTTCCGCAATGGCTTTCGGCATGGGAAAAGCCATTGGCAGAACGTGTGGCCCGGCTTTATGAGTAAAACGCCCCGCTGGAGGAAATTCGGCGAGGCGTTGAGTTTTACGTTCGGTTCGGCGCTGGAGGCGGTGTATGCTCAGCTTTGAGCTAGGCCTTCGCCGCGAGCTTCTTGCGCCCGATGACCACTAGGCCCAGGAGTGTGGGGCCGAGGAGGAGCAGTGAGCTAGGCTCTGGCACTCCTTCACTGGAGAGTACGCTGATTTGGAAGCTGGTGCCGTTCTCTACGCCCCCATTGTTAATTGGTAAGGATTGGAACAGCCCCGGCGTCTCTAGGACGTTCGTGCCGCCTTCTAGGGGAACCGCAGGATCGTCCAAGAAAGAAAGAGTGAAGCTCTCTTGCCATACTTCGCCGTTCGATCCCCCGGCTCCATCAAATACCAAATGGATCGTGTCGCTAAGGCTAGTGTCCGGGTCTATCAAGTTGAAGCTCTGATCGCAGCCCCCCGGCACATTGCACATCGTGCCGTTGCCGAATGGGATGTTGAAGATCCCAGTGAAGCTTAGGGCTCCGGGGACGTCGGTGACAACGGATACGTTGACGATGTCAGCGGACACCGTATACGATGGAGCACCTCCGTTATGGTCGTCGATCGTGATCGTGCCCGCAAGGGCGGCGGGCGCTCCCATGGCCGCGCATATCAAGAGGGTCAACACTACTGACAAAGCATTTCGCAACATCTTCGCTTTCTCCCGCTTGGATTGTACTCGAAGGACCCCGCTGACTGCAATCAAAATCACACACATCTATCTTGTTCGCAGCCAGGAAAAGTACTGGTACAGTCAGACAGACTAGAGCCCCAGCTTTCCCGCGCTG
>PLZX01000010.1 GCA_003152325.1 Bryobacterales bacterium | reverse complement strand
ATCCCACCGACCGCCGCAGAGCGCGTCGGTTGTATGATCATTCAGGGGCGTGTCCGTTGGCCGAACACTTCCAACCTGCTCATGCGGGCGGGGGGACTCCCGCCGCGCAAAGGACCGACGGGGCCGTTGGGCGCCAAACCAACGGCCTCCCGGTCTTTTGTGCGTGTGCGCGGTTCTGGCCCCCTGCAGTGTGATACTGGGGAACGGGAGCGTTCTCCATGAAAGTCATAGCGGACTTGTGCGTGATTCCGATCGGCGTTGGCACTTCGGTGTCCAGCCAGGTGGCCCTATGTGAACGGATCCTGGCTGAAGCCGGCCTCAAGACAAAGCTGCACGCCTACGGAACCAATATTGAAGGTGAGTGGGACGCCGTTTTCGCGGCCGTCAAGCGGTGCCACGAGGCGCTCCACTGCGCCGGCGTGCCGCGGATCTCGACGTCCATGAAGTTCGGGACCCGCATCGACAAGGACCAGACCATGGAAGACAAGGTTCGCAGCGTGGACGAGAAACTCGCCCGCGAGGGCTAGTTTCAGAAGTGAACCATCCTCGCGAACAAGCCGGGGAAGTGCAGGGATTCATCAGTGGCGGCGGTCGGCTCAAGGAAGTACGTCTCCTGATAGGTGATTCCGCCCATCGGCTGTGTCTCAAAGCTGGCGAACTCGACAAGCCCAAGCGCCGAAAGCGGCGGTCTCGGCAGACGATCCGTTCTGACTCGCCGCAACCAGGTAACGGCGTTATACTGAAGTCGCCCGCGCCCACCAGGTGTTCCTCTATGCTCATTCGATTCCTATTCGCACTCATTCCGCTGGTGTGCGCGGCCGGGGCGCCCACCAGGATGCCCCGCCACTATGCCTACACCGGCACCGACTCCGCGCTCTGGACCCACTGGGTCCTGACCTCTCGCGATGCGGCTACGCCTGGCGATTTCAACGTTTTCCCGTGCGGGGCTCCCTACTGCACCGTCGCGCGCGTAGTTACCGACGCCGCCCGCAACATCTATGCCGTGGGAAGCCGCACTTTCGCAGCCTCTGACTCAGCCTCAGATGTGTTCGTCGCCAAGCTCGATTCGGCGGGAGCGACCATCTTTGTGGCCACCTTCAGTGGCAAGGGAAGCGACACGGGCTCCGCCATCGCCGTGGATCCGGCGGGCAACATCTACGCCGGAGGGTACACCTCCTCACCAAATTTCCCGTTACGCAATGCCATCCAGACCGCTCCGACCAGCGGATCCTATCCAGGCACCGGATTCCTGCTAAAACTGAGCCCCGATGGAAGCCAGTTGATTTACTCTACCTACTTCGGAGGACCGGTGAAAGCGTTGGCGGCCGACAGCGGAGGCAATGTCTACGCCACGGGCCAGACCGGCTGGAGCGATTTTCCCGTGACGCCCGGCATGCCGAATGGCACCATCAACGGCGATATGCTGATGGGAGTCTTCGGCGCTTTCGTAGCGAAACTGAACGCGACCGGCGACAAGTTCCTGTACTCCGGCCGGATATCCGGTGGGATCCGAGGCTGCACCGGCGGCAGCAGTTGTTTTGTGAGCCCGCGCTTCACCTGGGGCGTCGGCATCGCCCTGGACGCCGCGGGCAACGCCTACGTCGCAGGGAACGCGAACGTCACGGATTTGCCCACCACTCTGGGCGTTCTGTCGCCATCCGGGATCGGTGCGTGGGTGGCGCGGATCAACGCCTCAGGGTCCAAGCTCGACTACCTCACCTACCTGGGAACGGCCAAGTACCCCACCGGGCCCAACGCTTTCCCGGGCAATCTGGTGAGCGACCTGGCAGTCGATGCCGCAGGGAACGCGTACCTCGCCGGCCGAACCAGCGATCCCCAATTCCCGGCCACCGCCGGCGCGTTCCAATCAAAGTACGATGGCCCTGCCGAACCTCCGCCCTACCCCGAGCCTCCCACCGATGCGTTTGTCGCGAAGCTGAACCCGCAGGGCACCGCGATGGTCTACGCGACGTTCTTAGGAGGGTCCTCCGACGATGCCGCCACCGCGATTGCACTCGATTCGAGTAGTGCGGCGTACGTCACGGGCACAACCAAATCCTCCGATTTCCCATTGACCACCGGGCCCGAGCAGGGCGCGGACTTTGTCGCGGTGGTGAACCCGACGGGGTCGGCATTGACGTTGTCCGCGCGGTTTCACGACAGCACGGTTTCCGCCGCAATCGCCGTCGATGCCGACCGACGCCTCCGTGTGGCCGGTGCGGCGGGGGTGATTTCCTCCCTCTCGCTGAACACGCCGCTTGCGACGCGCGTGTTCGGTATTGGCGATGCCGCCCAAGGAACGCCCGGAGCGGCGGTCGCGCCCGGCGAGGTGGTGTCCCTATTTGGAACCGGACTCGGGCCCCCCAGCGGAGTGAGCGGCCAAGCGGGCAGCACCGGACAACTGTCGGTAACGCTGGCGGGCACGCAGGTCCTGTTTGATGGCGTCGCCGCTCCGTTGCTCTATGTATCGCAAACCCAGGTGAACGCGGTCACACCATTTGCCTTGGCTCCCGGCAAATCGACCCAAGTGCAAGTGGTCGCGGGCACCGCCGCGTCGCCTGTCCTTCAAAGCATCGTGGTTTCATCGCAACCCACGATTTTTACAGACGGCGCCACCGCGGCAGCCCTGAACCAGGACGGCACGCCAAACTCAGTCTCGAATCCGGCCAAGCTCGGATCCATTGTCACCGTCTGGGCCACCGGTGCCGGGCTCGTCTATCCAACGCCGGCGGACGGCGAAGTCGCGACCGCGGCCCAGAACTATAGTTGCTGCTTCGTCTTGGTGAACAACGACGAATACGCCGAGGTTCTGTACGCGGGAGCCGCTCCGGGGATGGTCGCCGGCGTGGTGCAGATCAATTTCCGTTTGCCCGCCGATTTGACGCTGTACGGCAACGAGGTCGGGATCGGCTTGAGCAAGATCATGTCCTCCACCAGCCCGTCTTCCGGCCCCATTACCACCCTGTGCGTCGCGCCGTGAGAGGGCAGTATCATGGTTGTGATGTGGCTGGAGGCGATCGGCGGCCTGCCCACGCGAGGATGGTGGGCGCCTGCAAAAACTTCCACGCCGTGATCCTCGGCGATCTAGAACAGTCTAGGCAATTGATCGAACGCGTGGTTGAATTGCTTGAGACGATAATAGTGAAATGATCGCCGCTGCGATGATTACCTGTATACCGCGCCACGCGCGAACACCCCTGTTATGTGGCTCTATACCGGCCAAAGT
>PLZX01000070.1 GCA_003152325.1 Bryobacterales bacterium | reverse complement strand
GCAGGCCTCGAAACTTGCTCCCGGCCGCGGCCCATCCATACACGACACGCCTGCAACCGGAAAATCCGAGAAATTTATAAAAGAGCCAAACAGGAAGGCCGTATTCCGCCCCGATCAGTGGCCTGAACGGAGTTTTGTTACCATTCCTTACAGAGGATCTCTCTCTAATATACCACTTTCGCCGTGCCGGCGCAAATGCTCCGGAAAGGCATGCGATGCCTCACAAGACCCCCAAATCGGCGACTCAGTTAGGATAACAGGACCGTGACGGATATGCAAGCGGTGCTCTCAAAAAAAAGGGCGTTTTTATCCGAAATCCGGAAGAACCCCCGGAACCATAGGCAAATAAACAGCTTATCTTTGGTCAAAAACTTGCTTAGGGCAGTAGAATGAAGAGTATGTCTTCTGTGCTGGGCGTTTTTGGGTTCGTTTTGCTGATTTCGCCGGTCTTCGCGCAGCCCCCGCTCAACAGGATTCTGGCTCGCGTCTCTGAAGAAGCAGAGATTCTGCAGCAGAATGCACCCAAGATTCTGACCCAGGAAACGCTCGAACAGCGCGCCCTGATGCCACCCTCCCGCTTTCGGCCTCGCAATGAGTCCGCGGCCACCGGCGCCGATTCCAGGCTCCGCGTTCGCGAGATCGTATCGGAATACAGTTTCGGAGTGCTTAGCGATGCGCCGGCGCACAACCTGCTCGAGTTCCGTCAGGTGATCTCCGTAGACGGCCGCGCGGTGCAGACCCCGGAGAGCGCCCGCCGCGCGCTCTCGGCCGCCATCCAATCCGCCGACGACCGCGCACGCAAGCGCATGCTGGAGGAGTTCGCCAAGAACGGCCTGGTGGATATCGCCACCGATTACGGCCTCATCCTTCTGATGTTCGGCTCACGCGCTATAAATAACATAAAGATCACACCGCTCGGCACATCGTGGGTCGGCACCGAAGAGGCCCTCACGCTCGCGTGGCAGCAAACCTCGTCCTCTGGAGGCGCGCTCGAATTCCATGGCCGTGAATCGGTGCGGCGCGCCCTGCGGGGCACACTATGGGTGCGGGCTTCCGACGGTCTCCCTTTGCGCGTCAACGCCTGGCTCGAGTACACGGACCCCGCCAAACACTTGATCCGCGACGACGCCAACGTGGAATACATTCTTTCGTCGCACGGATTCCTTACGCCCGCTTCGGTGGTCCATCGCCACCTGGTGGACGGCCGCCTGATGACCGAAAACCTCTACCGCTACGAGCCCTTCAAGCTCTTCACCGCCAGCTCCGACATCAAATTCACCGATCTGCCCGCGACGGCTCCGCCGGCTCCCATCAAGAAATGATCTGCAAGAATGACTCGCATCATCTACCTCCACGGATTCGCCTCCTCGCCTGCCTCCAGCAAGGCGAGCTATTTCCGCGACTACCTGGAAAACGCCGGCGTCCGCGTGGACGTTCCAGATCTGACCTCTGGCGATTTCGAGCATCTCACCATCACCGGCCAGCTTGCCGTCATCGAAGAAGTAGCTGGCGGCGAATCCGTCTCGTTGATCGGCTCGAGCCTGGGCGGATACCTGGCAGCCCTCTATGCCGCACGCCACCCCGAGGTGGGCCGCCTGGTTCTGCTGGCCCCGGCCTTCGCTTTCGCGCGGCTTTGGGGCAGCAGTCTGGGCGGCGCCGAACAAGTGGAGACGTGGCGCCGCACCGGTACGATGGAAGTATTCCATTATGGAGAGAATCGCAATTGCCGGCTCGGCTACCAGCTCCTGGCGGATGCCGGCCGCTACGAGGATTACCCGGATTTCTCCCAGCCCGCGCTGATTTTCCACGGTCTGCACGATGATGCCGTCCCCGTCTCTTCCTCGCGCGAATTCTCCGCCGGCCACCCGAACGCAACTCTGGAGGTTCTCGACTCCGATCACCAGTTGCTCAACATGCTCGACTACATGGCCCCCAAGACCGCCCGTTTCCTGATCGAGAGCTGACGCGGGATATGATGTCTCCATGAACGGGAAATCCCGCTTGCCGTTTTGCCTCCTGCTGCTGGCTTGTTCCGCCGCTGCGCAGACTACCCCATTGGAGCGCCTGGCGCGATGGAAACAGGTGGACATGCCGCTAACGCCCACGCTCTCCGCGCAAGAGCATCAGATGATCGACAAGCTGGTGCATGCCTGCCGGCTGCTCGACGAAATCTTTTGGCGCCAGAGCGATGCCGACGGCCTCTCGCTCTACCGGAGTACGGGCGATGCCGCATTGAGGCGCCTGCTCGCCATCATGGGCAGCCGCTGGGATCTCCTCGATGAGAATCGCCCATTCGTTGGTTCCGATGCCATGCCTCCCGGCCACGAGCTCTATCCCCGCGGCCTGACACGCGCCCAAATCGAGCAATATGTCGAGCAGCATCCAACCGACCGCGCCGCCATCTACAACCCATACACCGTCATCAAGCGCCAGGGCGACCGGTTGATCGCGGTCCCTTACCATACCGAGTACAAGCAATTCCTCGAGCCCATGGCGAAAGACCTGCGTGACGCCGCCTCGCTGAGCGACGACCCGAATTTCGCCAACTTCCTCCGCTTGCGCGCTTCCGCCCTGCTCAGCGACGAGTACTACGGCAGCGACCTGGCCTGGCTCGACCTCAAGGATCCCAAGTTCGACGTGATCTTCTCCCCCTACGAAACGTACCTCGACGACCTGCTTGCCGTGAAAACCTCGTTCGGCGCGTCCCTGCTGATCCGCAATGAAGCCGAAAGCCGCAAGCTTTCGGTCTACCAGAAATACGTGCCCGAGATCCAGGACGCTCTGCCCGTGGAGGCCTCCGCGCGACCATCCAAGCGCGGGCATCTCACTCCCATGGAAGTCATGGACGCGCCCTACCGCGCGGGCGATCTGCTTCACGGCTACCAGGCCGTGGCCGACAATCTCCCCAACGATCCGCTCATCCACCAGAAGAAGGGGAGCAAGAAAATCTTTTTCAAGAATTTCATGGACGCCCGCGTGAACTACATCATTCTGCCCATCGCGCAAAAACTGATGCAGCCAGCGCAAGCCGCCAAGGCTTCGGGCGAAGGATATATGGCCGGCACCCTGATGCACGAGATCTCCCACGAACTCGGCCCCGAATTGGCCCATCGCGACGGTAAGCAGATGAGCATCAACGAAGCCATCGGCCCCGCCTATGCCGGCCTTGAAGAAGCCAAGGCCGATGTGGTCGGCATGTTCGGCCTGGCGTGGCTGGTCGATCACAAGGTTCTGCCCAAAGACCGCCTGGAAGAGTATTACGTCTCCTACGTCGCCGACCTTTTCCGCTCGTTGCGGTTCGGCACTGGCGAAGCGCATGGCCGCGCCGAGATGATGGAGTTCAATTACCTGCTCGAAGGCCGCGCGGTCACGCACTCGAGCGGCCGTTACGTTATCGATTACGCGCGCATCCCCGGAGTCATCGCGGCACTCGCCAAAGAGCTATTGACCATCGAAGCTACCGGCGACCGCGCTCGCGCCGAAGCACTTCTCGCGAAGTACGACCAGATGCCGCCCTCGCTCACCGCCGCGCTCGCCGCTGCGAAGGACATCCCTGTCGACATCGAACCGGTCTTCTCGTTTAGCCGGTGACCCTTCAGTCACTGATGACGTTTATGCGTGCGAAGCCCACAGTGGTATAACAGTCATATCACATGCGCTTTACCTTCGATCCTCGGAAGAGCAAAGGGCTCAGGACGAATCCCAGGCGCGGAATTGGGTTCGAGGAGGCACGCGAGTTGTTCTCCCAACCTTTATTGGCTCGATCAGCGGTCCGACGTTCCGGAGCAGTTTCTGGCTGTCGGTTGGGTCGGTGACCGGCTGTATTCTGTCATCTTTGAGATCAGGGAGGACGAAGTGGGCGAGATTCTGCACCTCGTCACTCTATGGAGGTCGACGAAGGAGGAGATCCGATTGTATGAAGAAAACTCGTAAATCCGCAAAACCGGTTTCCGCCGATGCAATTGCGCGGCTAGCCGATCAAGGCAAGGACGTTTCCCATTTCTTCAAGGGACAAGGCCGCATGGTGCAACCGATTCAGCGCGTCAACGTGGATGTCACCGCAAGCATGCTGGAGGAACTGGACAAGGCGGTCCAGGAGCTCAACGTGAGTCGCCAGGCGGTCATCAAGACGTTGGTCCGGCAGGCCCTCGATCAGCATTACTTGGCCCAGCGCGGCAGGCGGACGCAGCCGGCGCCCTAACCGCGAACCGCACAAAGAGCGACCGGAATGCGCGCCGGCCCGGGATCAGGGCTCAGCCGGCCGTTGCCAAGTGAAGTTCTGCTGTCGGCAAGCCAGCCCCTGAATGCGCACCGCGCGCCGCGAAGGGGTTTGGGCATTCCATGACGACCACGTCTTCCTGTCATCTTCGCTTATTCCTGACTGGGTCCGTTTCCAGCTTCGGATGTGAAACCAATTTTCTTGGCTTCATTCCAAACCTCCGGCGAGAACTTCTCCGCAAGCACAAGGGTCAAAACCTCGCTCCACGGAATCAATAAGGTTTGACGCTGAACGGTCGCGTCCTGCTGATGCTTGTGTGAATTGAGTTCAATCCATAAGCCCCTGAGGTCTTCATAATCCAACAGCTCGCCGAAAATAACGTGACTGTCGTCTTCCCCGCGTATTTCTTGGTCCGGATTCTGATTCTGGCGAAGGAAAATCCTAACACCCCGAAGGTTCGCCCAATGCGATTCACCACCACGGCCACGCTCTTGCCTTTCTGTTTGTTCATGTCTCAACGCTTCCTCAACCTGATATCAGCTTTGGTTACTTTCTCCCTATCGGCGGCGTATTGTTTTCTCGCCCTTCGGATCCTGGAAGTTTCGTCATAAGAAACCACCACACCTGACTATATGCCTTGTGAAGTGCCGCGGCGGTCTTCAGCCGCTGACCCTTCAGTCACTAATCAGTGTCACACGCGCGAAGCCTTCTTCCACCGTCGGCGGCGTCAGCTTGCCCGCCATTTTCGCCAGGGCCTCCTCCGGCACCACGCGCCGGCGCCGCGCGTTCCTTTCACGGCAGACGGCCAGCGGCACATCGAAGAAGACCGCTTCCACCTCGCACCCGTGCGCCCGGCCCATCTCGAGATAAGGCCGCCGGTCTTCGCGTGTGAGATTGGTCGCGTCGATGTACGTCACCGGCCGGCCCAGCTCGAGCCTCTGCCGCAGCAGATACCGCACGGTCTGGAAGACGCGGTCATGAATGGTCTGGTCGGTTTCATCATCCGCCAGGAGCCCGCGAATCCGGTCGGAAGACAGCGCCGGCGCGCCCAGGCGTTCCAAGTAAGTGGACTTGCCCGAGCCCGGCAAACCGACCAGCACCACGATCCGCATCAGCCCACATCATAGCGGGGAGCGCGGCCGGGGGCCACCGCGCATTTGACACTGGCACGACACCGCGTCAGGATGATCCTTGGTCCAGCGTCCCGGCGCCCGGGGAATCGCTATGCTCTACAAGGCATTCATCTCTTACAGCCACGCCGCCGACAACCAACTGGCGCCCGCGCTCCAGTCGGCGCTGCGCCGGATCGGGAAGCCATGGTATCGTCGCGCATCGTTTAGCATCTTCCTCGATAAGTCCAGCCTGTCGGCCAACCCGGCTCTTTGGAACGCCATCGAAGTGGCTCTCGCGCAATCGGAATACCTAATCCTGTTGGCCTCCACAAGTTCCGCGCAGTCTGAGTGGGCTGGACGCGAACTCGACTGGTGGCTCACTCACCGGGACCCCGCCTCCATCCTGATCGTCGTCACCGATGGCGATGTGGAGTGGCGCCCGGGAGACCGCGATTTCGATTGGGAACACTCCACTGCACTCAACAACCGGCTGCGCGGTCGGTTTCCCACTGAACCGCTGTGGGTGGACCTCCGCGGGGCGCGTACCGACCGGAACTTCTCATTACGCCACACGCCGTTCCGCAACGCCGTGCTGCAAATTGCCCCGCCGCTGTATGGCAAATCCAGAGAGGATCTGGACGATGAAGATCTGCGTCATTACCGGTCGGCCCGGCGGATGGCGGTTATCGGAGCATTGGTGCTTGCGGCGCTGGTCCTCGGAATCGCCGTCGCGGCTCGAGCGGCGCGCCAGCAGCGCAGGGTGGCCGATTGCCGCGAGCTGGCCGGCCAGGCCATGAACTATCTGGATACGCGCCTCGATCTGGCCCTGCTACTCGGTGTCGAGAGCTCGCGGCTGTCCTCCTGCATCGAAGGGCGGAGTGCGCTGCTCTCCGCGCTGGAACACCGGCCGCACCTCTCCGGCTTTCTCTCCGGTCATACCGACACGGTCACGACCGTGACATACACGCCCGATGGGCGGACCCTTGCTTCCAGCAGTTGGGACAAGACGGTACGGTTTTGGGACGCGCAAAAGCGCACAGGCCTGGGAACCGTCTTGAAAGGCATGTACGGTTTATCGATTCATCCGGACGGCACACTGCTCGCCTCTGCGGATGGCCAGTCGGTCACTCTTTGGAAACTCCCCGGCGGCACTCCTGCCGGCGAACTGCCAATCGACAAACGATACGAGATGAGCCGGGTCGCATTCAGCCCGGATGGCAAGCTGCTCGCCACAAGTAACGATCCGACTGGAATGACGGCCTCGCAAGTGTTTCTATGGGACGTGGCCACCCGGCAGTTACTCGGCCCGGCACTCCCTGGCCATATATTCGCATTCAGCCCCGGTGGAAAGATGGTGGCGACCGAGGGCGAGGATGGCAAGAGCATCGTTCTTTGGGATCTCCAAACACGCCGGCAGCTCCGGCCGCCTCTCAAGGGTCACACCGCAGCCGTGCGCTCCATCGCGTTCGGTGCCGGCGGCCAGTTGCTCGCCGCCGGTGCTGAGGACAATTCGGTAATCGTGTGGGACCTTGGGGACCGGAGTTCCACGGGGAAGCCCCTCATCGGACATCGCGCGCCCGTGAATGCGTTGGCGTTCAGCCCCGACGCGGCGATGCTGGCTTCCGGATCCGGAGATGGAAGCGTGATCCTTTGGGGCGCGGAGAGTTGGCAGCCCATCGGTTCACCTCTGACGGTGGCGCAAAAGCCGGTCTTCGATGTGGCTTTCTCTCCCGACGGGCGTACCCTGGTTTCCAACAGCGAGGAGCGGTTGGTGATCTGGAATGTGCCGGAAGGGTTGCCCCTCGGCCGCGAACTTCAGTTGGAGAGCAAACCAACCTCCGGGCTCGCGTATAGTCCGGACGGCAAGACACTGGCGTCGATCGATACCTATGGGGAAGTGAGTTTGTCGGATGCGGAGACCGGGCGCACGCTGGTCGATTCCATAGGGACGAAGCTCACTAGCGTAGCATTCAGCCCGGACGGCACGCTGTTTGCCTCGGTCGGGTGGAATGGGCAGTTGGCGCTATGGGACCGCGCAACCGGCGAACCGAAAGTCGCGGCCGAAAAGACCAAGTTCCGGCTGTTTAGCGTTGCGTTCAGTCCCGACGGCCGCACCATTGCTGCCGGAGGCGACGCCGTCGTTCTGCTGTGGGATGTGCAGGCGCGCCGCTGGACCGCGCAGATCACCGGCCAACAGAAGGACCGCGTCTGGAGTCTTGCGTTCAGTCCGGACGGCAAACTGCTCGCTTCCGGCGGAAACACAACCTTGGGCCTGTGGGATTCCAAAACCGGATCGCCGGTGATCGCGCCCATTGTCACTGATAAGGATTCCGATTACCTGCTTCAAACGAATGTCGCATTCAGCCCGAATGGCAAGCTCTTGGCGTATCGCGAAGGCGGTAACAGAGCCGTGCTGTGGGATGTCGCNNCGCTCGCGTTCAGTCCCGACGGCAGTCTTATAGCCACCGGAGCAGACGGCGCGGTGGTCCTCTGGGACGTGGCAACGCACCAGCCGATTGGGCGGCCATTCGTCGGAATGGGGGATGAGGTAGAGAGTCTGGCCTTCCGGCCGAACGGTGGGGCACTGGCCACGCTAGGAGACCAGCGGCTGGTCGTTTGGGATGTGAACGAGGCCTCCTGGCGTAAGGTCGCCTGCCGGATTGCGAACCGCAATCTCACTCAGGATGAGTGGAAAAGGGTTTTCGGATCGGCGGCAGCATATCATGAGACGTGTGCAGTCCAGAGCTTCACCACCATGAAGTAGCCATCCGCACCACCGCCTAGAACGCTGAGATCCAGGCGCTAGGCCTGCTTCGCCATAATAGAACCGTGCCCCGCAATTGGGACGAGCACTACTCCAATCCCGACCACGTCGATCTCGCGCCCGAGCCCTTGCTGGTTCAGGCCGCCGACCTGCTGCCACCCGGGCGGGCACTCGATCTCGCGTGCGGGCCCGGCCGCAATGCACTGCACTTGGCCAGACTGGGGTGGCAGGTTACCGCCGTGGATTCCTCGGCGGTCGCGATCGGCCTGCTGCGCCGGCACGCCCGCGGGCTGCCGGTAGATTGTACGCTCGCCGACCTCGAGCGGGGCGGGTTCTCCATCGTGCCGGAGGGCTACCACCTGATCTGCGATTTCTTCTATCTGCAGCGGAGCCTGTTTCCGCAAATTCGCGCGGGCGTCGCTCCCGGCGGCGTCTTCGCAGGCGCCATTCACTTGTTCGACGACACACCCACCACGCGCCCGCGCAATCCCGATTTTCTGATGCATCCCGGCGAACTGCGCACGGAGTTTGACGGCTGGAAAGTGATCTTCTACAGCGAGGGCGGCGAACCCCAACGCTCCCGTCACACGGCCCGCATCATTGCGCGCCGCGCCTGACCTTCTCCACCTGCTCTTTCAACTCCGTAATGTTCTTTTCGTGGGCTTTCGGAAGCACGCCCTTGTCGCGTAAGCCCTCATACAACGCCAACGCGCTCTGATACTCGGCGATAGCCCGCAACCGGTATTCCTGCTGGCGCGCCGCAGGAATGCCGCGCCGCGCCGCCAGGGC
>PLZX01000134.1:1792-32152 GCA_003152325.1 Bryobacterales bacterium | reverse complement strand
CCGGCGGTGGCGTTTGTGAAGAAATCGGCGGCATTGAATTTCGAGCCGTTCCACAGCTCATACAGGTTTCCGTGAAATCCATTCGCACCGGACTTCGTGACGTAGTTGACCTGCGAAGCGCCGTACCGGCCCTGATCGACGGCGTAGGAGACGGTGTTGACCGTCACCTCCGCGATCGAATTCAATCCCAGCACCAGATTGGTTGAAAGGCCGCTGTTCAGATTGGTCAGCGGATCATTGGTTTCCAGGCCATCGACGATATACCCGTTTGAGAGCGATGGCAGGCCATTGAATTGAACGTTGCCATAGCCGTTGGTGCCCCCGACGAAGTCGTTGCCGCTGCCTGCCGTGTTGATGAGTGCGCCGGCGGCAAACTGCAGCGGGTAGGTCATGTCGCCACCCGGATTCGGAAGATTTTCAATCGATCGGGCGGTCAGCGTCGTCGAGGTGTTCGGATTCTCCGGGTTGAGCAGAGGCGCTTGTTCCTGCACCAGGATGCTTTCGCCTGCCGATGCGATGTTGAGCTTGAAATCCACCGTTTGCTTCTGCCCAAGACCAGCGGACACGGTGCTGTTCTGCTGCGCCTGAAAGCGGTCTGCCTCCGCTTTCACCGAGTACGCTCCGGGCTTAAGCTGCGGAAAGCTGAACCGCCCGCCGTCGTCTGTTTTCACGGATCGTTTCATGCCATTCTCGCTGCTTGTGACCGTAACGGTCGCGCCGGCAATCACCGCGCCGCTGGGATCGGTGACCGAGCCGACGATCGCGCTGGTGGTCTCACCCTGCGCCATCGCCGGAACCCGCATCGCCAGGGTGCAAGCCAGAAGCGCCAGATGTCTCAGCCACAATTTAGGCATGCCTAAATAATAATTGGTTGGCAGCTTCCCGTCAAGCGCCCAGGCTTCGACCCATTAATCCGGCCGATTGCGGGCGCGCCGCGACCAGAGTAATCTAAGATTTAGTGCCACCTAGACCACATGGACCATACACCACGGAATCTGTAGATGACTATTTGAAAGCCATCCTGGAGCTGGGCGGCTCTGAAGAGGAACAGGTGACCGGCAACTCCCTCGCCCGGCATCTCGGTGTCCGTGCGGCCTCCGTAACTGGAATGCTGCAAAAGCTCGCTGCGCAAAAACCGCCGTTCGTGAAATACGAAAAACACCGCGGCGCGCGTTTGACAATGGTTGGGAAGATTCGCGCTTTGGAGGTTCTTCGCCATCATCGCTTGCTGGAGCGTTTCCTCCATGATTTCCTCGACTACTCGTGGGACGAGGTTCACGATGAAGCCGAACGCCTCGAACATTTCATCTCCGAGCGGCTGGAAGATCGTATCGCGGCGAAATTGGGGGACCCGGACACTGATCCGCACGGCCACCTGATCCCTGAGCGAAGCGGCGCGATTCGGGCTCGGGAAGAGGTGCTGTTATCAAAATGGGCGTGTGGCGTCCCCGCCGTGATCAGCAGCGTGTCGGACCGCGACCCCGCCGCTTTGCGTGAGATGACACGCCTCGGATTGAAGCCTGGCATGGCAATCACGGTGGAAACGGGATCGCGCAACGCCTCTCTGCGCGTACGCATTGGCGATCGTACCGATTCGCTGCGCGTGAGCCCAACTCTTGCCTCCGGAATTTCGGTACTAGCCGGCCCTGATGGTCGCCCCTGACTAGCCTGACTAGCCTTGTTCGTTTGACCTTTGCTCTCAGGTATTATAGATTATAGATTATCGCTCGTCGAAAGGATTGCACTCACACATGAAAGTCAACTGGAAAGGCGTATTCCCCGCCATCACCACCCAATTCAGACAGGACCAGTCTCTGGACCTCGCCGCTACTGCCAAACATCTCGAAGCCATGATCCAGGCCGGCATCCACGGCGTTGTCTTCCTCGGCACCGTCGGCGAGAATACCGCCCTCGAGTACGAAGAGAAGCTCACCATCTTACGCGAAATGAAGGGCGTCGTGCGCGGCCGCATCCCCATGCTGACGGGCGTCGCCGAATACACCACCGCGCTTGCCTGCCGCTTCGCGCGAGACGCTGAAAAGATCGCGCTCGATGGCCTTATGGTCCTTCCCTGCATGGTCTACAAGTCCGATGAGCGCGAGACCCTCGCACACTACCGCACCGTGGCCAAAGCCACCGGCATGCCCGTCATGGTTTATAACAACCCGGTTTCGTACAGCGTCGACATCGTGCCCGAGGCCTTCGCGCGCCTGGCCGATGAGCCCAACCTGGTAGCCATCAAGGAATCCTCCGAAGACGTACGCCGCATCACCGACTTGCGCAACATGGTCGGCAACCGCTACCTCCTCTTTGGCGGTGTCGACGATCTGGTGCTGGAGAGCATCATGCTCGGTGCGGAGGGCTGGATTTCGGGCCTCGTGAACGCCTTCCCCGACGAGAACCGCGCGCTGTGGGATCTGGCGATCGCCGGCAAGTGGGAACAGGCGCGCGAGTTGTACCGCTGGTATACCCCTCTGCTGCACCTCGATACCAAAGTGAAACTGGTGCAATACATCAAGCTCGCCATGCAGGAAACCGGGCTTGGTTCGGAGATGGTGCGGACGCCGCGGTTGCCCATTGAAGGCGCGGAACGCGAAGAGATTCTGGGCATCATTCGCAAAGCCATTGCTTGCCGGCCGGTACTGGCGGCGCGGTAATGCCCCGCGGCATCTCAAGCACGCTGGAGGCACTTTCGCAGAACCTGGAGCGAAGGCCGCCCATCGCCGAACGGATCGCCGAAACCATTCGCGGCTTGATTGTTTCCGGCGATCTCAAGCCCGGCGACCGCATCGTGGAGTCGCGCATGGCCCGCCAGATTGGCGTCGGGCAGCCCACCGTGCGCGAAGCGCTGGTGGCGCTGGAGCATCAGGGCCTGGTCGTGCGCAAGGCCAACCAGGGCTGCATCGTGACGGTGCTGACGCGCGCGGAAATCAGCCAGGTGCTGCGCGTGCGCGAGGAACTGGAACGCCTGGCGGTGGATCTCGCCATCGAAGTCGCGCCCGACCCCGAAATCCGCAAGCTCATCGCCGTCGCCGAAAAGATGAGAGAGGCCGCCGAAGTACGCGACATCCGCCGCTACCACGATTTCGACGTCCAGTTCCACCAAACGCTGTGGCGGCTTTCCGGCAACAGCGTGCTTCCCCGNNCGAGGCGATTCTGCGGCGCGACAAGAAAGCCGCGCGGCAGGTGGCGCAACAGAAGTTCCGTCTGTTCGCCCAGGAACATCTGAACTGGTATGAGAGTGAGGGGTAACGAGTGAACGGACAACGCATCAAGGTTATCGATTCCCACACCGGTGGAGAGCCCACGCGCGTCATCGTCGCCGGCGGCCCGGATCTGGGCACCGGCCCCATCGCCGGGCGGCAGGCCCGCTTCCGCGATGAGTTCGACGGCTTCCGCTCGGCCACCGTGAATGAGCCGCGCGGCAACGACGCCATCGTGGGCGCGCTGCTGTGCGAGCCTTCCAGCCCCGCCTACGACGCCGGCGTGATCTTCTTCAACAACGTCGGCTATCTCGGCATGTGCGGCCACGGCACCATCGGCCTGCTGACCACCCTGGAATACATGGGCCGCATCCAACGCGGCGCCCGCGTCCGCCTGGAGACCGTGGTGGGCGATG
The DNA here is from genome assembly GCA_003152325.1 of Bryobacterales bacterium. Classification (GTDB taxonomy): domain Bacteria; phylum Acidobacteriota; class Terriglobia; order Bryobacterales; family Bryobacteraceae; genus PALSA-129. Next base: position 28,533 of record PLZX01000134.1, on the reverse strand, counting down.
TCGACGCGAACTTGAACGCCGACGGCACCGTGACCTTGCGCAACGTCGCCAGCCGCCGCAGCGCCGCGCACGTCCCGGTGGAGGCGCCGGGCATCGGCCGCGTCTACGGAGACATCGCCTGGGCCGGCAACTGGTTTTTCCTCTGCGGCGGTCACGGGAAGGAGCTCACGCTCGATCGCGTCGATGAGCTCACCGATTTTACGTGGCGCATCCGCCAGGGCCTGGAGGCCCATGGCATCGCCGGCGACGATGGCGGCGTGATCGATCACATCGAACTCTTCGGCCACCCCACCGTGGAAGGAGCCGACAGCAAGAGCTTCGTCCTCTGCCCCGGCAAAGCCTACGACCGCTCGCCGTGCGGCACCGGNNACCAGCGCGAAACTGGCCTGCCTCTACGCCGATGGCAAACTGAAACCCGGCCAGGTCTGGCGCCAGGAAAGCATCACCGGGACCACCTTCGACGGCCGCATCTCGGTGGTCGACGGCAAGCTCTACCCGGAAATCACGGGCTCCGCCTTCGTCAACGCCGAGGCCGACCTGGTGCTCGACGAACGCGATCCCTTCTGCTACGGAATCCGCCGCTCATGGGCAAAAGCTACGACGTAGCCATCGCCGGCGGCGGCATTGTGGGCGCGGCCTGCGCGGAGGAGTGCGCGGCGGCGGGCCTCTCCGTGGTGGTCGTCGAACCGGGCCCGGTGGGCGGCGGCGCCACCGCGGCCGGCATGGGCCACATCGTGGTCATGGACGATTCCCCAGCGCAGATTGCGCTCACCAATTACTCGCGAACGCTATGGACGGCGCGCGCCTCCGAGTTTCCCGCCGACGTGGAATATGTCTCCGCCGGTACGCTCTGGGTGGCTGCCGACGACGACGAAATGGCCGAAGTGGAACGCAAGCGCGCCGTTTACGAATCCATCGGCGTGCGCGCCGAAGTGCTGGGCCCCCGCGAACTCGCCGAAGCGGAACCGAACCTGCGCCCGTCGCTCGCCGGTGCGTTGCGCGTGCCCGACGACGCCGTGGTGTATCCGCCCTGTGCCGCGCGCTACCTGTTGCGCCGCGCGCGCGAGCGGGGCGCCGTGGTGCGCGCGGGAGAAGCCGCCGCCGAACTGAGCGGCGCAGGAATCAAACTGCGCGATGGTTCCTTTGTGTCCGCCGGCACGGTGGTGAATGCCACCGGCGCATGGGCCCCCGCGCTCACTCCCGGCATTGACGTGCGGAAACGCAAAGGCCACCTGGTGATCACCGACCGTTATCCGGGCTTCGTGCACCATCAGCTCGTCGAGCTCGGATATTTGAAGAGCGCGCACTCGATGACCGCCGATTCGGTGGCCTTCAACGTCCAGCCCCGCAAGACCGGCCAGTTGCTGATCGGCTCGTCGCGGCAGTTTGGCGCCGCGCATGGCGAAATCGACACTTACATGCTCACGCGCATGCTGCGGCGCGCGCAGGAGTATATGCCGGGCCTCGCCGGCCTCACCGCGATCCGCACCTGGACCGGCTTCCGCGCCGCCACCCCCGACAAGCTGCCGCTGATCGGCCCGACTCCCGAAGACCCACGCTTGTATCTCGCAACCGGCCACGAAGGCCTGGGCATAACAACTTCGCTCGCCACGGCCAAGCTAGTCACCGACCAGTTACTCCACCGGACTCCCGCGATCCCCGTCGAGCCCTATTTGCCCGGCAGAAAGCAGGCCGCGCATGATTGAGCCCCACACAGGGCAAGCTAAAGCATGCCCCACCAAGATCAGCCACATTGGTGGGGCATGCTTTAGCTTGCCCTCCGGCTTTGTGGGGCGGGCAATCCTGCCCGCAGCCGCCTTTCAGGCGGCTTTTTCGCCGAGGCACNNGTCACCGTAAACGGGCGCGCGCATTGCCGGAGCTGCCAGGTGCCTTGTGAGAATGGCATGGAGGTGTCGACCGATGCCTGATTACGACGTCGTCGTAATCGGAGCCGGACCAGCCGGACTCGCCGCGGCAGTCCGCGCGGCGGAGAGCGGCGCGCGNNGAATGGATCGCAGGCGCGCGCGTCTTCGCAGCGCCCGCCCCCAACCGCATCGCGGTCGAGAAGTTCGACGGAGAACTTGAGTTGGGATACCGCAGCCTGATTCTGGCGACCGGCGCGCGCGAACGCTTCCTTCCCTTCCCCGGCTGGACGCTGCCCAACGCGATGGGCGCCGGCGGCCTGCAGGCTCTGGCGAAATCGGGGTTGCCGGTCGCCGGAAAGAAGATCGTGATTGCCGGCAGCGGGCCCCTGCTGCTGGCCGTTGCAAAGTACATGAAGGACCACGGCGCCGATGTCCGGCTGATCGCGGAACAGGCAAAACGATCGGCGCTGCTAGGCTTCGGGCTGCGCCTCGCCGCGCATCCCGGCAAGCTGATGCAGGCCGTGGGACTGCGCACGGCTTTGCTGGGGATTCCTTACCTGACCTCCTGCTGGCCGGTCGAGGCCGAGGGCACCGACAAAATCGAAAGTGTCACACTCCGCTGCGGCCGAAAGACCTGGACCGAGCGCTGCGACTATCTGGCCTGCGGATTCGGTCTCGTGCCGAATACGGAAGTGGCAGCACTGCTGGGCTGCCGCCTCGCGAACGGTGGAGTCGAAGTGGACGAGCAGCAGCAGACCTCTATTGCGAGCGTCTATTCGGCGGGCGAAGCTACCGGAATCGGGGGCCTGGAACTGGCGCTGGTGGAAGGCGAAATCGCCGGCTTCGCGGCGGCGGGCGCACCCGCGCGCCATCTCTTTGCCGCGCGCGCTGGATACCGCAAGTTCGCCGATGCGCTGGAGCAGGCCTTCGCACTGCGCGGAGAATTGAAAGCTCTGCCGCGCGAAGAGACCCTGATCTGCCGTTGTGAAGACGTTACACTAGCCCGCGTACGCGCCTGCACCGGATGGCGGGAAGCCAAGCTGCACACCCGTTGCGGTATGGGCCCCTGCCAGGGCCGTGTCTGCGGCACCGCGGTAGAATTCCTGCTCGGTTGGAAACCCGAATCCGTCCGCCCGCCCGTCTTTCCCGCTCGCATCGAAAGTCTGACCCGCACCGAGCCACGAGCGTAAGCTCACGCGCCAGGCCGCTAGTTCCCGGAGGGCCGCTCCACGCGATCGATGACGAGAAAATCGCCGGGCCCCTTGGCTGGATCAAGATTCAGCCCGACCTTCTGTACCGCGGAAAAGATCGCCTGGCCGAGCGGGTCAGTCAGGCTCGCGTGTGGCAGTGGATCGCGTTGCCCCGGATCGGCAGGGGGCGCGACGTCGGCGGGGGAGCCATCGGTGGACGGCGCCTCGATGTGGATGTCAAACACTCCAGCAATCCCGGTCTTGTCGATGACGTCCCGGTCCAATATGAACGAGAGTAGCACGCAAAATTCCGCCACCGTCGTACCGTACACGTAAGATCCGTCATTGGTGCTGGACGGAGCGAAGACGCCGCAAGAAAGCAGACCAGGCGGCCTCTGTGCCCGCGGAGTGTCCCTGGGAAAACACTTTCCTTCCTGCGCTACTTGAAGCTTGGGGCCGCCCTTGGCCACAGTCAGCGCATAGACCGGGACCCCCCTGGTTTCGTGATGGATTTTCACCTGGAACCGGTCTTCCAGAAGCGCTTGCAGCATGGGCCCACGCATCATTTCCGGACTTTGAGGAGCCCCCGGTTTCGCCTCGATGTCGTAGCGCGCGGAATTGATCCAGGCCGGCCCTCCCGAGATGGGCACCTGCCGCCCCGGCGGCTTCCGTTTGCCATCCGGGTATTGAACGTACGCCATCTGGATGAGATCCATGACGGTCCGGCATCTCAGATCCAACCTTTCGGGAGACGAGCTTCCGCCTGCGCCGCCGCCCCTGCCGCCCTTTGCGCCGCCGCCGTCCCCACAGCCGGTACTGGGCTTGACAGAGACCACTTCAAATTTCGGCATGGCCGCAGCCGCGGATTGGGCCGGGGCGGAGGGTGCACTGATGATTCCAACCACGATAAGCGCCGCCAGCGTCGCAGTCACGGCATTCGCCAGGGCTGCTTTCTTTGCGAGATTCAGGCTGACCGCAACGCGGCTGGTCATGATTGCTCCGATTCTTTCTTGGGATTCGCAGTTATCGGGGTTCTCATATCAATTCTCATATCAAGATGGCGCGCGCGGCTTCTGAAAAGTTAGCTCACCACTGCAGTTATTCTATTTGGTCCGCACTTGCCGCCAGCTAATTCCCGGAGGGCCTCTCCAGTGGAACCGATGAAAAGGTCAATTGAGTTGACTTCCCCCGACCATCTTGCTTAACTATAGTTAAGTTCATGGCAGCTACTGGACAGCTCAAGCCCGATTCACGGTCGCTCGCCGACGTCCACTCGAGCGTCGGGACTTCTCAAATCTCCGTGTGGCGCCGCATGTTCGCTTTTGCCGGGCCGGCCTACCTTGTCAGCGTCGGCTACATGGACCCCGGCAACTGGGCCACCGACCTCGAAGGCGGCGCGCGCTTCGGCTATCGCCTGCTCTGGGTGCTGGTCATGTCCAACGCCATGGCCGTGCTGCTCCAGACCCTCAGCGCCCGCTTCGGCATCGTCTCCGGCCGCGACCTCGCCCAGGCCTGCCGCGAAATCTATCCCCGCCCCGTCAACCTGGCCCTCTGGGTTCTCTGTGAAATCGCTATCGCCGCCTGCGACCTGGCCGAAGTATTGGGCGCCGCCATCGCGCTCCAGATGCTCTTTCACATCCCGCTCCTCACCGGCGTCCTGCTTACTGGCGCCGATACCCTGCTGCTGCTCCTCTTCCAAAGCTTCGGCATCCGCACCATCGAGGCCTTCATCTTTGCGCTCATCAGCGTGATCGCGGCNNGGGAGAGCCTCTACCTGGCCATCGGCATCATCGGGGCCACCGTCATGCCCCATAATCTCTATCTGCACTCGGCCCTGGTGCAGACCCGCACCATCGGGCACGACGAACCGGCCAAGCGTATCGCCTGCCGCTATAACTTCATCGACCTGGTGGTGGCGCTCAACGGCGCCATGTTCGTCAATTGCGCCATCCTGGTGCTGGCCGCGGCCGTATTCTTCAAACACGGCATCGTCGTCACGGAAATCCAGCAGGCCCACCAACTCCTCGTGCCGCTGCTCGGCACCAGCATGGCGGGCGTCATGTTCGCTGTCGCGCTGCTCTGTTCCGGCCAATCCTCCACGCTGACCGGAACGCTTGCCGGTCAGATCGTGATGGAGGGTTTTCTCAACTTCCGCATGAGGCCGTGGATGCGCCGCATGATCACCCGCTCCGTGGCCATTACTCCCGCCGCCCTCACCATTTACTTGATGGGCAGCAGCTCCACCCTGTCGCTCCTCCTGCTCAGCCAGGTGATCATCAGCATGCAGTTGCCCTTCGCCGTCGTGCCGCTGATCCACTTCACCAGCGACCGCGCCCGCATGGGCGCCTTCGCCAACCGCGCGTGGGTCCAATGGCTCTCCTGGATCACCGCCGCCGTGATCATCGGGCTCAATTTCTGGCTGGCCTTTCTGGCGGTCCGGGGCTGGCTCAGCACCCCTGGGCCTTGGCAAATCGTCATCTGGATCGTTACCATCCCCACAGCCGCGGCGGTTTTGCTACTGCTATTGTGGGTGGGACTCGAACCCTACATTGGTCGCCGCAGCCGCTTCGCCGGGCGCACGCCGGTCGTCTTTCCCGAGACCGCCGGCGCCGAAGCCGCCGCCCTGGTTTACCAGCGCATCCTGGTCCCGCTCGACCACACCACGCTCGACCGCCTGGCCGTCAGCCACGCTGCCGCCATGGCCCGCCTCCACGGCGGGCGCGTCTTTCTCTTGCACGTGGAAGAAGGCGTCACCAGCCAGGTCTACGGTCCGGACTCATCCACCGCCGAAGTGGAAGCCGGCGAGCAATACCTGGCGCGCATCGCGCAATCCCTCCGCGATCAAGGCGTCACCGTCGAAACCGCCATCTGCCACTCCCTATCCCCCAGCAAGGAGGTCATCCGCTACGCGCGCGAGATTCAAGCCGACCTCGTCATCATGGGCGCTCATGGCCACGGGGGCTTGAAAGATTTGATTTTCGGCAACACCATCAATCCCGTGCGCCACAACCTGCAGATACCCATGCTGATCGTGCGCCCCGGCAAGACGTAAAACATAAGCTGCCGGAGGCGTTTTGGGACACCCTGTCCCAACCCCGTGTCCGACAAACACACGCAGGCTTGACAATGGCATCGTAACCGGCTTTAAATCAGCAAGTTCGACTGGTATGGCAAGTGCATTTCCCAGTTCCGTGAAGCGTGCTGTTCTATCTGCGCTGCTGGTGGCCTGTGCCCTGGCGCCACTCCCCTCCGCCACCCTGGAGCGCCTCTCGCTCAACAACATGATCCTCGGCTCCTCCGCCATCGTCCGGGGCAGAGTAACCGGTTCTTTCGCCGCCTTCTCCGGCCCCGTCATCTATACCCATTACCAGATCCGCGTAAGCGAAACGCTCAAAGGCTCCAGTGCGGCCACCGTCGAGTTTGTGGTGCAGGGCGGCGTGGCGAACAATTTGCGCCAGACTTTTTCCGGCGTTCCCCAATTCGCCGTGGGCGACGAATACGTTTTCTTCCTCTGGACCGGCAAGTCCGGCATCCCCCAGATCATGGGCCTCACGCAGGGCTTGTTTTCGGTCGCCCAGGACGGCTCCGCCGATCCCACCACCACGCGCAGCGCCAGCCATGAAGTGATGCTGCAGCGCGGCACCGGCCAACAGGTGAAGGATCAAACCCTGGTGATGACCATCAGCCAGTTGCGTGCCCAGATCGCCGCCGCGCTGGCCGGTAAAGGAGTCAACTAGGTGCGGAATCGCCGGGCCATCGTTCGCTCCCTGGCCGTCGCCGCCGCAGTGTTCCTGCTGGTAGCGCCCTCCCAAGCCTATTACCACTACGTCCACTTTCTCACCGGCAAAGCGCCTTACACCCCCGTACCGGAAGCCTTCGACCTGACCAAGCTTCAGAACAACACGATCACCTTTTTCGTCAGCAGCGACGGCCCGTCCACCTATGGGCCCAACGATTCCTGGGGTTCGGTTTTAAGCGAGGTCAAACAAGCCGCGGCCGCCTGGAATTCCGTCGCCAGTTCCGATCTGCGAGTGACTTTCGGCGGCGTCGAGACCTACTCCACCACTCCGACTTCCACGACGCCAGCGGGCGACGTAGTCTTCTCGGAGTTGCCACCCGGCCTGCTCGGCCTCGGCACCCCGGTGCTGCCCCAGAACGCCACCGTAGCGCCAAACGGGAAATTCTTTCCGATCTCCCGTGGGCTGGTGATCCTCACCAACAACACCACCAGCCAGAGCGAGTACGGCCCCGGTCCCAGCTATCTGGAAGAGTACTACACCACGGCGGTCCACGAGTTCGGCCACGCCCTGGGCTTGCAGCATACCTGGACGGCTTCGGCCATGTCGCAGGACGTAATCCGCAATACTTCGCGCTCCCGCCCAGTGGACGCCGACGACATCGCAGCCATCTCCGAGCTCTACGGCAAAGCCAATTGGACCAGTAATTTCGGTTCGATTTCCGGACGCGTTACTTTAGGCAACGCGGCGGTCAATTTGGCATCCGTGGTCGCAATCCCGGCCAACGGTCCGGCGGTCAGCGCGCTGACGAACCCGGACGGCACTTACACCATCAACGGGCTGCCACCCAATCAATATCAGTTGTACGTACACCCGTTGCCACCCGACGCCATGCTGTCAAACGGAACCGGCATCACTCCACCCGTGGATGCGAGCGGAGCGGCGGCTTTCCCGCGCAGTGGTTATTTCCAGACGGTCTTCTATCCGGGCACGACCGATCCCCAGAAGGCCACCACTTTCCCCGTCGCCGCCGGACAGGCCCTCGCCAATGAAAACTTTGCGGTGGTGGCGAGAGCTTCGGTTCCCGTCTACGACCTGGTGACCTATTGTTACCTCGACCCGGTCACCAACACGTACAACTACAACAACACCTACGCGACGTCGCAGATCTGGATGACCCCCGCCTTCGTCAGCACGAGTCGGACCTATCTTCGGGTCTATGCGCAAGCCAACTCCGGCCCAACCCCCATGCCTGCGGCCGCCGCCATTCTGGGAACCGATATCGGGAACGCGACCATGCAGTTGTTCTCCGGCTACCTGGTGATGGATTTCCTGAACAACGGCGCCAGCGCGGGTCCGCGCCACCTGGTGCTGACGTTCGGCTCGGGCGCATCCTCCGATATGTACGTGCTGCCCGACGCCTTCACCGTGGTCGGGAAGCAGCCGCCCGCACTCACTTCCGTAACACCGAATGCCGGGGGCAGCCTGACCATCGGCGGAGCCGGTCTCACCGCCGATTCGCGCATCTTCTTCGACGGCCTGGAGGCCACTTTGCTGGCGCCCTTCGCGGTCACCGATTCCGGCAACGGCTTCCTCACGGTGCTGCCACCCGATGGCGCCAGCAGCCAGACCTCGACCATCATGGCGTTTGAGGCCGACGGCCAGAACTCCATGTTCCTGCAATCCGCGAGCCCGGTGGTCTACGCCTACCCGGCGGCCAACGGGCCGCAGATTACCAATGTCACCCCGGCAGCCCTGCCGGCCGGCGCCAATTTGGACGGCACGGCTTCGCAGATCGACATCACCACGACCAACACCAATTTCATCAATGGCCAGGTGACCTTGGGATTCGGGACGAGCGACATTTCCGTGCGGCGCGTCTGGGTTCTCAGCCCCACGCATCTGGTGGCCGACATCGTGGTGGCCTACAATGCCACGCCGGGGCCCGCTGCGGTCAATGTGATTTCGGGATTCCAAGTGATCCCACCAGCCGCCTTCGAAATCCAGCCGGCGAGCGGCGCGCTACCGACACTCGCGCTGCCGGTCTATAACGCCGTCACCTGGGCCACCACACTGCATGCCAGCGATTATGCCTCGGTCTTCGGTTCGGGGCTGGCGCTCGGGTCGGGCGGCGCAGTAGTGACCTTGAACGGAGTGGCGGTCCCGGTAGTGTATGCCTCTTCGACTCAGGTGAACTTCATCGTGCCGGCCGGTTTTGCCACGGGTGCCGCCACTCTGGTGGTGAGTAATGGATCGGACGCCACGAAGCCCGTTTTGGTGCAGATCGATGGACCGCCGCCAATCATAGGCGCCGGGACGGTCTCCAACGCCATGGGCATGGCGCTCGATGCCACCACGGCCGCCAACCCCGGCGAAATCCTGACGGTGCAAGTGACCAACGTGGATCCGTCGGTGGCCGGCGCGCCCAACCGCGTGAAGGTGAGAATCTCAGGCGTGCTCATGACGGTGTTGAGCGTCACTCAAGTCGCCGCCGCGCCCGCGGGCCAGGCGGCGTCCACGGCGGTGCTGCAAATTCAGTTTGCCGATACCCAGTCTTTCGGCGACAGCCAAGTGCCGCTGGTGGTCTATGTTGACGGCTCCGCCAGCGCGCCCATGACGATTACGGCGCGATAGGGCCGAGACTCCACCAAGCCAAGCAACAATAATAGGCAGAAGGAGAATCCCACACCGTGACGAAAACTCTCCATGGGCAGCCCAGATCAGCGCGCGAACGTTCCCACGTTTCTTCCTGAGAAATGTTTAAACTGAATGATGTGAGGAGCGGCATGCGTACTAGTACAACAGCCGCGTATCTGGGTCTTGCTTTTCCTGTACGCCCGGTGTAGCCTTAGCGTGAATTTTGTCGCGGAGGCGCTATTTATGAATCGAACACTCTGCGTTGCCGTTTTTGTTGTCCTTTGCATGGCGGGGACGCTTACAGCCGGCAATATCCTGGTATTTGAGGACTTTGCGGTGGGAACGTCCGCCATCCCGGGCGCCCTCACTCTCTGGGGAGGCTGCGGCACCTGCACAATAACGAACGACACTACCAACTTCAACACTCTGCTGACCGGCGGGGGATGGGACGTGGTGATCTACGCTGAGCAGGCTGACGGTACATATTCCGGCTCCGCAGCGCAGCTTACCGCCTATGTCAGCGGCGGGGGAAGACTGATCGGCGACACTTGGCAAACAGGCGGGCTGGATGGGCTGCTGCAAGCCTCGCAAGCCAGCAGCAACGGCTCTTTGATCACGACCGATGGCAACCCGGTATTCGCGGGCCTCGGCGCCACGATCACTCTCACCAATCCCGGATGGGGCATCTACTCCCAGGGATGGGACCCTTTCGGCGGCGCGGTCGGTATTGGGTCGCTCGACAGCGGCGGCTTCGCGATCATCCTCGGCAACGGTGGCAGGACGTATATGAATGCGCCGCTGACCGACACCTATTCGCCTCTGTCCGACGGGGAGAGGCTGATTGCCAACGAAATTGGCATCCTCGAGGGCAGCACCACTACTCCTGAGCCGTCCACTTTCGTAGGTCTGGGGCTCGGCCTCGCTGTGTTGGCAATCCGGAGAGTTCGCAGCTAGTTTGGGCTTCTGAGGAGCCGGCCGGCCGCGATGGCCGCCCGGAAGTAGCCGTTCCCTCGCCCCGGAGAGCCTGCCATCCTGCGCAGCATGGCGATGTGCGCTCATAGGTGTCGAAGACGGCAAGTCATCGGTCTTTCGTAGAAGCCGCACCAGTCACTTCGCGTTGATGGTGACGAGGTTGGCGCGATGGCCGGCGACGGCCAGATCGATATTCAACTCGCCGCGGCCGGCAAGCGTCTTGGGGAGCGGGATATCGACTTGGTCCATGCCGGGGTATTGCGGCTGCGGGCCGGCATAGCTGGGAGTCACGAGGATTCCACCTACCGAGACGCGCACATCGGAGAGGGAACTGCGGCCACGGATTCCGGTGCCGAATAGTTCGAGAACTACCTGGTCGGAAGTGGAAGAGAGATCGATCGGCGAGTTGGAACAGGCGCCGGCAATAGTGCCACAGGTGACGGTGGATTCGAAGGTGGTGGTACCGTCGGCGTGGAGGCGGCCGACGATGGCAGCGGCTGGACCCCTTCCGTTGTTGTTGGCGCTGAACAGGCCGGGGGCCACGGTTGCGAGCGTGGCCGCGCCATTCGCATTCGAAATCTGGAATGTGACGGGACCGGCGGCTAATTGGCCGGGTACGACGGCATTCACCTGGCCCGGGGAAACGAAGTAAAGGGACGCGGGCAGGAGGGGACCGGAACTCTCGGAAAAGGTCAGAATGGTTCCCGCGAGTATGGTGGGCGGAGGCATCGCCGGCGCGCTGGCGGTAGAATCCGCCAGATTAGTTCCGTAAAGGCTGACGATCGAATCGGGCGCCACCGCTGCGGCTTGGGCGTTCGCCGCCGAAACCAGGGCCGGCATGACAACCGGGATATCGATGAGACTTTGCAACGCCAGGCCGGTGCTGGTGTACTGGTTGTTCTGGATAGCGGTGGAAAAAGCTTGTATCTCGTCGTCACGAAGCTGGTCGTAGGACAGCGCGGCGTTGGCGGCGTTGTAAGGAAGGTAGGCGTGAAAGTAGTCGCTCCAGTAAGGGGACACCAGCGCCAGTTGTTTCCACCAGGCGAGTTTGGCCAACTCAGTAAGGAATTGCTGGTCGAGCGGCAACCAGAAGCTGAACGGATCGCGGACGAAGATATTTGGGTCGGCCGCTATATTCGGTGCGGGGTATTCCGAATCGCGGCGCTTTTCGAGCCACGCTGAGGTGATGGTGACCGGCTTGCCGGACGCTGCGGCTTGATCGATAAGAGCGGCGGTGGTAGTTAGTAAGCCGGCATTGATGGGGAAAACATGCAAGTCGATGAAGTTAAGACGGGGGTTGGCCGCCAGAGCTTTGATAAAGGCGCCGCCGCCGGCCAGCCAGGTTCCGATACCGGCGCCGACATAAGTGCCGCCAAGGCCGACGCCGTCGAGCTGGTTCAGGAAGGTATCCACCATGGCAGTGAAACCCGCGGCAGTTGCCAGGGATGGCTGGCCGGTTATAGAAGCCTCGTTATCCGGCTCTTGAGCAACCACTAAGTAATCGGGCTGGAGTTGTTGGGCAATGGTGAGGATTTGGTGGGTGCGGGCGGCGATGTACTCACTGCTGGTGAGAGTCTGGTAGTAAGGGGCCACGTTCAGGCCTGAGTTTTCGGAAAGGGCATTGGTATACAGGGGCCCGGTGTACACCACCATGCGCATACCGGCTGCGCGGATGTCGGCGGCGACTTGTTTGTAAAACGTCAGGTACTTCTGGTAATCGTCCGGGGCTCCGCTGTATGCGAAGAAGGGCTGGTAGAGGGCGGGAAAGCTGATGCCCACGCTCACGGTGGTAACGCCCAACGCCTGGAGACTCTGGATCTCCGCTTGCACGACGGCGGGCGCATTCTCGCCCTGCGCCTGGAGGACGCGATAGGCGCCGGGGGTTCTGAGCTCGGTGCAGAAATCCACGGGAGGCTTCGAGCCATTCCATTGCGAAGTGATCGTCGAGTCAAACGTCGTCAGTTTTTGTTGCAGTGCCGAGTACAAATCCAGGTAATCCGCTGGAGGGTTCTGGGCATTAGCAACAAATGCCCAAGCCAGAAGGAAACCAGCCGCTCTCATGTCACTGACCTTATCTGCACTTAGAGTGTGGGCTGGTTGCGCCGCAGATACAATCGGTCAAGAGAGCCAGTGGCGGATGGGCACTCTGAGCTATACTCGGGGCATCAAAACCTTCATCCTTCTTCTGTTTGCATTGACGGCCGGCTTGCACGCGGCGGACCCGTGCCCCGCACCGCTCAATGTTCCGGCAGGCGCGAGCCTCGAAGAGTTGGCCACGCGCTATTTGGGGAGTTCCCGCTATGCCATCGCGATTGCGCTCGCGACCAACCTGCGAACGAGCGACGGGTTCTCCTATATCGCGAATCCGGACGATCTCACCGGCGTCGCCCAAGTGTGCGTTCCAACCAGGTCCGAAGCGCGCCAACTGGGGCGAAGCTGGGAAGCTTATGAGCGCGCCGTGAACGCTGCTCGTCTGCCGCGGATGTCCGGCATCAGCAAGACGCTCCTGAGTATCTCGCCGGATCAGCCGGTCAACGTAGTCGCCTGGGTGCGCAAGGACCAGGCCGACCGGCTGAAGACCGCTTCCGGCGAATGGGTGCATACCGCGGCGTCCGAAACATGGGTCACAATCGAGCCCCATCTGCAGGAGTTCTGCCGCGGATTCGTGCGCGATCACGGGCCGGCAGAAGCGAAGTTGACGCAGCGCCTGGAGCAACGCCTCGGACTCTCGCCGGCCAGCAGCAAGACTTATTTCGTGCGCATGCGACTCGACCGCCCGGGGCCGGCCGTCGTTTTCCGTCCATGCGTGGATCCGGCGGCGGACCGGGCAGGCTGCTCCGTGGGACCTCCCGCAAAAGCTCCGGCCGCCCACCAACAGTGGTTTTATCAGCAATACTACTCGTCATACGGACAGTCGCTGATCGGCGAATTCCCCTGGACCGCGCTGGGGTACACGTTCGACTGGGCGCCGGGTCCGGGCCAAGCGTCACGGTTCCAGCGAACCGGCGAAAGCGAATTCGTGATCCACAAGAACGCGCCGATCGAAATCCTGGAAGTGGTCACGACCTCGCAGTACTGCGCATCGCAAAGTCATTGACGAAGTGGTCCAAGGGCCAGAGGGTGCCGCGACCCAGGATGTTCAGAGGGTCGAGACGAAGCTTCACGGCTCGCATCAGGGCGATGTGCTCCGGAATGTATTGCAGGGCGAGTAAGTGCGACTTACTTTTGCCGAGGCCGTGCTCGGCGGAAACCGTGCCGCCGAGTGAGACGGCGTGGCGCGCGAATTCCAGGAGCAGGGCGTTGGCGGGGGCCGGATTGGACGGGTCGGAAAAAAGATTCACGTGCACGTGCGCGTCGCCGATGTGGCCGAAGATGACGTAGCGGCCGGGGAATTCCTGTTCGAGGCGGGCGCGGTAATAGGCCAGCATCTGACGGTTGTGGGCGAGCGGGACGGCGTAGTCGGTGTGCATTTTGAGCGCGCCGGCGCGGCAGACGGTATCGTTGACGATCTCCGGCAGAGCGTGGCGGAACTGGCGGAAACGCTCGCGATCGCGCGCGGCGGTCGCGAACCACGACTCTTCCGCCATGGCGTGGGCGGCTTCGATGCGGTCGAGCCAACAGTCGACTTCGGGATCATCCTCGGAGGCCAGTTCCTGATCGAAGAGAATGGCGGCGCGCGCAGCGGCGGGGATTTCCGGGAAACGCGGCCGCAATAACTCGAGCGAGCGGGCATCCAGATACTCCAGCATGCGCACGGCGGTGGAGCGCCAGGCGTCCACGGCATCGAGCGCGGCATCATCCACTTCGAAAAAGACAGCGCCGGCCAGCACCGAGCGGGGCGCGGGGAGCAAACGCAGGTGGGCTTCGGTCACGACGCCGAGAGTGCCTTCGGAACCACAGAACAAATCGATCCAGTCCATGCCGGGGCGCAGCAGGTAGCCGGCGGTGTTCTTGGTGACGGCGGGAAGGGGGATGGTGCCGGGGTCGAAATCGATGGAGTCGCCGCGGCCGATGTCCATGGCGCGGCCATCGGCCAGGACGACGCGCAGGCGTTCAATCCAGCGGCGGGTTGCGCCGTATTTGAAACTGCGGGAGCCGCTGGCGTTGGTGGAAATATTGCCGCCGAGGGAAGCGGATGTCTCGGTGGGATCGGGCGGATAGAACTGGCTGGAACGCGCGGCGGCGCCCTGTAAATCGGCGAGCGGCACGCCGGCGCCCACAAGGGCGTAGCCGGGGTGAACTGCCAGGCGAGTCAGTTTTTCGAGCGAGAGCACCCAGCCGCCGAGTGGTACGCAGCCGCCGGTGACGCCGGTCGCGGCGCCGGCGACGGTCACGGGAATGGCGCGGGCTGCGGCCTCCCGCAAGACCGCGATGACGCCGGCCTGGTCCGCGGGAATGAAGACGCGCTCTGCGTGACCTCGGTAGCCGGAAGCGTCGGTGAGGTAGCGCTCGTCTACACCTCCAGGATTACCGGCATGATCAGCGGCCGGCGCGAGGTCTCCTTCACGATGTAGCGTTTCAGATCCGCGCGGATCTTTTCCTTCATCACGCCCCAATCGGTTTTCTCCTCCTGGTTGGAACCCTCAAGTGTTTTGGCCACCACCTGGCGCGCCTTTTCGAGGAACTCGGGGCCCTCTTCGGCGACGGCGAAGCCGCGGCTTACGATCTCCGGCAGGGTTTCGATGCGGCCGGAATGCCGGTTGATGGCGATGATGGGCAGCACGATGCCGTCCTCGGAGAGATGGCGGCGGTCGCGAATGACCACTTCCTGCACGACGTCGTCGACCGAGCCGGAATCGATGCAGACACGGCCCACCGTCACCTTGCCGGCCTTGCGCGCGCCCCGGTGATCGATCTCCAGGAGATCGCCCGATTCCATGACGAAGCTCTCTTCGAGGCCGGCGAAACGAAGGTGTTCGGCGAGGCGCGCGTGTTTCGAAAGTTGGCGGAACTCGCCGTGGATGGGCATGAAGTAGCGCGGCCGCACCAGATTCAGCACCAGCTTCATCTCCTCGATGCTGGCGTGGCCGGAGACGTGGAGCGGCGGGTTCATGCTGCCGTAGAGGACGTCGGCGCCGCGGCGCGCCATGTGGTCGATCATGCGAAAGATGGCTTTTTCATTGCCGGGAATGATGCGCGAACTGAGCACAACGGTGTCGCCCTGCTCGACCGAAACGTGTTTGTGGTTATCCACCGCCACCCGGGAAAGCGCGGACATGGGCTCGCCCTGGGTACCGGAGATGAGGAAGGCGACTTTATCGGGCGCCAGATTCATGGCGTCCTGCGGGCGCAAGAGAATGCCATCGGGAATGCTGAGGAGGCCGAGCGAATGCGCAATCTCCGTGACCGATACCATGCTGCGGCCGATGACGGCCACGCTGCGGCCGTATTCCTCGGCCAGGTCAAGCACGAGTTGAATGCGATGGATGGAGGAACTGAAGCAGGAGACCACCACGCGGCGCTCCGCGCGGTTGAAAATTTCTTCCATGCGCGGGCGCACGGCGCGCTCGGATTCGGTGTAGCCGGGGCGGTCGGAATTGGTGGAATCGGAAAGGAGCAGCAGCACGCCGCGCTTGCCGTAATCGGCCAGGGTGTGGAGATCGAAGAGCTCGTTATCGGTGGGAGTGGGATCCACCTTGAAATCGCCGGTGTGGATGATGACGCCGAGCGGGGTGGTGATGGCGAGGGCCACGGCGCTGACAATGGAATGCGTCACATTGATGAATTCGATTTTGAACGGGCCGATCTCGATGATCTCCTTGGGCTTGACGATATTGAGTCGCGGTTCTTGATCGAGCTCGTGCTCTTCGAGACGCCGTTCCACAAGCGCCAGGGTGAACGCGGTGCCATAGATCGGGACGTCGAGATCGGAGAGGAAATACGGCACGGCGCCGATGTGGTCTTCGTGGCCGTGGGTGAGGATCAGGGCGCGGACCTGTTCCTGGTTCTCCTTAAGGAAGGTGAGGTCGGGCATGACGAGGTCCACGCCGAGGAGTTCGGGTTCGGGGAACATCATGCCGGAATCGACCACGATTATGTCGTTGCCGTAACGAATGGCGGTCATGTTCATGCCGAACTCGCCCAAGCCGCCGAGGGCTACTACTTGTAACTTCTGATCAGTCATTGTGGTTTACCCTCCAGGATAGCGTGTAGAGGGCCTCTTGCGCGCGAAATCAGGGCCGCTGGGGGCTCTGCAAGGGTTCGGACAGCCGGTGGGTACCTGGGAAAAGCCTTCGAGGGCTGGTGAATCCGCCTAAACCCATTGTTTACCACAAAATACAAATGCTCACCCCGAAGGGTGAGCATTTTCCCCTGTTCTACCAGGGTGATGTTCGATGGGAGAATCAGCTTCGACGGAATCGCAACCGTCAAAACTTTGTAGTTGGATCTTATTTCCTAATGGCTCCGCAGTCAAGGGAAAATCCGGCGCAAAATTCTTACCCGTAACCGTCTCGTACAGGCTGACTTGCGGGTAGCCTGCGTTTCGCCTGAAACGGCGGCAAGCACCAAAAGACTGGTTTTGGGCCTGAGGATTTCGCTCTAAGGCAAACAAAACCGGAAGCTTATGTAGCGGGCTCGCGCTATTGCAGGTGTAAGGTGATCATGGCGTCGGGCTCTTCGCCGTGCCGGATGAAGCGCAAGTAGGCCCGCAGGCCCCCCAATGCGAGCCCGGACACCAGGCAGAAAGCCAGCAGTATCCCACAGAGAACGAAGGCGTTTATGACCAGATTGCCGATGTTGTCGCGCCGCGTGAGAACGTATTCATCGCGGGTGACATCGGCCTGATACCGGACTTGAGACAGGAGCCGCTCGGCAAAATCTGGGTCGGGAGGAGAGAGCACCACCGCCACCAGGGGGCCGCTGCGTTTTGCGACGGCGCCAGGGAGTTTCTGGAACTCGGTGACTTTCTGGATGGCCATCTGGGGGGTGGGGTAGTCGAAAATCGCCACGGGCAAGTCGCCGTTCTGGTTGTGGAAAACCGCCAACTGGGCCTCCGCGCCAAGGTGGAAAGCGGCCACCGAGGGAGGGATGGCGGGAGCGAATTTCTGCAGCCCGGCGGGTCCGAGAACATACCGCTGGCTGTTGGCCACGAGGCCTTCGGAGGGCAGGTATCCGGGCAGAGCGGGCAGGACGGTGTTATCGACGTTGAGAAGCGCAGCGGCCACGGCATCCAATTCCGGCACGCTGGGTTTGTAGCCGGAAAAAGAAAACAGGTAATTGCCATGCACCAGGAGTAGGCTGTCGGCGGTTTCAGCGGCCAATTTGGAAACGGTGGAAGGCTTCGCATCTTGCGGACGCTGCCAGTCGAAGGCGGCCAGGGCGCCGGTGGTGTCGCCGAGTTGGTAAGCGGTGGCGACGAACCGGGCCTTGCCACTCTGATACGTCGCCGATTCCCAGCTCTTGAGGCCATACTCGTTCCAGAGCGGGCGGTTGTCGAGGGTCGGCTGAGAGGTCGCGGCGCGCTGGTAAGCGCCGATGGAATCGGGCAAAATGGCGGCCATCGACAGCCCCGGCAGCAGAAGGGCACTGAGCAGATACTTCATGACTCTATTAGACACCGGATCTGGTGTATTCTCTCCAATGGTGAGGAGAATTCAACAATGGGTTCGCGCGGCGGCGGCCATTTGCGGGCTGGCGTTGTTTGGAGCGATGGCGATTCCGGTGATGCGCGGGGACGTTATCGGGTTCGACCTGCCGGTGCGCGCGGCGGTCCACGGGTGGGCTTTTCCGGCGCTGACCGCGGCCATGCGGGTGATCACGATGGTTGGCTCGGAATACTTTCTGGTGCCGCTGGCGGCGATTCTGGTGTGGCATTTTGAGAGGTGCGTGCGGCGCAGATCGGCTTACGAGCTGGTGTTGGGGGTCCTGAGCGCGGAGGCGGTGGGGCAACTCCTCAAGACGGTGATTCACAGGCCGCGGCCGGAAGTTTTCTTTGGCCTCATGCCGGCAGAAACGTACAGCTTCCCGAGCGGGCACGCGTTTGTGCCGGCGGTATATTTTGGGATCCTGGTTGGCATCCTGGCGGCGGGAGCGCGGTGGCGGGCGGCGGTGGTGGTGATGGCGGCGCTGCTGGGATTCTCACGCGTGTATCTGGGCTTCCACTATCCAAGCGACGTAGTGGCGGGCTGGGGGCTGGCGGTGGTGTGGCTGGCGCTGTGGCCTATGGTTGCAGGTCGCCGCCCGGTTTCCCCTGCTTGATCTCGTCGTACGCGTCTTTGATCTGGCGCTTCAGCGAGGCTTCGGACACCCAGTTGGTGACGGAGACGGGAAGGCTGATGGAGCCTTGCAGGTCTTCGACCGGCTTGCCCTGATCGACGCCGGCTTTGACGGCCTTATATAACTCCGCCATGAATTGCTCCTGCCCGGTGATGAGTTCGCGGCCTCCGGGGACGCCGTGGCCGGGGAGCACCGACCTCACTTTCAGCTTTTCGGCGGCGCGCAAAACGGTGGGCCAGTTTCCGATATTGGCGTCCATGGTGGCGTTGTAGGGTCCGTTGACCACGGCGTCGCCGGTGCAGAGGACCTCTTCTTTGGGCAGATAGGCGAAACCGTCGCCGCGGGTGTGAGCCCATCCATAATGAAGAAATTCGATTTTGCGCTGGCCGTCGTTGAGAACGAACTGCGGCTGGGCGATGTCCTGCTTGGGAGGCTCGGGCGTGTCGCGATGGAGTTCGGCGACATCGGGACGGCTCTTGACGGCCTCGAGCCAGCGCGCCGGTTCCAGGCGTTTCATTTCGGCGGCCACACCGGGGAAGGCGATGGTAGTGGCGCCGGCCTGGGTCCAGACTGCGTTGCCGTAAATGTGGTCGCCATGGTGGTGCGTGTCGAAGACATACTTGACGGGCTTGGGCGAGAGGCGCTTGGCATCGACCATGGCGCCGCGCGCGCCGCTGGGATAGTTGGCATCGATGACCACGAGATAATCTTTCATCTCGATGATCACGTTATTGCAGTGGCCCTGTTCCATATCGCCTTCGCGGAACCAGACCCCGGGCGCGATGAGGCGAATGGTTTCCGGCGCGGCGTCGGAACGCGCGACGAACAGAGCAACCGCTGCGAGCGAAACAAACCCCGTGAGCAAACCGAACCGGACCCGCCACATGGGGCACCCCCTATCCGGTCTACTGTACACTATTCCGGGGAGAGTGCAAGAGGAAGATGGCGGAGGCGGGCGGCCACTGGTCGGCGGTCACGGCGGGGTATCTGGGGTGGACGCTCGACGCGTTCGACTTCTTCCTGGTGAGCCTCTGCCTCACCGATATCGGGCGGGAGTTTCACAAGTCGGACGCGGAAATGATTTTCACCATGACGGTGACGCTGGCGTTCCGTCCGGTGGGCGCCTTTCTGTTCGGACTGCTGGCTGACCGGTACGGGCGGCGGCTGCCGCTGATGCTGGACCTGGTGTTCTACTCGGTGGTGGAAGTGCTCTCCGGCCTCGCGCCCAACTACGCGACCTTCCTGTTGCTGCGCGCGCTTTTCGGAATCGGGATGGGCGGGGAGTGGGGGATTGGGGCGTCGCTGGCGATGGAGAAAGTGCCGCCGCGGTTGCGCGGGGTGCTCTCCGGTTTCCTGCAACAGGGCTACGCGACGGGTAACCTGCTGGCCACGGTGTGCTACTTCCTGCTGTTTCGCCGTTTCGGCTGGAGGCCGCTGTTCTTTATCGGCGGGTTGCCGGCGCTGCTGGCGCTCTTCGTGCGCTGGCACGTGAAGGAATCGGAAGTCTGGCAGAAGACGCGCAAGGAATCGTGGGCCGGTCTGCGGCGCGAGATTCTTTCGAACTGGAAGCTGTTCCTTTACCTGGCGATGTTCATGATGACGATGAACCTGGCGTCGCACGGCACGCAGGATTTGTATCCGACCTTTTTGAAGCGGCAGTGGAATTTCGGAGTGACCCAACGCGCGGTGCTGAATGGCGTCTCCATGGTGGGGGCCATTTTGGGCGGCACGCTGACCGGATGGCTTTCAGACCGATGGGGGCGGCGGCGGGCGATTATCGCGGCGCTGGTGGGCGCGACCATGGCGATTCCGCTATGGGCTTATGCGCCATCCCTGCCCCTGTTGTTTGCGGGCGCTTTCCTGATCCAGTTCCTGGTGCAAGGCGCGTGGGGCGTAATTCCGGCGCACCTGTCGGAGCTATCGCCCGATGCGGTGCGGGGCTTCCTGCCGGGTTTCGGATACCAGGTGGGAGTGCTGCTTTCGAGCCCGGTGGCGTACGTGGAGGCGAGCATCGCGCCGCACATCGGCTATGCCAACGCGATGGCGGGTACGGCGGCGACGGTGTTTCTGCTGGCGGCGGTGGCGGCGTGGCTGGGCCACGAGCGGCGAGCGGTAAGGTTTGGAGAGACGGGGTAGACCTGGCACGGGACCGATGGCGCATCGCTTGCTGTCTTCGTTTCGAATGGCGACAACCGCCGGAAAGCCGGCTGCGGGCCAGATTGCCCGCCCCACAATTCAGACGCCCTTGGCGGCGCGCAGGGCTTCGACGCGCGGGATGCGGCTCTTGGGGCTGTCCAGACTGAACGAGCGCGCGTCACCAAGTTGCGTGCGGACGTAGTCTTCGGTCTTCGCCACGGCCTTTTCCAGATCGCGGTTTTTGGGGATGAAGGCGCACCAGGCGATGGATTCGGTAACGGTGTCATACTCCCAGAGGCCCACCAGGCGGCCGCGATCGAAAATCGCGTGTGAGGGCAGGTTGGCTACGCCGCCCAGAAACTTGCGGTTCAGATCGGCTGGGTCCGCCAGGCTTTCGAGATCGCGGCGCAACAGGCTCAACCCGTCGATACTGCTGGTTAATACATAGCGTGGCTGTCTGGGGGGAAGGAAGGCTTCGAAGCGTTGGCGATCTTCGGGGAGCAGGAAGCCATCGTCGCCGAGGGGCTCCAGCTTGAGCGGCTCCATGGCGGCCTTCGAATCCTTGACCGAAAGCGCGGAGAACCATTGGAACTCCGCGAGAGTGGCCGGGCCGGTCCAGGAGAAATAGCGGCGCGCGAGCTCGGCGTGGAGCTGCCCGGCAGGCATCGAGAACTTAGCGAGCGGATTGGGGCGCCAGAGAGTGTAGGCGTAGCGCTGCTGGTCGAGGCGGCCATTGACGGGCACGCGGCGGATCTCGCCGGAGGATTGCAGCTTGCCGAGCGCCAGCGGCAAGGTGGTGGAAACGCCTTTTTTCTTTCCCTCGTCACCAAGGCTGCGCGAGGCCTTTCCGGTGGCCTGGCGAATGGCCTCCGGATCGAGCGGGCCTTTTTCGAGAGCCTTGCAGACGGCGCTGCACAACTGGTCGATTTCCTTTTCGGTGACGCCGAGCTTGCCCGCGGTCTTCATCTCGCCGCCTGCAAAACTCTGGCCGGCTTTGAGCGCGAGCGCGAAATCGCTGCCTGGCACGACGTAGGTGCAACCGCGCACGGCGGGGAGCTCGTGAATGGCAAGGCGCGCCACATCGACGTCGATGGTTTCGCGCGGCGTGCCGCCGCGAGCAAATAGCGTCAAATAGGGCCCGGATCCGCCAACCGAACGGGCCCATCCGGTTTGTTCCAGGACCTCCGCGGGAGAATGGCCTTCGAGGCGTCCATCGAGAGCCTGGCGGTGGAACCTCCATGCCCGAAGCTTTTCGCGTTGCGTGGCGCTCATAGGCATATATTATGGCCCAGGATTTCGCGCGCGCGCTGCGCCGCGCTACCATGCGGGTTCATGCCCCGCGTTCCACGGGTGGAAGGCCGCAGCGCCGAAGAGACCCGTTTGGCGATTGAGGCTTTCCTCAAGAACTCCCGACAACCCGCGCTGCTCGAACCCGGCGAGGAGCTGCTGGCAATCGGCAGCGACAACTTCTCGCTCGACGTGCGCGGAGAGCGGCTGACGTTGCAAGCGTGGGACCGAACGCGCAACCTGGCGCGACGCGTGACCGGAATCAAGCAATCTACGCCAGCGCGGCTGGAGATGGTGGTGGAGCGCTTCGCGCGTCGCGAAGGAACGGTGTTTCTGGTGGATCTGGGGCGGCGCGCGGGCTCTGATCTGGGGCGGCGAAGCGAGCGGCTGGTGTTTCGCGAACGGTTCCGGCTGTTTCTGCGGCGGCAGTTTCCGGAATGGAACCTGGCGGAGCTGAGCGCCGAACCGAATCTGCAATTCAGCCTGTCGCCGGCGTTCCCGCGTGCGTTCCTGAAGCATGGACAGCACGGGTGGGCGGCGATCGCCTGCCCGCCCGAAGGGGATGCGGCAGCGGTGGTTTCCTTCGGCCTGATCTGGCTTTCCTACTTGCGGGCGCGCGAACGGCGGGTCACGGTGGAAGGGCTGGCGCTTTATGTGCCGGGCGGGCGGGAGCAGGCGGCGGCGCTGCGGCTACTGTGCCTGAACGGGACCGCGGCGCGATTCGAACTGTTCGCCTATACGGAGCAGGACTTCATTGTGGGCGTGGACCCGCGCGATCACGGGAACCTGGATACCCGCCTTGAGCCGTCGAAGGGGCCGGAACCGCGGGTGCCGCGCGGGCCGGAGTTTCCGGAAGCGCTGCTCGAAGCGCGGGTACGCGCGGAGATCGAAACGTTGGACGCGGATCTGCGCCACGAGCCGGTTTACGGACAGGTGCCGGCGTTCGCGGGCGGGGATCGCGGCATTCTGGACCTGCTGGCGGTGGACCGGGCGGGGCGCCTGGCGGTGGTGGAACTGAAGGCCTCGGCTGATCTGCACCTGCCGTTGCAGGCGCTCGACTATTGGATCCGTGTGAAATGGCACCTGGACCGCGGCGAGTTTGGTGCGTATGGATACTTTCCGGGTATCGAACTGCGGCCGGAGCCGCCGCGGATCCTGCTGGTGTCGCCTTGCCTGGAGTTTCATCCGTCGTCGGAAATCATCTTGCAATATTATTCGCCGGCTATCGATGTAGAGCGAATCGGGCTGGCGGTAGAATGGCGTAAGGGGCTGCAGGTGATGTTTCGCCTGCTAGGCGCCGAGCCGCCCCGGTGATTCTCATGATGATGAAGGTATTGAAACAGGCACGCGCCGCCGTCTCGCTGTTAAGCCCGGACGAAGTGCGAAGCCGCGCACGGCGTCCGGTGCGGATCGGCCTGGTGGCGACCAGCGACGTGGCGTACGCGGAGATGGAAGATTTCCTGGCGCCGCTGGAGTCGCCGCTCGAAGACCGCATGTATCTGCTGGACCAGGTGCACCGGGCGGGCGACGCAGT
Source organism: Bryobacterales bacterium (assembly GCA_003152325.1). GTDB lineage: Bacteria > Acidobacteriota > Terriglobia > Bryobacterales > Bryobacteraceae > PALSA-129. Next base: position 4,958 of record PLZX01000134.1, on the reverse strand, counting down.
GGTTCCCGACAAGGTGGACCTGATTCTATTCGAGCAAGGGATCGCAGCGCCGCCAGGGACGTACACGTTTGACCGCTACAACCCGGCGGCGACCATCGGCGCGATTCTGGACGGCAACGACGATCTGTGGCTGGCGCTGGCGCGGCAATACCCGGCCTTCCGGCGGCCGGTGGTGGACCGGACCATCCACACGATTGCGCGGGAGAACGCGCTGTTCGCGGTCGCGACCGCGCTGCCGGATGTGGTGCCGAGCCTGATTGAGCTGCCGTGGGCGTTCGGGGAATTCGCTTCCGACACGGCGTTTCTGACGGGCAACCAGATCCGCATGGCGTTTCTCATCGCGGCGGCGTGCGGGCGGGATGCGGGGTTCTTGAACCAGAAGGGCGCCATCCTTTCGATTGCCGCGGGAGCTTTCGGGTGGCGGGCGCTAGCGCGCGAGCTGGTGGGCAAGATTCCACTGGGCGGCGGGCTGATTCCCAAGGGCGCGATCGCTTACGCCGGGACGTACGTCGTGGGCAAGGGGCTGGAGCATTACTATCGCGGCAACCCGGTCTACACGCGCGCGCAACGCCGCGTGGCTTACCGGGAGGCGTTGGAACGCGGACGGACGGTAGTGGAATCCGCGGCGAAGGGCTCTTTGAACCGAATGGGGAGCCCACGCGGCATATAATAAGGAAGTAATCATTAAAGTAGGGGAGTGATTTATGCGTCTATTGCACATTGCGGTAATCATCGTAGCGGCGACCGTTTGCCTTGCGGACACCATCACGCTGAAGGACGGCCGGGTGATTCACGGTACTTATCTGGGCGGCACGGCGCGCCAGATGAGAATCGAGATGGGCGATCAGATTCAGACACTGGACGTGTCGGACGTGGCGCGCATCGAGTTTGGAGGCAGCGCACCAATGGCGGAACAGGCGCCGCCGATGCGAGAAGAACGGCGGGAGGAACGGCGCGAAGCCCCGCAGCAAGGGGTGCTGGGGATTACGCTGCAGGCTGGTACGAATTTCGTGGTCCGCATGATTGACGCAGTGGATTCGCAGACCGCGTCGGTGGGCCAGAATTTCGCAGGTAGCCTGGACGCGCCGATCGTGGATTCGAACGGCCAGACGCTGATTCCGCGCGGCGCGGACGTGGTGTTGAAGCTGGTTGACGCCAAGCAATCCGGAAAGATCGCGGGACGGACGGAACTGGCGCTCTCCATGATGTCGGTGCGGGTCAACGGCCAGATGGTGGACATCCAGACGCAAACCGTAACGGAGAAGAGCACCAACCGCGCGGGACGCTCAGCCGGCACGATCGGTGGCGGCGCAGTCGGTGGCGCGGTGCTCGGCGGCATTCTGGGCGGCGGCAAAGGCGCGGCGATCGGCGCCGGTGCCGGCGCGGCGGGCGGCACGGCCGTGGAGCTGGCGACGAAAGGTCAGAGAGTGCGCGTGCCCTCGGAAACGCGGCTGACCTTCGTGCTGGACAACCCGGCGAGGATCTGAAGTGGGACCGGCCTCCCGGCCGGTCTTGGATTACGAACGATCGGGGCCGTAGTCGGTAATGCGCTGTCGCCCTGCGAGGCGCACTCCACCCAATACGGGCGTTCGCCTCGGTCACGTGCGCCGAGCAGTTCCCCTTTGCCCAACGTTGATCGTATGATTTGTCCGGCCCCGGAACTGTCGGAAATTGCCATATTGACAACTACTGGTTGGTGTCGCAAACTAGTAGGCGTAAATGAGGAGTGATGAATATGGATCAAGTTGGGAGTATTTTGGAACGGCCTAAGCTCTACTACAACATCGATGGCGTGGGCGAGTTGGGTGGCGGCTTCACAATGCTGGGTTTCGCGCTGCTCATGTGGTTGCAGGCGCACTCGCCCAGCGGCGCCATCTGGCACCAGATGTATGCGTTCGTTGTCTACATGGTAGTGATGTTTTCGATCATCCACTACGGGACCAAGGCGATCAAAAACCACATCACCTATCCCCGCACTGGCTTCGTCGAATACCGGAAGCGGGACAGGGTACGGCCGGGGATCATGGCGGCATTGGTGGCGCCGCTCGCGTTGGTTGGTTTGTTCGTCGCCCGCCGGTACCACTGGGACATCACGGCAGCCATGCCTCTCTTCGGCCTGCTCCTCGCGGCAAGCTATGCCTGGGGTTTCGCCAGGGCAGTTCGCTGGAAGTGGGTTGTCGTCTGCGCAATGACACTCGTCTCATCTGTGATCGCATTCCTTCCCGCGAGTTCGTTCGAGGCGCTGGCCGATGACTCATCGGTGACCCACCCGGTTCGTACCAAGCTCGTTGGAGCATTTCTCCTTTATCTGATGGTTTATGGCACGGTGCTATTGATTTCCGGCGGCATCAGTCTTTGGCTCTACCTTCGTCACACGCAAGCTCCAGCGCAGGAAGGTCAATGAACCAGCAAATCCGCACGATCGCAGACCTTGACCGCGTAATTCACGAACCAGGACGGCTCATGATTGTCGCTCTCTTGTTCGCCGTGGAGCGGACCGACTTTCTTTATCTACAACACGAAACTGGTATGAACAAGGGCACGCTCTCGAGCCATCTCTCTCGACTGGAGGAGGCTGATTACGTCGAGGTGACGAAAACCTATCGTGGCAAGGTGCCGCAGACGCTGCTCCGTCTCACCGGCGTGGGCCGCAAGGCCTTTGAACAATACCGGCGGAAACTCAAAGAAGCGCTGTAGACATCGGAAATCTATCGTTACGGGCTTGGGTCCTTATCGCAAACAAGATCAGCCAGATGCCGGTTGTGACTTCGGCGATGGCCATCGGCGCCCAACCATACTGAAGCGTTGCTGCGTGTTCGGGATAGATCAGACTGCCAAAACACAGGATCGTCACGATGACCGAAGCAAACACGCCGAATGCTGACAGGATCCGGGGGATATATCTCGATTTGAAGAACAGGTAACAGAAGAGGATCGAGCCGATACTGAAGAATATCGCGCTGATGTTGTACGCGACGAAACCCGCATGGCTCGTCAGACCTAGGGCCTGTGACTGGTCGGCTTCCACTCCCCCGATCGACTGTGGGGAACTATAAAGGCGCAGTTTCACAAAGCCGAGTATCATCCCCACGCCGCCGATGAATGATTCTCCCAACCTCCAGTACATTGCGATCTGAGCCAGAAGCTGATCGACGGGCTTGAGCGT